>NZ_JBBCAT010000001.1:647811-971717 GCF_037203705.1 Prosthecomicrobium sp. N25
GTCGACTGGCCGATCTCGCGCATGATCCTGATCGCCGAGCCCTGGGCCGGCCGCGCCGGGGCCGAGACGCTCGCGCTCGCGCTCTGGCCGGTGCTGGTGCTCGGGCCCTACCTCCTCGCCCTCGTCGCGCTCTGCCGCCGCCTGCTCGGGGCCGAGGCGACGCTGACCGCGCTCGCCTTCGGGATCTTCGCCGCGCCCGCGCTCGCCATGATGATGCCGGGCAACATCGACCATCACGGCGTCCAGCTCGCGCTGTCGGTCGCGCTCCTCGCCGCCGCGAGCCGGCTCGACCGGACGCCCGCGCTCGGCGCCGCCGCCGGCGCGATCGCGGCCGTCATGCTGGCGGTCGGGCTCGAGACCCTGCCGGTGGTGGCGGTGGCGGGCGCCGTCATCGCGCTCGCCTGGGCCCTCGAGCCGGCGCGCTTCGCGGAAGGCGCCCGGGGCTTCGGCCTCGCCTTCGCGGCCGGCATGGCCCTTCAGCGCATGACCGCCGCCCCGACCTCGGCCTGGCTCGCGACGGACTGCGACGTCGCCTCTCTGCCCTACGTCGCCGCCGCCCTGATCGCCGGCGCCGGGCTGGCGGGCCTCACCCTGATGGCCCCGCAGAGCCGCCTGTCCCTGCGCCTGGCCGCGCTCGGCGCGCTCGGCGCCGTGGCGCTCGCCGCCGTCATCGCCAGCGCCCCGGCCTGTCTCGCCGGCCCCTATGCGGAGGTCGACCCGCGCATCGTGCCGATCTGGCTCGACCTCGTCGCCGAGGCCCGCAACGTCCGCCAGCTCGCCGTCGAGGCGCCCGCCGAGCTCCTGCGCTACTTCGCGGTCCCGCTCCTGGCCCTCGCCGTGACGCTCCTCGCCTGGCGCCGGGCCGGCGCGCCGGACCGCTTCGCCTGGGCGCTCGTGGCGGCGGTGCTCGCCGTCTCGGTCGCCCTTTCGGCCTGGCAGGTGCGGGCGGCGATCTTCTCAGCCGCCTTCGCGGTGCCGGCCCTGGTGCTCCTCGTGCTCGCCGCCCGCCGCTTCGGCGAGGCGCGCGGGCCGGCGCTCGCCACCGGGATCCTGATCGCGGCCTACCTCGTGCCGAACCAATACCTGATCACGCTCGCCCCGGACGTCTACGCGGCCCTCCGGCAGCGCCTCGCCGGCGGCGATATGGCCCCGGCGCCGGTGTCCGCCCTCGCCAACGAGGGGCAGCGGCTCTGCGTCGATCGCCGGAGCTTCGCGACCCTGGCGGGATTGCCGAAGGGCGTGGTGCTCGCGCCCACGAACCTCGGCGCGGCCCTCCTGGTCCATACGAACCATGCCGCGGTCGCGGCCGCCTATCATCGGAATGCCGCCGGCATCCTGGACGCCTTCGCGGCCCTGGGCGGCACGCTGGAGGCCGCGAAGTCGATCGCGGCCCGCCGCCGGGTCGACTACCTGGCCGCCTGCCCGGACGACGACGAGACCGGCGTCATCCTGCGCCGCGACCCCGACGGCCTCCTCGCGCGGCTCATGCGGGGCGACGTCCCGCCCTGGCTGGAGCCGCTGCCCGGCGACGGACCGCTCCGGGTCTGGCGCGTGCGGGCCGAGCGCGCGGCCGTCCCGACCACACCCCCGGCGAGCCTGGCCGAGCTTCGGGGCACGCAGTAGACACGAAAAAGGGGCGGATCGCCCGCCCCCTCCGCCCTCCGGCCCGTCGGCCGTCAGGCCGTCTTGTCGACCGTCGCGCCGGGCTCGGCCGCCTCGGGGGCCGGAGCCGCGCCCTTGGGCCCGCCCTTGGATACGCCGACGAGCGCCGGGCGGAGCACCCGGTCGCCGATCACATAGCCCTCCTGCAGGACCTGCACGACCGTGCCGGATGGCACCTCGGCGTTGGGGATCTCGAACATGGCCTGGTGCAGGTGCGGGTCGAAGCGGCTGCCCATCGGGTCGAGCTTGCGCACCCCGTGCTTCTCCATGGTGCGCGTCAGCTCGCGGCCGGTCATATCGACGCCGTCGACGAGGGCCTTCAGCCCGCCTTCCGCGCCCTCGCGCAACTCGGCCGGCAGCGCCGCCAGGGCGCGGGCGAGATTGTCCGCCACGCCCAGGAGCTCGCGCGCGAAGCTGGTCACCGCGTAGTCTCGCGCGTCCTTGACCTCCTTCTCGGTCCGGCGTCGCAGGTTCTCCATCTCGGCGAGCGTGCGCAGCACCTTGTCCTTGAGTTCGGCATTCTCGGCGGCGAGCTGCCCGGCCGCATCCGCGCCGGCCTGCGCCTCGGCCTGGCCCGACGCGCTCGCGCCGGCCACCGCGTCCGCGCGGGCAGCCGCGGCGGCCTCCGCCTGCGCCGCGGCGGTGGAACGGGTCTCGTCAGTCATGGCGTCCTCGGATCATTGGGGAAGGTGGAACGGGTCGGCCTCGATTTGGCGGTTCCCGCGCCCGAAATCAAGCGCGCCGCGCGCCCCGCGCGCGGCGGAGACCGGGTCGCGCGAACGAAAACGCCCCGGCCGAGGGGCCGGGGCGTCCACCTGCCGAGCTGTCGGCACCGTCACGCGATGTTGTTCTTGATCCACTCGACCATCTTGCCCTTCGGGTAGGCGCCGACCAGGTTGGCGGCCGGCTTGCCGTCCCGGAACAGGATAAGGGTCGGAATCGAGCGCACCCCGTAGCGGACCGCCGTGTTCGGGTTGTCGTCGATGTTGAGCTTGGCGACCTTCAGGCTGCCCGCCATCTCGCCCGAGATCTCCTCGAGCGCGGGGGCGATCGTCCGGCACGGGCCGCACCACTCCGCCCAGAAGTCGACCAAGACCGGCTCGCCGGACTTCAGCACGTCGGACTCGAAGGAGGAATCGGTGGTCTTCTCGGTCGCCATGGGATTGCCTTTCCGGTCGGGGCCGTGGGCGCCCGTGTTGTCGGGGGAATGGCGCGAAGGTAGGAACGGCCGTCCGACCCGTCAAGGCAACAGCCCTGCCGCGCGGGCGGGACGGATCGTCACGAAACGGCGAGCTTGCCGAGCATTTCGGCGAGCTCGCCGGGCGGGATCTCGGTGAGGCGCGGCCCGGCCGTCCACAGGATCGCGGCGCGGATCCGCCGGCCGGGGAAGAGATCGGCGAGCAGCCGGCCGTAGACGGCCATCTGAGCCACATACTCGCGCGGAATTCCGGCCGAATCGGTCGGCGGCCGCCGGTTGGTCTTGAAGTCGACCACCAGCACCTCGCCGTCGTCGACCGCCAGCCGGTCGATCTGCCCGGAGACGGCGAGCGGCCCGTCGGGTCCCTGGACCGTCCCGACGATCGCCACCTCGGCGCGTGACCCCGGCCGGAACGCCGCCGCGAAGGCCGGCGCCTCCAGAACCGCCAGGACCTCCCCGGCCACCCCGGCGGCGCCGTCCTCGGCGAGTTCGGGCATGACGTACCGGACGAAGCGGACGGCCGCCGCCTGCCGTTCCGCCGGCGCCATGTCGGGCAGAACCTCCAGGAGCTTGTGGACCACCCGCCCGCGCCGCATCTCGGTCGATTCGGGAGCGAGCGCCGCCTCGAAGGCGCTGGTCGCCGGAAAGGCCGGCAGGCCGTCCTTCGCCTCGATCTCCGCGAGCGCCCTGGACGGCCGGAGCAGGCCGAGGCTCCGCTCCGGCGTCGCCGGCTCGTGGAGCCACGGCGGCACGAGCGGCAGGGCGGGAGCCTCGCCGGCCGCAGCCTCCGGTTCCGCGGCGACCGGCGGTCGCGTGCCGCTCCGCCAGCGTCGCGCGACGACCTGGCCCTCCGCCGCGACCGCCTCGGCCTCGTCCGCCAGGGCCCGCTCGATCGAGCGGTACCAGCAGGCCTCGTCGAGCGGCCGGCCGCCCTGATGGGCGGTCACGTAGAGCCGGTCCGCGGCCCGCGTCATGGCGACATAGAGGAGCCGCCGGTACTCCTCCTCGGCCTCCCGCCGCCACCCGTCCAGGGCCTCCAGGATCCGGCCCGACTTCGTCTGCCGCGAGGGACACCAGACCGGGACCGGCACCGCCCCGGGCACCCCCGGGATCGGCAGGGCCAGGATCTTGGGCTCGTGCCCGGAACTGACCGGCTTGGAGCCGCCGTCGACCAGGAAGACGACCGGCGCCTCCAGCCCCTTGGCGCCATGGACCGTCATGACGCGCACCTCGTCGCGCGCCTCGTCCATCTCGCGCTTGATCTCCGGCGGCGCCGCCTCCAGCGCATGCAGGAAGCCGGCGAGGCTCGGCGCCTCCACCCGGTCGTGGGCGAGCGCGGCGGCCAGGAACTCCTCGATCACGTCCTCCGCCTCCGGTCCGAGCCGCTCGACGAAGCGCCGCCGCGCCCCGTCGGCCGACAGGATGCCGGCGAAGAACTCGAAGGGCGGGACGAGGTCGGCCCGCCGCCGCCAGGCCTTCAGGCGTTCGGCCGTCTCGGCGAGGACCGTGTCCTCCGCGGCGAGCCGGAACAGAGCCTCCTGCAACCCCTCCCGCCGCTGCCGCGCGGCCGCCACCCGGTAGAGCCGCTCATCGTCCCACCCGAACAGAGGGCTCTTCAGCACCGCGGCCAGCGACAGGTCGTCCTGGGGCAGCAGCATCACCCGCCCGAGCGCCATCAGGTCCTCGACCGCGATATGCTCGGTGAGCACCAGCCGATCGGCCCCCGCGACCGGGATGCCGGCCTCCTTCAGCACCCGGTTCATGGCCTCCACGAAGGCCCCGCGCTTGCGCACGAGCACCAGGATGTCACGCGGGCGGACGCACCGGCCCGTGCCCTCCAGCCGAAAGTCCGGCGCCGTCAGGGCCGCGATCTCGTCGCGGATGCGCCGGGCCAGCCGCAGCGGCGGCGCCTCCACATGCATCAGGTCCATGGGCAGGGACCAGTCCTCGGGCTCCTCGACCCTGACCGGCTCGACCACCGGCCAGATCTCGACGAGCCCCGGGTCGTCGCGGCGCACCGCCACGTGGTCCTGCCAGCCGCCATCCTGGGTCACGCCGGCCCGCAGGGCGGGGCTCGCGAAGACGCGGTCCACCGCCGCCAGCACATCGGGGGTGGAGCGGAACGACAGGTCGAGCGTCACCGGCTCGAACGTGGCCGAGGCCGACCGCGCCCGTGCCAGGAAGAAGCTCCGGCTCTCGCCGAATTCCCGCGGCGAGGCGCCCTGGAACGAGTAGATCGACTGCTTCTCGTCGCCGACCGCGAAGATGGTGCGCCGGCGCGGCCGGGCGCCCTCGCCGGCGAAGAACTCGTCGGCGAGCTGGCGCACGATCCGCCACTGGCGCGGGCTCGTGTCCTGCGCCTCGTCGACCAGGATGTGGTCGATCCCCTGGTCGAGCTTGTACTGGACCCAGGCCGCCGCGTCGGAGCGCGCCAGGAGCCTGGCGGTCCGGCCGACGAGATCGTCGAAGTCGAGCGCGCCGCGCGCCTGCTTGGCCCGCTCGTAGTCGGCGATGACCGCGTTGCCGAGCACGATCAGCGCGCGCGAGGCCGCAAAGGCCCTGAGGCCGGCGGTCCGGTCCGCCAACCCCTCGAGCCGCGCGATCTCCCGCTCGAACATCTCCACGAGGCCCGGGATCGCCTGCTGCACCGCCTTGGCGGCGAGGCTCTTCGCCTGCCGCGGCTCGCCGTCCTTGCGGAAGAAGGCGTCGCGCCAGGCCGCCCGCCCGTCCGCGCTGTCGGGCGCCGCCGCGCCGGCCTCGAGCTTGTCGGCGAGGTCCTGGCACTTCGGTCCGCTCCGGCGCAGTTCCGTGACGAGCCTCGCCAGGACGCCGCCGGCGAGCTCCGGCGAGCGGGCGACCGCGGCGTCCACGGCCACGATGCTATCGCCCGGCGCCACGCCGAGCGCCCCGGCGACCGCGTCCTCCAACCTGCGGCCCGTCGATTCGGCGGCCAGCAGCGCCTCCTGCATCAGGTCGCGCCGGGCCACCACCTCGTCGAGGGCCGACAGGAACCCGTCCTCGCCGGCCGCTTCCATGGCCTGCGCGAAGGCGGCCGCCAGGGGGCTTCCCGGCGGCGCCTCCGCGGCGCGCACCAGCACGCCGTCCCGCGCCCTGCGCACGAGGTCGAGCGCCCCGCCCTCGTCGAGGATCTCGAACTGGCCGGCGAGGTCCGCCTCGAGCGGGAACTGCTGCAGGACGCGCTCGCAGAAGGCGTGGATGGTCTGGATCTTGAGCCCGCCCGGCGTCTCGATCGCCTCGGCGAAGAGCCGCCGCGCCCGCCGCCGCTCCGCCTCGTCCGGCACGACCCCGGTGACCGCCTCGATGGCCGGGCCGATCGCCTCGTCGGGTGCGGTGGCCCAGGCGGCGAGTTCCTGGAACACCCGGTTCGACATCGTCGCCGCCGCGGCCTTGGTGAAGGTCAGGCAGAGGATGCGCGAGGCCGGCGTCCCGGCGAGCAGGATCCGCATCACCCGGCGGCTCAGCACCCAGGTCTTGCCCGATCCGGCATTGGCCGAGACCCAGGCCGACGCGGACGGGTCCCCCGCGATCCGCTGGCGCCGCCGGGTATCCTCCGGCACCGCGACGATGCGCGCGCTCATTCCTCGCCTCCCTGGCCGGCCGCCCATTCCTTGACGCGGGCGAGGTGGTCGTAGGGTCCGTCGATCCGCCGCGAGAACTGGATCCGCGGCCGCGACGGATAGCCCTGGCCGGGCCTGCGGTAGAGCGCGACGAGGCCGATGAGCTTGGCGAGCGCCGCCTCGGCGAGCTCGTCGGGCGTCGGCGGCACCTCGCCCCTGGCCGGCTTCCCGGCCGCCAGCCGCGCTTCGCCGCCCTCGCCCGAGCCCGAGAGCTTGACGTAAAGCAGGTCCGACACCGTCCGGCCGGCGAGATCCGCCCCGAAGGCGCCGGCCCTCACCATCGCGGCCTCGAGCGGCAGCTGCGGCGCGAGCAGGACCTTCACCTGGCGGGTGCTCGGCAGGGTCCCGGTCTTGTAGTCCAGGACCGCCACGCTGCCGTCCGACATCACGTCGATCCGGTCCGCCCGGCCGGTCAGCGTGAAGGGGCCGCCAGGCAGGGCTAGCTCCATCGCCTGGCGCGACTCCAGGATGCGGGCCGCCACGTCCGGGTGCCGGCCGAGCTCGAAGGCATGGAACCATCGCCCGATCCGCGCCAGCCGCGGCCGCCACAGGGCGACCACCTCCGGAAAGGCGGAGTGCGGCGCGAGCGCGTCCTCGGCGAAGCTCAGGAAGCGCTCCAGCGCGGTCTCCGCCGGCTCCGGCCGCCAGCCCTCCACGAAGCGCTCCAGGATCGCGTGCACGATCGATCCCCGGTCGCCCGCGTCGGGCGCCGCCGCGAGCGCCTCGATCGGCTCCAGCTTCAGGATGCGGCGGGCATAGATGGCATAGGGGTCGCGGATCCAGGTCTCGATCTCGGTGACCGACAGCCGGTCCGGCCGGGCCTCGAGGGGCGGCACCGGCGCGGGCCGCGCCACCGGCCGCGGCCTCGTGACCGCCGGGCGGTCGAGATCGCGCGCGAGGCCGAGCAGCCGTTCGCCCCGCGCCCGCATGGCCGAAAGCGTCGCTCGGTCGACGACGGCGGTCAGCCGCTGCAGCCAGCGCGACGGCACGGTCGGCGCGCCGCCGGACCGCACGGCCCGGGCGAGAATTACCTCCCGGGCCCCGATTCCCTGGGCGAAGTCGTGGGCGGCGAGGCCGATCCGGCGCTCCGGCGGCTCCAGGCCGAGGTCGCCCTTCATGGGCCGGGACAGCCAGGGGTCGCTGCGCGCCGAGGCGGGCCAGGTGCCCTCGTCGAGCCCGGCGAGGATCAGACGGTCCACCGACTGCAGCCGCGCTTCGAGCGGCCCCCAGATGGCGAGCCGCGCATCCGCGCCCGCCCGCCGCCGGACCGGCTGCGGACCGATCAGGGCCTCGAAGACGGGCGGATAGTCGCGCCCGCCGATCTCCATCCGGTTCTCGGTGTCCCGGCACGCGGCGACGAGCCCGGCGAGCGCGGACGCGAGCGCCTCCCCGGCCTCGCCCTCGAAGAGCCGCGCGTCCGACCCCTCCTCGTCCGCAGCCGCGGCCCGGACGGCTTCGGCATGGGCGCCGGCGAAGTCCGCGAGCGGATTGAGGCCGGGCGCGAGCGCGAGGGCCTCGAGGCCACCGAGCGCGTCCGTGAGCCGGTCGAGCAGGTCCTCGGCCGCCGCCCAGTCGGCCTGCTGCAGGTTCAGGCGCGCGGCCGGCTGGCTGCGGACGCGTGCCCCCGCGTCGTGGCGCGCCTGGTCGAAGGCCTCCCGCAGGCCGGCCGAGCCCGAGCGGGGACGCGGGCCGCGCAGGCAGGCGAGCTCGAGCGCCCGTGCCGCCCCGCGCGCCGCGGCCCGCGGAAGGCCGAAGGCGGCCAGCGGATGCTGCAGCAAGGCCACCAGGGTGACGGGCGCGAAGCCGCCGGTCGCCGTCTCGGCGACGAGCCGCGCCAGTACGGTGGGCGGCGTCGACAGGAGCGGCACGCCCGCCGAATCGTCGACCGCGAGGCCCCAGCGTCCCAGTTCCGCCGAGACGCGGCGGGCGAGATCCCGGTCGGGCGTCACCAGCGCCGCGGTCCGGCCTTCATCGGCCAGCGCCTCCCGGAGCGCCACCGCGATCGCCAGGGCCTCCTCACTGTCCGATCGCGCCTCCACGAGCGACACGCCCTCGAAGGCCGCGCCGAGGCCCCCGGTCGGACGGACCTCCCGGGCGAAGTCCTTCCAGGTCTCCGTCGTCCCGGCCGGCTTCAGGGCCTCGGACACGGCGCGCGCCCGGAGCCGCAGGGCGGCGGACGGCTCGGGGTCGAGGTCGTCCACGCCGTCGCGGTCGATCCCGAGCCGCGCCAGCAGGAGCTTCAGGCCGTATTGCGGGTGTCCGGGCACCGGGCGACGCTCGGGGTCGTCCGGCGCCCCGATGGCGGCCCAGGACTCCGCGTCGAGGTCGCGGTCGAGGCCGGGCAGCACGACCGCACCCTGGGGTAGGCGGGCGATGGCGCGAATGAGGTCGGCGGTCGCAGGGATCGAGCCGGTCGAGCCGGCCACGATCATCGGTCCGGCCGGCGGATGCTCCGCGAGCCGGCGCGCCTCCTCGCGGATCAGGCGGTTGCGCCGCTTCGCCGGATCGACGAGGCCGCGCTCGGCCAGCACCGCCGGCCAGGTCTCGGAGACGATCTCCAGGAACCTCAGCGTCAGCGCCCAGAAGCCCGCGTGGTCCTCCGGCACGATCGACGAGAGCCGGCTCCAGTCGGCCGCCTCGGTCTCGACCTGGTCGAGGAGCGCCAGGAGCGCGCGGGCGAGATGGACGGCCTCCGCGGGCGAGGCCGGTAAGGTCGGGGAGGCCTCGGTCACCGGATTGACGAGCAGGCCCGCCACCTTCGACGACCAGGCGGCGACCAGCCGCGAGAGCCCGAGCAGGCGCGCCACGCCGTCCATCTCGGGCGTCAGGTCGCGCGCGAAGGCGGCCCGGTCGATGACGAGGCTGTCCTCGTCGAGATCGCCGAGCGGCTTGATCACCGGCAGGATTGCGGCCCGGCCGCCGAGCGCCTCCAGGAAGACCTCGCGCAGGGCCCGGGCGGCGCGACGGGTCGGCACCAGGATGGTCGCGTCGGCGAGCGCCAGCGGCCCGCTATCCCGGCCGAAGCCCGGGACGAGCCGCCCGTCCATGAGGGCCGCGACCAGGGTCGGCAGGAAGGGGCGCGACGGCGCGATGGTGAAGACGCGGGGTCTCGGGCTCGGGTCTGGCATTCGGTCTCCGCGGTCGGGCGCGATCGCGGAGGCTCCGCTCACGCCGCGCTGTGCCGGATGGCGTCCTCCGCCTCGCGGATCGCCTCGGGGGTGCCGACATGGAGCCAGATGCCGTCCATGTGCACGCCGTACAACCTGCCCGATTCGATCGCCCGGTCGAAGAGCACGTTCAGCGAGAATTTTCCCGCCGGACAGGCCTCGAACGCCGTCGGGCTCATGATCGCCACCCCGGCATAGACGTAGGGCGAGACCTGTCGTTCCAGCCGGCGTTCGAGACGGCCGAGCGGATCCATGATGAAATCCCCCGTCCCGTCGTACCCGACCGCGGTGACGGTCGGCGACAGCAGGAGCAGCATGTCCATCCGCGCCGGATCCCAGAAGTCGGCCAGGATGTCGAAATTGCTGGCCACGCCCTCGATCCAGAAGCTGTCGGAATTGTAGACGAAGAAGGGCTCGTTCCCGAGGAGAGGCAGCGCCTTGGCGATCCCGCCGCCGGTCTCCAGGAGCTTCTCGCGCTCGTCCGAGATGACGATCTCCGGCCTGCTGCGCTTGCAGACGTGCACCTCCACCAGGTCCGCGAGGTAGTGCACGTTGACCACCGCCTTCGTCACCCCGGCGGCCGCCAGCCGGTCGAGCCCGTGGTCGACCAGCGACTTGCCGGCCACCTCGATGAGCGGCTTCGGGGTGGTGGCCGTCAGCGGCCGCATGCGCTTGCCGATCCCGGCGGCGAGCACCATCGCGACGGTCGGGCGTTTCGGAGTGGTCACGGTCATGGGGATGGAAAGCGTCCTGGGCTTGGGGCGTCAGGCGCCGGGGCCCGATCGGGCGGCCTCCGGCACGCGGGCGTCATACCAGAGCTTCAACGGCCGCAAAACCTCCTCGCCGAGGATACGGCCGAGATACTCCCACAGCCTCGGGTAGTGCCGCATGTAGCCCGGCTTGCCGTCGCGCCTGAGCAGCCGCACGAACTGGCCGACCAGCCGCGTGCTGCGCTGTGCCGCCAGGATCATGTAGGCCCGCCGGAACGCGGCCGCGTCGAAGGCCGGATCCGCCGCCGCGCGCAGCGCCACGTAGTGGGCGAGCAGCTCGGCCTCGATCTCCGCCGGCACGGTGATGCGCGCGTCCTGCGCGAGCGAGGCGACGTCGTAGGCCGGGTGCCCGAGCGCCGCGTCCTGGAAGTCGAGGATCCCGAGCCGGCGCAGTCCCTCGCGCTCCGGCAGCCAGAGGATGTTGGGCGAGTGGTAGTCGCGCAGGCACCAAGTCGCCGGCCCGGCGAGGATCTCGTCGAAGAGCGGCTCCCAGACGGCGAGGAAGCTCTCCCGCTCCTCTCCCGTGGTCGGCCGGCCGAGCAGGTACGGGATGCCCCAGTCGAGCAGGATCGTCACCTCCGCGACGAGGTTTCGGCGCTCCAGCCGCGGAATCGCATAGGTGCCTCCGGTCCCGTCCGGCAGCACCGTCGGCAGGTCCATGCCATGCAGGGCCGCGAGCACTTCGACGGCCACGCGGTAGCGCTCCCGGACCGGCGCCGGCGGATCCCCTTCGATGCAGACCTCCCGCCCCAGATCCTCGATCAGCATGAAGCCGCGCTCGGGGTCGTGGGCGTGGATCTCCGGCACCGAAAAGCCGCAGGCCGCCAGCCCGAGCGCGAAGGCATGGAAGGGTCGCGTATCCTCGGCGAGCTTGGCGGCCCTGAGCGCCGCCACCCGCGACCGCCCGGCCTCGTCGTCCGCCTCGGCGGGCTGGTCCATCAGGATCCGCCCCGCCTCCCCGAGCCGGACCCGCTCATAGGCGCGCGTCGACGCGTCCCCCTGCAGGTAGCGCCGCGCCGCGCCGCCCCAGCCGGCCCCGGCGAGGAAGTCCCGGATCGCCGCCGAGCGCGCCAGCCGCTCCGAGAAGCGGCCTGCCGGCGCCGACAGGCGCGCCCTCCGTCCATCCGGCCCGGCGCCCTCCGAGAGATCCACCCTGAGCGCGTCGGCGGGCAGGAGGTCCCCGGCCTTGTCCGGCCATTCGACCAGCACGGCGCCGCTCCGGCACGCCTCGTCGAAGCCGATCTCGACCAGGTCCTCGGGGCTGCCGATACGATAGAGGTCGAAGTGGAAGACCGCGAAGCGCCGAAGCGGGTAGTCCTGCACCAGCGTGAAGGTCGGGCTCGGCACCTCGAGGTCAGGGTCGTCGGCGAGCGTGCGCAGGATCGCGCGGGCCAGGGTGGTCTTGCCGGCCCCCAGGTCGCCCGCCAGCGCCACCACGTCTCCGGCGCGCAGCGCCAGCGCGATGTCCTCGGCGAGGCGCCGCGTCGCGTCCTCGTCGCAGAGGTCGATGGCGAGGGCGAACCCCGTCCCCGATGCCGTCACGCCCGTCACTCCGCCGCGGTCAGGCCGCGGTCCGGCACCGTGCCGCCCTGCGGACGCTCCGGCAAGCGGCAGATCACGGACGTGCCGCGCCCCTCCTCGGACTCGATCGTCACGCTGCCCTCGTGCAGCTCGACGAAGCTCTTCACGATCGAGAGCCCGAGCCCGGCCCCGCCCCGATGCGGCCCCTGCCGGCGCGCGTGGAAGCGGCTGAACACCGACTTCAGCTCCGATTCCGGGATGCCGATGCCGTCGTCCTCGACGGTGATCACCAGCGCCCCGCGGTCGCGCTCGGCGCGCAGCCTCACCTCTCCGCCCTCCTCGGAGAAGCGGATCGCGTTGGACAGCAGGTTGAAGAGCACCTGCCGGATGCGCTTGCCGTCGCCCAGGAAGGTGCCGGCTTGCGCGTCGACACGGGTCGACAGGTGGATCGACTTGGCGTCGAGCCTGTCCTTCACGCCCTCGATCGCCTCGCCGATCGCACCCGCGATGTCGATCTCGACGAGATCGAGCTTCATGATGCCGGCGTCGATGGTCGCCAGGTCCAGGATGTCGTCGACGATCACCATGAGCGCCTGGCTCGACGTCATGATGTGGCCGGCGTAGTCGCGCTGCCGGTCGTTCAGCGACCCCGTCTTCTCGTCCGCGAGCAGGTGCGCGAAGCCGATGATGTTGGTGAGCGGCGAGCGGAGCTCGTAGGAGACGAGGCCGACGAAGTCGGTCTTGATCCGGTCCGCCTCCTCGAGCGCGTCGTTCTTCTCCATGAGCGCGCGCTCGACGTTGACCGTGTCGGTCACGTTGACGAAGGTGACCAGGGTGGCGCCGTCCGGCAGCGGAACGGTGCTGACGTCGAGCACGCTGCCGTCGCGCCGCTCCATGCGGCCTTCCAGCCGGGTGCGGTTCTCCGCCAGCCCCGCGACCGCGACCTTGATCCGGTCCCAGGTGGGAACGTCCGGATAGAGGGACGAGCAGGCCCGCACCACGTCCCCGATATGCGGCCGGTTGGCCAGCGCGGCGTCGTCGAGGTGCCAGAGCGCCGCGAAGCGCGGGTTCCAGAGCCGCAGGCGTCCGTCCGAGCCGAACACCGCGACGCCCTCGGTCAGATGGTCGAGCGTCTCCCCCTGCACGCGGACGAGCGCGTTGTGGCGCTTCTCCAGCTCCAGCCGCTCGGTCACGTTCTCGTACACGTAGGTGACGCCGCCCTGCGGGTGCGGGTTCGCGATCACGCGCAGGGTCTGCCCGTCCGGCAGGTGCCACCAGTGCTCGCGCGCCTCCAGCGACTGGTAGGCGCTCAGCATGTCCCGCTTCCAGAGCCGGAAGTCGGCCTGCTCCGGCAGCCTCCGCACGGCGCGCAGCTGGTCGAGGATCTGGCTGTCCTCCGGGCTGCTGTCGAGGAAGCCCGGGTCGAGGCCGAAGAGCGACCGGTAGGCGGCGTTATAGAATTGCAGCCGCCGGTCGGCGCCGAAGATGGCCACGGCGGTCGCCAGCTGGTCGAGTGTGCGGGCATGGAAGTCGATGGTGCGCCGAAGCTCGGCCTGTGTCCGCTCCAGGTCCGACACGTCCGTGGCGATGCCGGCCTGGCCGGCCTCGGAGGTGACGTCGACCACGTCGTAGATCCGCCGCGTCCCGGCGGAGACCACCGGAAGCCGGGCATGGACGGCCGCCTGCCCCTGCCGCATCCGGTCGACGGTGTCGAGGCCGGACCGGTCGAGCAGTTCGGCGTTCGCCTGCACGGCCTTGGCGGCGTCGGGTGACTCGACCGCGCGCGCATAGGCCGGATTGACCCAGACCAGCCGCCCGGCGCGATCCTTGACCCAGACCGGCATCGGCATGGCCTCGAGCAGCGCCCGCATGGCGGCGACGTCCTGGCCCAGCCGGCGGTGCCGGTCCTTCAGCTCCGCGAAAGCCAGCCGCTCGCCCGTCAGGTCGCGGAAGCGCACGAAGGGACGCCCGCCGCCGATCCGACCGGCCGCCTCCACGAAGGTGTGGGTCTTGGTCGCGAGCTCGATGGTGAAGAGCGTGCCGCGCTCGCGCAGCGCCGCGATGCGCCGGTCGAGCTCGGCGGCGGATTCGTGCGCCAGCCACGACCCGAAGGCGAGGAACTGCCCCCGCGCCTTCGGCGCGCCCGAGGCCGCCCCGAGGGCGCCGGTGACGAAGGGCGGCTCGTCCGGCCGGCCCCAGACCATCACCATCTGGTCCTCGGCGTCGAGCAGCGCCTCGGCGCGGTCGGCCTGGGCCTTGAGGTCGGCGTTCTCGGTCTTGAGGCGGGCGATCTCCTGCTCGGAGCGCGTCCGGGCCCGCATCATGCCGACCGCGCTCGCGACCGCGACCGTGAGCACCCCGGTCAGCGTCGCGACGAGGACGATCTCGTGCGAATAGCCGATCGCCAGCACCTCCGGCGCAGCGGCGGCCGGCGTGGCCGAGACGAGGAGGCCCGGGACCCCGAACCGGATCGCCGGATCAGAGGCAAGTCTCTGGACTGCCGTCCGAATCCGACATCGCCTCCGCGCCCGCATGCTGGAGCGTCCTCCGCGTCCGATCGACCGATGATGCTTGGGTTCCGACCCCGGGCGAAGAACCGACCGGCCCGGCAACTCGACGAATCACCGGAAGATACCGTGTCCCGGAACCCCTGGGGAGAGTGCGTCGGCCGCAAATGATGAAGCCGCGCGAGGGGATCGCGCGGCTTTCTATATTTTGTATTACCGGGATCGATCGATCAGTACCGGTAGTGTTCGGGCTTGAACGGACCCTGGTCGGTTACGCCGATATAGTCCGCCTGCTCCTTCGAGAGCTTGGTGAGCTTCACGCCGAGCTTCTCGAGGTGCAGCGCCGCAACCTTCTCGTCGAGCGTCTTCGGCAGGGTGTAGACCCGGTTCTCGTACTTGTCCGGGTTCGACCACAGCTCAACCTGCGCCAGCGTCTGGTTGGTGAAGCTCGCCGACATGACGAAGCTCGGATGGCCCGTGGCGTTGCCGAGGTTCACCAGCCGGCCCTCGGAGAGCAGGATGATCTTCTTGCCGTCCGGGAACTCGATGTGGTCCACCTGCGGCTTGATGTTGTCCCACTTGTAGTTGCGGAGCGCGCTCACCTGGATCTCGGCGTCGAAGTGGCCGATGTTGCAAACGATGGCGTTGTTCTTCATCGCCCGCATGTGCTCGATGGTGATGACGTCCTTGTTGCCCGTCGCCGTCACGAAGATGTCGGCTGCCGGCGCGACGTCCTCCATGGTCTGGACCTCGTAGCCCTCCATGGCGGCCTGCAGCGCGCAGATCGGGTCGATCTCGGTGACGATCACCCGGGCGCCGCCGTTGCGCAAGCTGGCGGCCGAGCCCTTGCCCACGTCGCCGTAACCGCACACCACCGCCACCTTGCCGGCCAGCATGACGTCCGTGCCGCGCCGGATGGCGTCGACCAGGGACTCGCGGCAGCCGTAGAGGTTGTCGAACTTCGACTTCGTGACGGAATCGTTGACGTTGATCGCCGGGAAGGGCAGGCGGCCCTGCTCGGTCAGCTGGTAGAGCCGGTGCACGCCCGTGGTGGTCTCCTCGGAGACGCCGCGGATCGCTTCGCGCACCTTCGAGAACCAGCCGGGCTGCGTCTTCAGCCGCTTCCAGATGGTCGCGAAGAAGGCGACCTCCTCCTCGTTGCTCGGATGGTCGAGGATCGAGGAGTTCTTCTCCGCCTCGGCGCCGAGGATGACGTACATGGTGGCGTCGCCGCCGTCGTCGAGGATCATGTTCGGCACGCCGCCGTCGTGCCAATCGAAGGTGCGGGCGACGAAGTCCCAGTACTCCTGCAGCGTCTCGCCCTTGTGGGCGAAGACGGGCGTGCCGGCGGCCGCGATGGCGGCCGCGGCGTGGTCCTGGGTGGAGAAGATGTTGCAGGACGACCAGCGCACCTCGGCGCCGAGCGCCTGCAGGGTTTCGATCAGCACGGCCGTCTGGATCGTCATGTGCAGGCAGCCGGCGATCCGGGCGCCCTTCAGCGGCTGCGCAGGGCCGTACTCGCGGCGCACGGACATGAGGCCGGGCATCTCGGTTTCCGCGATGGCGATCTCCTTGCGGCCGAACTCGGCGAGGCTCAGGTCGCGGACCGCGAAATCGTGGGTCTTCGTCATCAAAGGCTCCTTGGGCCGGAAAGGCCGGAAAATGGACGTCCCTGCGCGGGGCGGGGACCGTGCGGCGGCTTATACCCGAGGCGATCCGTGAAGGCAATAAGGACATAAACATTTCTTTATGTCCCGATCCGAGCCGAGTGCCGGGCCGCTCTGGCGCCCGCGTCGTTACCGGATCGAAACGCGGCCGTGCCTAAGCTCCCGGCGTTCGGCCGGCCAGGGAGCGCCCCATGATCCGCAGCGACTTCGTCACCACCGCCTTCGGCTTCCAGCGCTATCGCGTGGTGCGCGAGATCGGCATCGCGCACGGCATCGTGGTGCGCTCGCGCTCGATTATCGGCAACTTCCTGGGCTCCATCCAGACCATCTTCGGTGGCAACATCACCATCTACACCGAGCTCTGCGAACAGGCCCGCCGCCAGGCCTTCGAGAAGATGATGACGGACGCTGCCGGACTCGGCGCCAACGCCATCATCGGCTTCCGCTTCGAATCGACCGACATCGGCCAGGGCCTGACCGAGGTGCTGGCCTACGGCACGGCCGTCGAGGTGGCGCCGGTCTGAGCGGCGTCAGCCCGCCGACAGCCTTGCGGCAGCCGCATTCGCGCGGCAATCGCCAGCGCCTCGCAAGGGCAGGGGCGTGATCCGCATGGTGGACGCGACGACGGAATCCGCGGCGAGCCGCGACCGCTTCAACAGCATGATCGCCATCGCGGTGGCGCTCATCTCCGCCTTCATGGCGGTCTCGAAGGTCAAGGACGACAACATCGTCCAGGGCATGCAGCGCGCCCAGAGCGAGACGCTCGACTACTGGAACGAGTACCAGGCACGCCAGCAGCGCCGGGTCATCGTCGAGGCGACCATCCAGCAGACCAGGGCGTTAACGCCCGAACCCGTTCCCGACCAGGTCGCGAAGGCGCTCGCCGACTGGCAGAAGCTCGGCGACACGTTCAAGATCCGCTCCGAGGAGGCGGCCCAGAAGGCCAAGGCCCGCCAGGCCGACTACGACGCCCTGAACGAGCGTGACGACCTCTTCGACCTGTCGGACGCCATGATGTCGGTGTCCCTCGCGCTCTTCGCCATCACGGCCCTCGTCCGCATCCGCTGGCTCTTCGGGGCGGCGACCCTGCTCGGCCTGCTCGGCGCCTTCTTCGGCTTCGCGGGTTTCGCCGGCTGGACGCAGGTCCACCCGGGCTGGCTCGTGGCCCTGCTGAGTTGACCGGAGCCAAGGACGCGCCGCCGTGCTAAAGGGGCTTCCATGGCACGTCGGTTCCAGGACTCCGGCTCATGTATCGCCCGCCCCATTTCGCCGTCGACGACCTACCGCTCCAGCATGAGCTGATCCGGGCCCACCCGCTCGGCCTGCTCGTCGTCCACGGGTCCGCCGGCCTCACCGCCGACCCGGTCCCCTTCGTGCTCGACGCCGATCGCGGTCCGTTCGGCACCCTGCGCTGCCATGTGGCGCGGGCGAACCCCGTCTGGCGCGAGGCGGACGGAGCGCGGGAGGCGCTCGTGGTCTTCTCGGCGGTCGACCACTACGTCACGCCGTCCTGGTACGCGACCAAGCGGGAGACCGGCAAGGTCGTCCCGACCTGGAACTACGCGACGGTCCACGCCCACGGCCCCATGCGGGCGATCGAGGACCCGGCCTGGCTCGCCGCCCAGATCGCCGCGCTGACCGACATCCACGAGGGGCGCCGCGCGGCGCCCTGGTCGGTGGACGACGCGCCCGCACCCTTCATCGCCGCCCAGATGCGCGGCATCGTCGGCCTGGAGATCCCGATCGCCCGGATCGAAGGCAAGTGGAAGGTCAGCCAGAACCGCCCCGAGACCGACCGCCGCGGCGTCGACGAGGGCCTGCGGGCCGAGGGCGACGAGGAAGCCGCCGCGATGGCGGCGCTCGTCCGCCAGCACGGCGGCATCGAGGGCTGAGGACGCCGAGCGGCGGGGTGGGCTATTCCTCGTAGAACTTGGCTTCGACCAGCGTCGTGATGGCGTCCAGGACCTCGTTCGCCTGCCGTCCGCGAGCGGCGACGCGGATCGTGGTCCCGGGGCTCGCGGCGAGCATCATCAGCCCCATGATGGAGGTGCCGCCGACCGTCTGGCTGTCCTTCGAGACCGCCACTTCTGCATCGTAGCCTTCGACCAGCTGGACGAACTTCGCCGAGGCCCGGGCATGCAGGCCGCGCTTGTTGGTGATCAGAAGGTCGCGAACGATAGCGCCTTCGAGGACCTCTCCGCTGTCCATGCCCGGCCCCGTCTCCCCGTCTCGCCGCGGCCGCCCCGTCCGGCCGGCGCGCCGGTCTTCCCGCCGGCGCGGCGATTGTAGAGAGCAAAACGCGGCAAAGTCGATAAGCGCCTGTGACTTTCGGTCACGCCCCCGGCGGCGCAGCGGACCCCGTGGCCCTCAGCCGCCCTGGAGCACCTGGCTCGCCACGTTGATGTACTTGCGCCCCGCGTCCTTGGCGTCCGACACCGCGGTGATCAGCGGCTTCTCGGCACGGACCTTGGCGAGCTTGACGAGCAGGGGCAGGTTGACGCCGGCCACCACCTCGACGGTGCCGCCGTTCATCACCGAGATCGCGAGGTTCGACGGCGTGCCGCCGAACATGTCGGTCAGGATCGCCACGCCCGAGCCGTCGTTCACGCGCTCGACGGCGTCGAGGATGTCCTGCCGCCGGCGTTCCATGTCGTCCTCCGGCCCGATGCAGATCGCCTCGATCTGCTGCTGGGGGCCGACGACATGCTCGAGCGCCTTGACGAATTCCTTGGCGAGATCCCCGTGAGTCACGAGGACGAGACCGATCATGTGGTCATGCTCCACGAGGGGTACGCCGTGCCGCGCCGGTTGGATCCGACGTCTCGGGCGTGCCCCGATCCGAGGCCGGAAAAATGGTCGCCTCCGCGGGGAAGTTCAAGCGCGAAATTTTCTCGATTTCGCAGCGCAAGAGAAGTCCCGCTCATGCCGTGGCGTCCGTGACCGCCCGGAAGGCGGCGAGCGCGGCCCGCGGATCGAGGGCCCGCAGGGTGGTCGCCCGGACCGGAACGCCGGCCACGACGGCCCTGAGCGCCGCCGGTTCAGGCAGGCGCTCCGGCCCTTCCGGGACGAGGTCGATCACGTGGCGCACGACCGCCGCCGGCTCGTGCGACGCCGCCAGGATGCCCCGGCCCCGCTCCTCCACGAGCCCCGCGATGGCGGCCGGCGCGCGCGCCACGAGCCGCCCGCCCGCCGCCTGCAGATGCACCCGGTCGTCCGCCACCAGGGCCGCATTGAGGCCGCGCGTGCGGGCGAGGTCGACCAGATCGAGGGCGAGCGTCGACTTGCCCGCCCCGGAGGCGCCGCGGATCAGCACGCCGACGGTTCCGACGATCACCACGCAGCCGTGCTCGGCCGGGGTCATGACGCCGGCAGCCGGACGATGAAGCGGGCGCCGAGCACGGTCCCGTCCTCCTCGTCGGTCCGGTTCTCGGCCGTGATGGTGCCCTGGTGGGCCTCGACGATCTGCTTGGAGATGGCGAGGCCGAGGCCGGAGTTGTTGCCGAAGCCCTCCTGCTCGGGGCGGTCGGTGTAGAAGCGCTCGAAGATCCGCTCGACCGCGTCCGGCCGGATTCCGGGCCCGTCGTCGTCGACCAGGATCTCGACCATGTCCTCGTCGCGACGGACCGTCACCCGCACCTCCGCGTCCTCCGGCGAGAACGAACGCGCGTTGTCGACCAGGTTGGTGATCACCTGGCCGAGCCGGCTGTCGTGGCCGAGGACCCGGAACGGGCGGCGCTCCGGGTCGGGATCCACCGCGAGCCGCACCGACTGCCCGCGCTTCGTCGCGATCTCGTGCTGGACCGACACCACCGCCTCGGCGAGCCGGACGATGTCGACCTGCACGGCATCCTCGCGGGCGAGCTCGGCATCGAGCCGGGAGGCGTCCGAGATGTCGGAGATCAGGCGATCGAGCCGCCGCACGTCGTGCTGGATGACCTCGAGGAGCCGCGCCCGCGAGGCGTCCGTGCGGGCGAGCGGCAGGGTCTCGACCGCGCTCCGCAGCGAGGTCAGGGGGTTCTTCAGCTCGTGCGCGACGTCGGCCGCGAAATGCTCGATGGCGTCGAGACGCAGGTAGAGGGCGTTGGTCATGTCGCGGAAGGCGCGCGACAGGTGCCCGATCTCGTCCTCGCGGTCGGAAAAGTCCGGGATCTCCTCGCGCGCCTTGACGGAGCGCCGCACCCGGTCGGCCGCCGCCGCCAGGCGCCGGACCGGCCCCGCGATCGTCCCGGCGAGCAGCACCGACAGCAGGATCGTCACCCCGGCCGCCACCAGGAAGACCCGGATGATGGCGAGCCGCTCGGCGCGCACGATCGCGTCGATGTCGCCGCCCTGGGTGGAGAGGAGGAGGCTGCCGAACACCGTCCGCCCGCGCTGCACCGGCACCGCCACCGAGACGATGAGCTCGCCCCGCTCCGTCCGCCGCACGATCGATGCCGAGGCGCCCGTCAGCGCCTGGGCGACCTCCGGATAGTCCTTGCCGCCGGTCACCCCGTATTCCTTGTAGAGCGGCAGCTGGCGCCCGCTCATCCAGGCGGAGACCACCTCGGCGAAGCGGTCGAACCAGCGCACCTGGTCGGGCTGGTCCTCCGGCGACTGGCTCGGGGCGAAATCGCCGCGGCGGTAGAGGGCGCGCGAGTCGATGACCAGGAAGCCGTCCCGGTCGTAGATGCGGGCCCGCGTCTTGGTCGGCGACACGAGCCGCCGCAACACCGGCGCCACCCGCTCGGGGTTGATGGGGAAGTCCAGCGCCGCGAGGGCGTCGTCCGGGGGCGCCTCGGCCGGGTCCTGGCGCAGGAGCTCGTCGGGGTCGAGCGTGATCTGGTCGGTGTTGACGGTCGCCGACGCGGCGATCGCCGCCGCGATGATCTCGCCCTGCGTCATCAGGCTTTCGAGCCGGGCGTCGATCAGCCCGGCCCGGAACTGGTTCAGATAGAGGATGCCGGACAGGAGCGCGATCAGGGCGAAGAGGTTGAGGATGACGATGCGGCGGGTGAGGCTCGAGAAGATCGCTGTCCCGGCGTTGCGCCAGGCCCGCAGGATCCCCGCCCGCCAGGGACGCTTCCGCTTCTGCGCCCCGCGCGACTTGCCCGGTCGGACCTCGACCCGTTGATCCATGCCCGTCCGCTCAGGCCTCCTTGAAGCGGTAGCCCACGCCGTACAGCGTCTCGATCATCTCGAAGTCGTCGTCGACCGCCTTGAACTTCTTGCGCAGCCGCTTGATGTGGCTGTCGATCGTGCGGTCGTCCACGTAGACCTGGTCGTCGTAGGCCGCATCCATCAGGGCGTTGCGGCTCTTCACGACGCCGGGCCGCTGGGCGAGCGCGTAAAGGATCAGGAACTCGGTGACGGTCAGCGTCACCGGCTCCCCCTTCCAGGTGCAGGTGTGCCGCTCCTGGTCCATGGAGAGCTGCCCCCGCTCCAGGATCTTGGCCTGGTCGGTCGGCTTCACCGCCCCTTCCAGCCGGGGCGAGGCGCGCCGGAGCACGGCCTTGACGCGCTCGACCAGCAGCCGCTGCGAGAACGGCTTCCGGATGAAATCGTCGGCGCCCATCTTCAGGCCGAAGAGCTCGTCGATCTCGTCGTCCTTGGAGGTCAGGAAGATGACCGGCAGTTCCGACTTCTGCCGGAAGCGGCGCAGGAGCTCCATGCCGTCCATGCGCGGCATCTTGATGTCGAAGATGGCGAGGTCCGGTGGATTGGCCCTGAGGCCGTCGAGCGCGGAGGCGCCGTCCGTATAGGTCTGCACCCGATAGCCTTCCGCCTCGAGCGCGATGGAGACGGACGTCAGGATGTTCCGATCGTCGTCGACCAGAGCGATGGTGGGCATCGTCGATCTGTCCTCGTTCTTCTTGCCGGAGTGCGACGGGACGTGGCGCTCCGTACCGGCATTCGCGTGCGGCGACCCGTGTCGAACCGCGCGAATACGATCAAATCATGACGCGGGACCATACCCGACACGCGCCGCGCCGCCAAATCGCCCGCGCCGTCTCACGCCAGCCGCGCCAGCCGGCCGCGCGACACCCGGCTGAAGCGCGGCAGCAGGAAGGCGAGCGACGCGATCGTCCCGGCCAGGATTCCGCCGAGTAGGCCGACCGGACCCAACCCGAGCGCCGCCGAGAAGATCCACGCCACCGGCACGGCCACGATCCAGAAGGCGGACGCCTGCATGAGGGTCGGCACCCAGACGTCGCCGGTCCCCCGGAGCGCCCCCATGGCGACGCCCATCGCGGCGTCGAGCGACAGGAAGGTGGCGGCCACCAGGAAGGTCTGTCGCGTGATCGCCAGCACGGCCGGATCGTCCGTGTAGATGCGCGCGATCGCGTCCGGGACGGTCGCGAACAGGGCCGAGAAGGGCAGGGCCACCAGGGCGCCGAGCCCGATCCCCGTCCAGCCCGCCCGCGGCACGTCGGCCCGCGCCCCGGCGCCGACCGCCCGGCCGACCCGGATCGCCGTCGCGCCCCCCATCCCGACCGCGCCCATGAAGATGAGGCTGACGAGCGTCATGGTGATCTGGTGCGCGGCGAGCGCGGTGGTGCCGAGGAGGCCCGCGATGAAGACGATCGTCGCGAAGGCGGCGCTCTCGACGCCCTGCGCGAGGCCCATCGGAAGCCCGATCGCGCGCAGCCGGCGGCCAGCCTCCCCGCCGAGCGTCCCGGCCTCCGCCGCCCAGACCCGGGCCGGCACGATCAGCCGGCGCGGATCGCCCTTGCGGATCTCGTCCGCCAGGAGGAATCCGAGCGCCGCCAGGAACGAAGCCCAGCGCAGCACGGACGACACCGCGACCGCCCCGACCGCCCCCTTCGCCTCCACGAAGCCGCCCCAGCCGAGCGCCACGACCCCGTTCAGGGGGATGTTGAGGAGGTTGACGGCGATCAGGATCAGCATGCCGACCCGCGCCCGTCCGGTCGCCTCCAGGAAGAGGCTCGTCGCCGTGAAGGCCAGCATGCCCGGGATGCCGAACGCGAAGGCGGTGGTCACCCGCGCGGCCCCGGCCGCGAGCCCGGGCGCCTGCCCGGTCGCGAGAAAGAAGGCTTCCGAGAAGACCGACGCGGTCAGCACCAGGAACCCGAGGCCGAGCGCGTGCAGGAGGCCCGCCCGGAAGATCCGGCCGGTCCCCGTCGCGTCTCCCGCCCCCTGCGCCTGCGCGGTCATCACCACGACCGACTGCAGGGCCCCGATCGCCACCAGCATCAGCACCAGTTGCGGGGCGACGCCGAGCCCCATGAAGGCCAGCTGCTCGGCCCCCGCCCAGCCCGACATGATCGTGTCGACGACGAACATGATGAGGATCAGCGTGCGCGCCGCGATGATCGGCAACGCCAGGGTGACGGTCTCCTTGAGGTGCCGTGCCAGGGGCTGCGCCGGGGCCGGCGGCGCGGCCGCGCCGGCGGCGGTTTGGACGGGGACGATGCGCATGGTCTCCTGCCGGTTGGGTCCGGGGCCCTACGGATGTCGACCCGGCCCGGAAGGCGCTTGCATATAGACGATCGGCCGGCGCTTGCCCATGTCTTGGGCAGAGGATCAGCCCCACAGTCCGGGAGAGGGACCCCGCCCCATGACAGACAAGCCTGCCTTCTCGCCGGTGGCCGCCAGCCGCCGGCTCGTCCGCGAGGCCCGCGCGGCCGCGCTCGCGACCCTGACGTCGGGGACCGGCGCGCCCTTCGTCAGCCTCGTCACGGTCGCGACCGATACCGACGGCTCGCCGGTCCTGCTCCTCTCCGACCTCGCCGCCCATACCCGCAACCTCAAGTCCGACCCGCGCGCCTCGCTCCTCTTCGACGAGCGCGCGCCCGGCGCCGCCGCCTCCGGCGATCCGCTGACCGGCGCGCGCGTCACCCTGGCCGGCCGCCTCGAGCGCCTGGCCGAAGACGCGGTGCCGCGCCGCCGCTTCCTCGCGAAGCAGCCCGATGCCGCCGGCTACGCGACCTTCCGCGACTTCGCCTTCTACCGCCTGGTCGTCGAGGTCGGGCACCTCGTCGCCGGCTTCGGCCGCATCAACGACCTGAAGGCCTCCGACCTCCTGCTCGACCTCTCCGACGCCGGCGAGATCGTCGAGGGCGAGGCGGGCATCGTCGAGCACCTCAACGAGGACCACGCCGACACGCTCCGCCTCTATGCGACCCGTCTCCTCGGTGCGCCCGACGCGGCGTGGCGTGCGACCGGCTGCGATCCCGAGGGGCTCGACCTCGCCGCCGCCACGCCGGCCGGGGACATGACCCGCCGGCTGGTTTTTCCGGCCCCGGTGCGACATTCCGGACCGCTTCGTGCAACATTGAAGCATCTTGCGGATATGGCGCGCGGTTCTGAAGGTAACTAAAACGATTGAAAGTCGTACTCGTCCCTATCGACTTTCTTCTGCCTTGTTATTATGTCCTCACGTCAGTAACGTCAGGTCAGAACGGCGGCTCGAGTCCAGTATAAGACTGCGTCAAGGGCAATCGTCATGGCATGTCGTCGCAGAAACTTATTGCAGGCCGCCCCGGCCGTCTTAACCATGACGGCGGGGGGCGAGGCGGAGGAGTTCCCAAGTGAAACAGACCGGGACTTGGAATGAAGCGCAGGGCCTCGACGTCGTCGGCCTGAGGACCGCCGGGCAGGTGTTCTGGAACCTGTCTGAGCCGGAACTCTACGAGGAGGCGATCCGCCGCAACGAGGCCAAGATCGCCGCCGGCGGCGCGCTCGTCGCCTATACGGGCCAGCACACCGGCCGCTCGCCCAACGACAAGTTCATCGTCTGCGATGCGCTCACCGAGAACACCGTCTGGTGGGACAACAACAAGAAGTTCACGCCCGCCCAGTTCGAGCTTCTCTACCAGGACTTCGTTCGGCACGCCGAATCCATGGACCTCTTCGTCCAGGATCTCGAGGGCGGCGCCGACCCGAAGTACCGCCTGCCCGCCCGCGTGGTCACCGAATACGCGTGGCACTCCCTGTTCATCCGCCACATGCTGCGCCGCCCCGAGCGCGCCGCGCTCCGCCACTACGTGCCGGAGATGACCATCATCGACCTGCCGAGCTTCAAGGCCGACCCGGCCCGCCACGGCACGCGCACCGAGACGGTCATCGCCTGCGACTTCTCCCGCAAGATCGTGCTGATCGGCGGCTCGTCCTATGCGGGCGAGATGAAGAAGTCCGTCTTCACGATGCTGAACTTCCTGCTGCCCGCCCAGAACGTCATGCCGATGCACTGCTCGGCGAACGTCGGCGACGCCGGGGACGTGGCGATCTTCTTCGGCCTGTCCGGCACCGGCAAGACGACCCTCTCGGCCGATCCGACCCGGACCCTCCTCGGCGACGACGAGCACGGCTGGAGCGAGGACGGCGTCTTCAACTTCGAGGGCGGCTGCTACGCCAAGACCATCCGCCTGTCGCGCGAGGCCGAGCCCGAGATCTACGCCACCACCGAGCGCTTCGGCAGTGTGCTCGAGAACGTGCCGCTCGACCCCGCGACCCGCGTCCCGGATTTCGACGACGGCTCGCTGACCGAGAACACCCGCGTCGCCTACCCGCTCCACTTCATCCCGAACGCCTCGGCGACCGGGCGGGCCGGCATGCCGAAGAACATCATCATGCTGACGGCCGACGCCTTCGGGGTGATGCCGCCGATCGCCCGGCTCTCCCCCGAGCAGGCCATGTACCACTTCCTGTCCGGCTATACCGCCAAGGTCGCCGGCACCGAGAAGGGCGTGACCGAGCCGCAGGCGACCTTCTCGACCTGCTTCGGCGCCCCCTTCATGCCCCGTCATCCCGCCGAATACGGCGCCCTCCTGAAGCGCCTCATCGCCGAGCACGGCGTCGATTGCTGGCTGGTCAACACCGGTTGGACCGGCGGCGCCTACGGCACCGGCCGCCGCATGCCGATCAAGGTCACGCGCCGGCTGCTTGGCGCCGCCCTCGACGGCTCGCTCAAGACGGCCCGCTTCTACCGCGACCGCTACTTCGGCTTCGAAGTCCCGACCCAGGTCGCCGGCGTCGAGCCGCACGTCCTCTATCCGTCCAAGACCTGGGCCGACAAGCTCGGCTTCGAGCGCCAGGCCGCGAAGCTGGTCGACATGTTCGTCAAGAACTTCGAGAAGTTCGAGAAGCACGTGGACGGGGGTATCCGTGACGCGGCCCCGCGGATCAGGGACGCGGCGGAGTGAGGGCGCTGTTCTCTACTCGGCTCACGAAGTGGAGAATGCTCCCCCTTCTGTCATTGCCGGGCTCGACCCGGCAATCGAGACGGTCGGCTCCGGCTCCGTTGCCTGGATACTCGGGCCGAGCCTGGGCATGACCGAAGCGCTTCCCGGTCGAGTATCGGCCTGATTCGAGACTGGAGATTTGAGCGGGCCGTGCCGAGAGGCGCGGCCCGTTCGTCGTCTGGAGGGGCCGCAATCTCATACGACGAATAACTCCAGGTCATGCTCTCAATGAACGGGTGCAGGGAGTCGGAGAGTTTACTCATCTTTTATCGAATAAAATGAATTGTACTCATGGGACTCTGATAGGGGATTGCCATGGGATCTATAAGCTTTCATATCATCAAAATCGGTATTTTCGTTTTGATGACATTACAGGCAACTGTAATGTCGGAGGCCGCCGAACCCGCGAAATCGGCCTATAAACGACCTTCCGAGATCCCGTTTCCGATCGATAACCCTTACACGGCCGAGAAGGCGGCGCTCGGCAAGGCGCTATACTTCGAACCGCGCCTCTCCGGCGCCGAGAACATGACCTGCGCCTCCTGTCATAATCCCTCTTTCGGATGGGAAGTGCCCGTCAAGACTGCGGTCGGCGCACAGAACACGCGTCTCGGCCGGCAGGCGCCGACTGTGCTCAACATCGCCTGGGTGCATCCGCTGTTCTGGGACGGCCGTGCGAAGACAGCCGAGGACCAGGCCAAGGGACCGATCGAGGCGGCCGTCGAGATGAACCTGCCCCTTCCGGAGGCGGTGAAACGGCTCTCGGCAATCCCCAGCTACAAGGCGGCCTTCGACCGGGTGTTCCCCGGACAGGGGGTCACCCCGGACACGATCGTCAAAGCGATCGCCACCTTCGAGCGCACCGTCGTGGCGAGCTATGCCCCGTTCGATGCCTGGGTCGAAGGGGACGAGAAGGCAATCTCGCCGGCCGCGAAGCGCGGCTTCGACCTGTTCGTGGGCAAGGCCGGCTGCGCCCCCTGCCACACCGGCTGGAACTTCACCGACAACAAGTTCCACGACATCGGCACGACATCGACCGACGTCGGGCGGATCGCGTTCGAGCCGAACAATCCGAAGGCGCAGTTCGCCTTCAAGACACCGAGCCTGAGGGACATCGGCCAGCGCGCGCCCTACATGCACGACGGCTCGATCGAGACGCTCGAGGAGGCCTTGATGCACTATGTCCAAGGCGGCATCGACCGTCCGTCGCGGTCGCCCCTGATGCGGCCCGTCGCCCTCGACGCCTCCGAAATCGATGACCTGATCGCGTTTCTCCGGTCACTGACCGGATCGAAGCAGATCGTGACCCTTCCCGTCCTGCCCAACTGAGGAGGCCGCCATGCGTATCTTCCATCGCATCCTGGTCGCCTTCGCTCTCGTCATCGGGATCGGCATCGCGCAGAGCGCGATCACGATCTCGAAGGTGCGGACGCTCGATGACGATCTCCCCTCCGCCACCCGTCTGCCCATGCAGCAGGTCGGTGGCGCCAGGCAGGCGCAGACCTCCTTCGGCGCCGCCAAGGCCGTCCTCGCGGAGGTGGCCCGCGCCGTTTCGATCGAGCCGATGAGCGGTCTCGCCCGATCCTTCGAGGAACATGCGGCGCGCCTCGACGCCGCCCTGGCCCTTCTCGATGTCGGCGAGACGGCTTCCGAAACGGCCGAGAAGGTCCGCCGCTCCAGGACCCTGGTCTCGGAATGGACCGCGAAGGCCCTCGTGCTCGTTCGCAACGAACCGGCGCGGGGTGTTCCGGCGCCCCATGTGATGGAGAGCCTCGATACCCGCATCGAAGCCGAGCTGGACGCCCTGATCGCGAGCGTGCAGGCCAACGCGGAGACCGCGCGAGCCACCATCGAGTCCGAGGCGGCGTCGGTCCTTTTGTGGTCGCTCGCCTGCGCCGTCGTGGCGACGATGGCCGGTCTCGCCCTCGCCATCGCTTCCGCCCTGTCCCTGACCCGTCCCATGCGCCGCCTGGAAGCCGAGATGAACCGGATCGCGGGGGGCGATCTCGACGTGGTGATCGGTGATCGCGACCGGCGCGACGAGATCGGCTCGATGGCTCGGGCACTCGAGGTCTTCCGGGCGAACGCCGTCGAGGCGGCCCGCCTGATCCATGAGCGTCGCGCCCTCGACGCCGTGGCCTCGCAGGAAAAGCAGCAACTCGCCGCGAACATCGCCGACCAGTTCGGAACCCGGGTCGGCGACGTCATCCGAGAGGTGGAGGAAACCCTGCGGGATCTCAAGTCCTCGGCCGCCGGCATGGCCGAGACGGCTCGCGGTACCCGGAGCAAGGTCGGCGACGCGGTGCGCGAGGCTTCGACGGCCTCCACCAGCGTAACCGCCGTCGTCGCCTCCTCGAACGAGATGGCGACGTCCGCCGCCACGGTCGCCGACCGCAGCCTGCATACGAACCAGCTCGTGCGCAACGCCACCGATGTCGTGACCAGTTCGGAACAGGCCACCAACGTCCTCGTCCAGACCTCGTCCCGAATCGGCGAGATGGCCGGTCTGATCGGAGACATCGCCGACCAGACCAACCTGCTCGCCCTCAACGCGACCATCGAGGCAGCCCGCGCCGGCGAGGCCGGCCGCGGCTTCGCGGTCGTTGCGGCCGAGGTGAAACAGTTGGCGGACCAAACCCGCAAGGCCACGGAGTCGATCGGCGGCAGCATCACCCAGGTCAGGACCTCGACGCAGGACGTCGTCCGCGTGATCGGGGAACTGCGCGCGGCGATCGGCTCGATGGGGACGGCGTCCGAACAGGTCGCCGGGACGATGTCCGGGCAGCAGACGGCGGCCCGCGAGATCGCTTCGAGCATCAATCGCGCCTCTCAGGCGACCGAGAACGTGCGGCAGACGCTCATCGGCGTCGACGGCATATTCGACCAGGTCACGTCCGGCTCTATCGGGATCGTCGACCGGGTCTCGGCGCTCGATGGCCGCGTGATGCAGTTGAAGTCCGAAGCGGACACGTTCCTGAGGCAGGTCCGTATGGGTTGAGACGGGTCGTGGGGGCTTCTCGGAGAGAACCCGGATATGGGCCGCGCCGAAGGGTGCGGTCCGTTTTGATTGTTCTCCCGCAGGCGACTCACACGTTGACCTGCGCCCCGATCTCGACGACGCGGCCGGCCGGGATTCGGTAGTAGTCGGTCGCACCGGCCGAGTTCCGGGCGAGGTAGATGAAGAGCCGGGTCTGCCAGACAGGCATGCTGCTCGTCTCGGCCAGCCGGAACGACCGCCTCGAAACCAGGAACGAGGTGGACATGATGTCGAACTTCCACCCGAGTTTCCGGCAGAGGCCGAGACCGCGCGGGACGTTCGGCTCCTCCATGTAGCCGAACGTCATGATCACGCGCCGGAACCGCGGCGTGATCTCTTCCATGACGATGCGCTCCGCGTCGGCGACGCGCGGCACGTCCGCCGTCGCGATCGTGAGGATGACGTTCGACTCGTGCAAGCTCTTGAAATGCTTGAGGCTGTGCAGCAGGGCAAGCGGTGCGTAGTCCGGCTGTGCGGTCAGGAAGATCGCGGTCCCGGGCACGGTCACGGGCGGCCGGCGCTCCAATTGGGGCAGGAGACTCGAGAGCAGGATCTCGCTCTCCCGGTCCTTCAGGGCGAGGAGGCGGGTGCCCCTGACCCAGGTCAGCATGATCGAGACGATCGCGCCCGCGACGAGCAGCGGCACGTAGCCGCCTTCCAGCAGCTTCATGAGATTGGCCCCTAGGAAAACCAGTTCGATCCCGAGGAAGGGCAGCGTCAGCGCCAGCGCGAACGGCAGCGGCCATTGCCAGACGCGATGCACCACGACGGTGAGGAGGAGTGCGGTCACCACCATCGTTCCGGTGACCGCGATTCCGTAGGCGTGCGCGAGCCCGGATGACGAGCCGAAGGCGACGACCAGGACCAGCACGCCGACGAGCAGGAGCCCGTTGACGCCCGGCATGTAGATCTGACCCTCCTGTTCGGCGGAAGTGTGCAGCATGCGCATGCGCGGCAGGAGGCGGAGCTGGATCGCCTGCCGGGTCAGCGAGTAGGCGCCCGTGATGACGGCCTGACTCGCGATGATGGTCGCCATGGTGGCGAGCACCACGACCGGCGCGAGGGCCCAGTCGGGATAGAGAAGGAAGAACGGGTTATCGAGCGTGGCAGGCGTGTGGAGCACCAGGGCTCCCTGCCCGAGATAGTTGAGCGCCAGCGCCGGAAAAGCCACGAAGAGCCATGCGAACTGGATCGGCCGACGTCCGAAGTGTCCGAGGTCGGCGTAGAGGGCCTCGGCGCCGGTGACCGCCAGGAACACGGCCCCCAGCGCCGCGAGCGCGACCGAGCCGTTGTCCAGGCAGAAACGCACCCCGTACAGGGGGTTGGCGGCGAGGAGAATGCCCGGGTCGTCCGAGATATGGATCAGCCCGCCGATCGCCATCACGACGAACCAGACGAGCGTGATCGGCCCGAACCAGGCCGAGACGGCCGCCGTCCCCCGACTCTGCACGAGAAAGAGCGCGACGATGATCGTGATCGTGATCGGCAGCACGTAGGGGTCGAAGCGCGGGGTCACGAGCTTCAGCCCCTCGACAGCTGAGAGAACCGAGATGGCCGGCGTCAGGATGGCGTCGCCGTAGAAGAGGGCGCCGCCGAACGCGCCGAGGATCAGGATCACCGGGACCGATCGCCCGAGCGCCCGCTGGGCGAGGGCGAGCAGCGACAGGGTCCCGCCCTCGCCCTGGTTTTCGGCCCGGAGCAGGATCACGACGTACTTCAAGGTCACGATCACGACCAGCGCCCAGAGGATCAGGGAAACGACGCCGAGGACGTCGGCGCGATCGACCACCGCCCCATCGCCCCCGTGGGATCGGCTCGCGACCGTCATCGCTTCTCTGAAGGCGTAGAGCGGCGAGGTCCCGATATCGCCGTAGACGACGCCGATCGAACCGAGCGCCAGGGTCCAGAACCCGCTCCTGCCGGCGCCGTGACCGGTTGCGGAAATGAAGGCTGCCATGTCCGATCGACCTCGCTTCGGAGTGCCAGGCCCCTTCGCGAGGCCCGATGTCGGCGGCAGCCTGCCCATCTCCACATAAGGAAGCGATGCGGCGTCACGGGGCCATGCATAAAGATCGCGTAAAGAGGATGGACAGCGGCCCGACCGCGGCACAGAAATCGAGAATGAAAGTCGGTGTGCCGCTACTGCAAGAAACCGGCATGAAACTGTCGCGATGGCCGCGTCCCCCGGGGCTCGTCACGTCGGCCCTCGTGATCGCCGCGGCCGTACTCATGGCACGAGGCCTCGAGACCGTCCTGCCGCCTGCGACGCGCGCTCCGCTTTTCCTCGTCGCGGTCTTGGTCGTATCGGTCCGCTACGGCGTCTGGATGGGCATCGGCGCAGCTTCGGCGGCCTTCCTCGCCTACAACTTCTTCCTGATTGAACCGCGCTACACGTTCCGCGTCGCGCGCTTCGACGACATCGCGACCTTGACCGTTCTGCTCATCGCCGCCTCGACGACGGGGCTTCTCGCCGGGCGCCTGAAGGACGTGGCCGACGTGGCTCGCTCGCGAGCCTGGATGCTGGAGCAACTCGCCGAAGTGTCGCGCAGGTTGGGTCTCGCTGCGGATCGCGACTCCGTCGAGGCGGTCATGGTGGACCATCTCGCCGCTATCGACGGTGGCGACGCCGTGCTGCTCGTCCAAGAAGGCGGGCGGCTCGTCGTGAAGCGCGCACATCCCCCGAAGCTCGAACTCGGCCCACAGGACCTTCAGGCCGCGGAGCAAGCCGTCCGCCGTCGGATCGTCGTGATCGGGGCAGCGCCGGGCGAGGAGGGCAGCGGCTTCACCTTCCACCCCCTGACCGAAGGTGGCGCCGTCGTCGGCCGTCGGCGCGGAGCCATGCCGCCGCGTGTCAGAGCGCACGGCGATGCGCTGGCAGAAACCATCTTGCGACAGGGCCAGGCCGCCCTGGAGCGGCTCCGGCTCGCCCGCAACGCAGAGGAAGCCGGCATCAAGGCGGAGCGTGAGGCCCTGAGGGCCGCCCTTCTGTCCTCGCTCTCCCATGATCTTCGCACGCCGTTGGCCGCGATCCTGGGTGGCGTATCCAGTCTGAGGGAGTTCGGCGCAGAACTCGGCGCGGAAGCGCGGGCCGATCTTCTTCTCGGGGTGGAGGAGGAAACCCTTCGGCTGTCGCGCTATGTGGACAACCTCCTGCACCTGACGCGGCTCAAGGCCGGCGTGGAGCTTCGGCTGGACTGGGTCGATCCCAACGATCCGGTCCACGGGGCCGTCGAGCGCGCGCGCAGGGCATACCCGGGCCGCCCGATCGGCGTCGAACTCTCCGATTCGCGCGCCCTGATCCGGGCGGACGCGGTTCTCCTGGAGCAGGCCGTGTTCAACCTCGTCGACAATGCCGTGAAGTTCTCGGGCTCGGAGTCCCGCGTCTGCGTCAGTGTCGTCTCCGGGCCGGACGCGATCGTGGTCGATGTTTCGAATGAAGGACCGGGCATACCGGCGGACAAGCTCGCCCGGCTGTTCGAGCCGTTCGAGAGGAAGCGGGACGAGCGGGCCGACGGAGCCGGTCTCGGGCTTGCGATCACGGCAGGCATCGTGCAGGCGCTGGGCGGCACGATCAGCGCCGAAAGCCCGATCGCCGACGGAGGCGGCACCCGCATGACCGTGGTCCTGCCGATCGCGAAGCGGACGCCGGCATGAAGCAGCCCCCGACGATCCTCGTCGTCGACGACGAGCCCCAGATCCGGCGGTTCCTGCGCTACTCGCTCGAGGCCTCCGGGTATGCCGTCTCGCTCGCCGACTGCGGGGCCGCGGCGCTCAGGTTGGTCGCGGCCGGGGCGCCCGATCTGATGATCCTCGACCTCGGCCTGCCGGACCTCGACGGCAAGGTCGTGCTCGGCCAGGTCCGCCAGACGTCGGACATGCCGGTGATCGTTCTGTCCGCTCGAGCGGACGAAGACGAAAAGATCACCGCCCTCGACCTCGGCGCCGACGACTATGTCGCCAAGCCGTTCGGCATCCGGGAACTGCTCGCGAGGATTCGGGCCAACCTGAAACCGCAGCGGTCGACCGCGGGATCCCAGGAGCGTCTGACGCTCGGCGATCTCGTGATCGACATCGCGGCGCATAGGGTGGATCGGGGCGGGGAACCCATCCGCTTGACGCCGAAGGAATTCAGCCTGCTCGTCCTGCTCGCCGCGAACGCCGGACGCGTGCTCACCCATCGCCAGATCCTGATGCAGGTCTGGGGGGCCGCGCATGTCGAGGATGTCGCCTACCTGCGTGTCTTCATCGGCCAGCTGCGCCAAAAGATCCGGGACAATTCGGGCGGCCCCCGCCTCATCGTCACCGAGCCCGGGGTCGGATACCGGGCGATCGCCGACCGGTGAGCGGCCCCCGAACCTGCCTCGGCAGCCCGGTCCCGGCCGAGGTGCCGGGATCGGGCCGGAGGGCTGTGGCGGGGCGACTTGAAGCGTCCGTGCCATCCTCCCATATTGGTCGTTGCGGGCCTTGAGGTCCGCCCGGATGCCGACAGGGTCCGGTCGTACGTTCGGGTCGCTTTCTGGAGGACCTCGACCATGTCCCGTCTCACGGGCTTCTCTAGCCCGTTCCTGCTCGGTTTCGACGAGATCGAGCGCGTTCTCGACCGAGTTTCCAAGGCCGCCAACGACGGCTATCCGCCCTACAACATCGAGCGGATCATTCGCCCGGACGATCGGGGCGACGTCCTGCGGATCACCCTCGCGGTCGCCGGCTTCACCCGCGACCAGCTGGAGGTGACTCTGGAGGAGAAGCAGCTCGTCATCCGCGGCCGCCAGCAGGAAGACGACCGCGACCGCCACTTCCTGCATCGCGGCATCGCCGCGCGCCAGTTCCAGCGCAGCTTCGTGCTCGCCGAGGGCATCGAGGTGATCGGCGCGGAACTGAAGGACGGCCTGCTCGCCATCGACCTCGCCCGCCCCGAGCCCGAACGGATCATCCGCCGCATCGACATCGCGACGGCGGATTGATCGAACCCGGGACCGCACGAACGCGTTGGCCTCCCGAGGAGATCCGAGACGAACGACCGGCAGGGCCCGCGCCCAGGCGGAACGGGGATTGCATGCCGATCGAAGGACGACCCGGGACGCAGTCCGCCCCGGTTGCGCAAAGGACCGGCAGCTCGCCCTACGGTTGGTCGGGCGGCCGGATTGAGTGGACCACGAGGAGTGTACCCATGCCCCTGTCTCCCGCCCCCAAGACCGTGATGGCGCCGATCGAGTTCGCCCACCTGGGCGAAGGCGAGGTGGCCTATGTCCGCGAACTGATGTCCGAGGACGTCCAGGGCCTATTCCCCAATGCCCCGGAGATCCAGCCCGGCATCCGGCTCTGGGCCCTGATCAACGCCAACGGCGCACCGATCATGATCGCCGACTCCAGGGAAGTCGCGTTCGCCAGTGCGCTCGAGCACGAACTGACCACCCTCAGCCTGCACTGATTTGCGGCGCGCGGCCGCTCACGCCGCGTGCGAGGCGAGGGGCTGGGTCAGTACCGAATAGAGGGCCGCCGGGTCGCTGGCGGCCCTGAGCTTGGCCACGATGGCCGGATCGCGCAGCACGCGGGCGACGCGCGCGAGCGCCTTGAGGTGGTCGGCGCCGGCACCTTCCGGCGCGAGCAGCACGAAGATCAGGTCGACCGGCTGGTCGTCGAGCGCCTCGAAGTCGACCGGTCGATCCAGCTTCGCGAACAGCCCCACCAGCGCCGGCAGTCGCTCCAGCCTCCCGTGCGGGATGGCGATCCCGCGCCCCACCCCCGTGGAGCCCAGCCGCTCCCGCTGCAGGAGGGTGTCGAAGACGGCCCGTTCCGGGAGCCCCGTCACAATCGCCGCACGCGCCGCGATCTCCTGGAAAGCCTGCTTCTTGGATACCGCCTTGAGGCCGGTCATGACGGCCGGAAGGCTGAGGAGATCGCTGAGATCCATGGGAACGTCCGAAAGGGATGCGGGGTCCCCGCGGGCCCGCAAAAGGCCGCTCGCGAGGGACGGTTCCCCGGTCCGCCCGGGACCGGACGCGCGATCGGATCGCGCGCAGGCTGTGTCGACTACGGATCTCTACGAATCCACACTGCCTAATTTTTCGCCCTGCTTCAAGATGAGCTTCCGGGCAGCGTCGGGTCGATCCAGCCTATGTTTCCATCACGCCGGCGATAGACGACGTTCAGGTTGCCGCTGCCGGCATTGAGGAACACCACGAAAGGGGCCTGGCTCAGGTCGAGGTCCATGACCGCGCTGCCGACCGTCATGGTCTTCAGCGTCTTGGTCGCTTCGGCGATGACCACGGGATTGAAGTCGGCCGGAACCTCCTCCTCCTCGCCCGGCGCCTCCACCACCCGGTAGGCGCTCTCGACGGTCTCCGCCCTCGCGTTGCCGTTGTGGTAGTCGCGGAGCTTGCGCTTGTAGCGCCGGAGCTGCTTCTCGACCCGATCTGTCGCCTGGTCTACGCTCGGATAGGGATCCTGCGACTTGCCCTCGGCCTGGATGGTGATCCCGGTGCCGAGGTGGAGAGCGCATTCGGTCCGGAACCCGCCGCCGTCCTTCTCCACGGTGACGTGGCCGTTCCAGGCGCCGTTGAAGTACTTGTCCAGCGTCTCGGAGACCCGGGTGACGACGTGCGTGCGCAGGGCCTCGCCGATGTCGACGTTCTTGCCGGAAACCCTCAGGGACATCGTGACCTCCAGGGCGGGACCTCTCGGCCGCGCCTCGCTTCAGGGACCGGCCGCTCGCGACCGTCTCGCCGGCGCCCGCCGGACGGGGGCGATCTAAGGACCGGGGCTTGCGAAGTCAACCGCTCGCCGATCGGCATGTTAGCGGTTCGCAAGCGCCGCGGCGACCGCTTCGAGACGATTCCGCAGACCATCTTACCCGCCGAGCGCCTGCTTCTCCCGCCGCCGCTGCACCGAGGAGGGAATGTTCAGGGCCTCCCGGTACTTCGCCACCGTCCGCCGGGCGATGTCGATGCCGGCGTCCTTGAGTTGCTTGACGATCGTGTCGTCCGACAGAACGTCGTCTGCCCGCTCCGCGTCGATCATCTCCTTGATCCGATAGCGTACGGATTCCGACGAATGGGCTTCCCCGCCTTCCGACGAGGCGATCGAGGACGTGAAGAAGTACTTGAACTCGAAGATCCCGCGGGTGGTCGCCATGTACTTGTTCGACGTGACCCGGCTGACGGTCGACTCGTGCATCCCGATGGCGTCCGCGATCATCCTGAGGTTGAGCGGCCTCAGGTGCTGGACGCCGTAGGCCAGGAACGCATCCTGCTGCCGGACGATCTCGGAGGCGACCTTCAGGATGGTCTTCGCCCGCTGGTCGAGGCTCTTCACCAGCCAGTTGGCGCTCTGCAGGCAGTCCGCCAGATAGGCCTTGTCCTTATCGCCCTTCGCCACCTTGGTGACGGTCGCGTAGTAGGTCTGGTTGACCAGCACCTTCGGAAGCGTCTCGGTGTTGAGCTCGACGAGCCAGCCTCCGTCCGGCGCAGGCCGCACCAGCACGTCCGGCACCACCGGCTGCACGACGCCGCCCCCGAAGGCGTTGCCCGGCTTGGGGTTCAGCGCCTTGACCTCTGCCACCATGTCGGCGAGGTCCTCGTCGTCGCAACCGCAGATCCGGCGCAACGCCGCGAAGTCCCGGCGCGCCAGGAGCTCCAGGTTCTCGATCAGCCTCGCCATGCAGGGGTCGTAGCGGTCGCGCTCCTTCAGCTGCAGGGCGAGGCATTCCTTGAGGTCGCGCGCACACACCCCGGCGGGGTCGAAGCGCTGGAGCACGTCCAGCACCTCCTGGACCATCGCGACCGGGCAGCCGAGCTTCTCGGCGACGCTCTCCAGGTCGGTGCGCAGGTAGCCGCTCTCGTCCACGGCGTCGATGAGGTACTGCCCGACGAGCCGCCGTGCCGGGTCCGCCACCGCCAGCGCGAGCTGCTCGGAGAGATGGTCGGCAAGCGACGTCTCCGCCGCCACGAAGGCTTCGAGATTGTAGTCGTCGTCGGCGCCCCCGCCGCGCGAGCCGCCCGACTGCCACGAATCGCCGGCGAGCAGTCCGGCGTCGAGCTGCCGCTCGGCGGGCTCGTCCGGGAAGTCGTTGCTGAGGTCCGTGTCGAGCTTGTCCGTCATGGCGGAGGCGGCCTCGAAGCCGGGCTCCCCGACATCCGGCCCCTCCGCCGCCGGCGCTCCGCCCTCCGCGTCGAACTCCGCGGTGTCCGCAGCCGGCGCGGGACGGTCGGCTCCCTCGGCCGGCTCGCGGTCGGGCGAATCCCGGTCGCCCGCGCGCCGCTCCTCGTCGTCACGCTCGAGCAGCGGATTGCGCTCCAGTTCGCCTTCCACATAGGCGACGAGGTCGAGATTGCCGAGCTGAAGCAGCTTGATCGCCTGCATGAGCTGCGGCGTCATCACCAGCGACTGGCTTTGCTTCAGTTCCAGCTTTGGGGAAAGCGCCATCGCGTCTCGCGGAATCCCGATCTCGTGATCCGAGCCCGTTCCTGAACGGGGCGGATTGGTCCGAAAATTGCCTGTCCCCTGTTACCGTAGCTGGCGACGGTGTTCAAAGACTAAATTGTTCGCCGAGATAGAGGCGCCGGACATCGGGATTTTCCACGATCTCAAGCGGGCGACCTTCCGTCAGCACCGACCCGGCCGCGATGATATAGGCCCTGTCGATGAGCCCCAGCGTCTCGCGCACGTTGTGGTCGGTGATCAGGACGCCGATGCCACGCCGCGTCAGGTGGCGGACGAGCGTCTGGATCTCCCCGACCGCGATCGGGTCGACGCCCGCGAAGGGCTCGTCGAGCAGCATGAAGGAGGGCCGGCTCGCCAGCGCCCGGGCGATCTCGCAGCGCCGGCGCTCGCCGCCCGAGAGCGCGATCGACGGCGACCGCCTGAGATGCTCGATGCGGAACTCGTCCAGGAGCAGGTCGAGTTCCTCCGCCCGCCGGCGCCGGTCCGGCTCGACCATCTCCAGCACCGCCAGGATGTTCTCCTCGACCGTCAGTCCGCGGAAGATCGAGGCCTCCTGCGGCAGGTAGCCGATGCCGAGCCTCGCGCGCCGGTACATGGGCAGGTTCGTCACGTCGTAGCCGTCGAGCTGGATCGTGCCGCGGTCCGGCCGGATTAGCCCCGTGATCATGTAGAAGACGGTGGTCTTGCCGGCGCCGTTGGGTCCGAGCAGGCCGACCGCCTCGCCCCGGTGCACCTCCAGGCCGACGTCGAGCACCACCCGCCGCCGCTTGTAGCTCTTGGCGATGCCGGAGACCACGAGCCCTTCCCCCGCAGCCCCGGGACCGTCCTCGGGGGCCTGCGCTCCGGACGGATGCGCGGAAGCGGTTCGCGGAGAATGCAAGGGCGGCTCCGGTGCGGCTCGATGGGCGTCTTAGGCCGCCGCGGCGCGGCTGTCGAGCCCGCTGCCGCTCAAGGTTTGCCCTGTGTCGGCTCGATGACGATCTGCACTCGTCCCTTGCCCGGTGCGCCGCTGTCGAGGCGGTACTGGCCGCTCTTCAGGTCGATGGTCAGCTTCTCGCCCTTCGCGACGTTCTTGCCCTGCGTCAGTACCACGCCTCCGGTCAGCAGCGCCTGGTCGGCCCGCATGTCGAACCAGCCGCTGTCGCCCGCCACCGACTGGTCGCCCTGGGAGATCGACACCCGTCCCTCCGCCTCGAAGCGCCGGATCCGCTGGCTGGTGGTCGGCGACCCCTCGGCCGCCTTGCCTTCGTAGAAGACCCTGAGCCGTGCGGTGCGCAGCACCGTGTCCTTCTGGCGCACCTGAACGTTGCCGGAGAAGAGCGCGAAGGCCTCCCGGTCCCGGACCTCCAGGCTGTCGGCCTCGATCTGGATCGGGTCGCGCGTGTTGGAGCCGAAGCCCTTGAAGGCATCCGACATGGAGGCCTGCGCAGCGGCGTGGCCGGTGGCCGCCAGGCACAGGGCGGCGGCGAGGAGGAGCGGGCGAAACGATGGTGTCATGGCGTTTTCGGGGCGCTCCCGGTCGGCGGATCGGCGGCCGCGGCCGTGTCGGCGCGGCCTTCGAAGGTCATGCGGACGCCGCCGCTGAAGAGATAGCTGCGGCCCTGGTCGGCGACTTCGAGACGGCCCGCCTCGATGAGGCCCGCCGGGCCCTCGATGCGGATCGCGCTCTCGCTCGCCATGCGACCGCCGCGCAGGTCGAAGTCGGCCGCCGTCGTCGAGATCCGGTATCCTGTGGAGGTCGTGACCGCCACGCCCTCGTCGAGCCGCAGCCGTTCCGCCGAGCCGTCGTAGAGGCCGCTGCGCGCCTCCACCTTGGCCCACTGCTTGTCGGCGAGCTCGACGCGTCCGTCGAGCCGCTCCAGGCGGACCTTCTTGGGATCGTCGAGGCTCTGCACGGCCCGCGCCGCCGTCACTTCGTAGGCCCGCTCGCCCGAACGGCCGGAAAGCCGCGGCTCCACCATGGTCAGGCCGTCCTTCGAGAAGAGCACGGTCGGCAGCTTCAGTCCGGGCACTTGCGCGCCGAGCCAGGCCCGCCCGGCGAGCGCCCCGGCAGCCAGGACCGCCACGACCGGCAGCGCGACCTTGAGCGAGCGCACGACGACGCTGTGCCGCCGCGCCGAAGCCTGGGCGGCCCGGCGCGTCTCGGCTGCGCTGCGCGGCCGCCGGCCGGCGCTTGTGCTCGTCTCGATCCCGGTCGTCGCCTTCTCCTCCGATCTCGCCGCCGTTCGGCCTGTCCGCCGGACCCTCCGTGCCGGAGGATCGTGGAGCCAGTGGGGCGGCCGTGCGGGCCGGCCCCGTCAGGAATGGTCGAAGATGTCCGCCTCGTGCCAGCCGATCAGGTCGAGCCGAGCCTTGGTGGGCAGGAAATCGAAGCAGGCCTGGGCGATCTCCGTCCGTCCCTCGCGAGCCAGCAAAGAATCCAGCCGGTTCTTCAGCTGGTGCAGGTGCAGGACGTCCGACGCCGCATAGGCGAGCTGCGCCTCGGTCAGATCCTCCGCGCCCCAGTCCGAGCTCTGCTGCTGCTTGGACAGCTCGACCCCGATCAGGTCCCGGGTCAGGTCCTTGAGGCCGTGCCGGTCCGTGTAGGTGCGCACGAGCTTCGAGGCCACCTTCGTGCAGTAGACCGGCCCTGGCATGAAGCCGAAGGTGTGGTAGAGCACGGCGAGGTCGAAGCGCGCGTAGTGGAAGATCTTCAGGACGGACGCGTCGGCGAGCAGCGCCTCCAGGTTGGGTGCGCGCGTCTGGCCGAGGCGGATCTTGACCACATCCGCGCTGCCGTCGCCGGGGGAGAGCTGGACCACGCAGAGCCGGTCCCTGTAGGGGTTGAGCCCCATCGTTTCGGTGTCGATCGCGACGCTGCCGCGATAGAGGGACAGGCTCGGCAGGTCGCCGACGTGGTATCGTATGGTCATGGATTGGTCGGCCCGATCCCGAGGTCTCCGGACCGCGCGAGGTCCGGCGGACCGTGAGTAGCACGGCGCGGGCGGGCAGGCCAACCGTCCGGCCCCGAGCGGAACCTCGGCAGGTGCCCGGGCGTTCCTAACGGGTTCCGGCCGGGCTAGGCCAAAGATGCGAACGGAGACCGATGTCAGTTCCTTCCCGTGACAAGAGCGTCCTCGTGCTCGAGGACGAACCGATCGTCGCCATGCTGGTCGAGGACATGCTGAACGAGCTCGGCTACGAGAACGTCCTCTCGGTGGGCGATTCCGCGAGCGCGCTGGCGACGGCCGCCGACAACGACCTCGCCTTCGCGATCCTCGACGTCAACATCGCCGGGGCGCGCAGCTTCACGGTGGCGGACGAACTCACCCGGCGCGGCATCCCCTTCGTGTTCGCCACCGGCTACGGCCGCGGCTCCATCGAGGGCGACCACGGCAACGTGCCGACCCTGCAGAAGCCCTTCCTGCTGTCCGACCTCGAGACCATCATCGGCAAGCTCGCCTGATGCTGCGCCGGTCGGGCGATCGGCGCGTCCCCCTCCTCGTCCCCGTCCCGTGAACGAACCGCGCCCTCGCGGCGTTCGGAGGAGGCCGCCCCGATGCGCGGCGCGGCCGGATCCCGAGGAGGACGTCATGTACGCATTCATCGCCGGCGTGGTCTGCGCCGTCGCCCTGGCGGTCGGCGCCGGCTTCGTGGTCGACGGGACGTGGCAGCGCCGCGTCGACCAGCAGTTCTCGTCCAAGGAGAGCGCCCGCGTGTCCGACGAGGGGCCGGACACCAATCTCGTCGGCCGCGACTGGAAATCCCGCGGCGACCCGCGCTAGAGGCGCCGCCCGGCGAGCGGCGCCGTCGAAGAGCCTGCCCCCTCGCAGTCCCGGCCATCGCGGCCCGGACCCTGCCGTGGTCCTGGCGCCGGCGCCACCGCGTCGCGATCCGCTCGGAACTGCTTCCGTGTCGTCCTGCAAGGGGTCCGAACCTCCGCTCCGCGCGGCCGAAGCAGCGTGATGGTTGCGGAGTACCCTTGTGTACATCCGAAGAGAGCTTCGAACAAAGTTCTACGCTGCAGGGTTAGTCCCCGGGCTTCGAGGAATCGCGCCCATCAGGTCGGACGGCGAGAGGGGCGAGATGCGCGCGATTGCTTCGTTGGGTGGCATGTCGGGTCGAGACCACCAGGATATTCTGATCTGCTTTTCGCATCTTCGATGGAACTTCGTCTACCAGAGGCCGCAGCACCTGATGACACGGGCCGGTAGCCGCTATGAGGTCGTGTTCATCGAGGAACCCTTCTACGCGGACGTGCCCGACTCCTTCCTGGAGTCGACTTGCGAGGGCAAGGTCAACGTCCTGGTGCCGATGCTGCCGGAACGCCTCTATGGCGCCGACCCTGCCCCGACGCTCCGCCATCTGCTCGATGGCTGGCTGGCGCCGCGCCGGGCCGGCCGGACTCTGCTCTACTGGTATTACACCCCGGCGGCGCTCGCCTTCAGCGACCCGGAGGACGCCGACGCGGTCGTGTACGACAACATGGACGAGCTCAGCCAATTCAAGGGCGCCGACCCCGCACTGGTCGCCCTCGAGGACGAGCTCATCGCCAAGGCCGACCTCGTCTTCACGGGCGGACAGAGCCTCTACGACGCGAAGCGGCACCGGCACCCCTCGATCCACCTCTTCCCCTCCAGCATCGACCGGGACCACTTCGGCCGCGCGCTCGCCGGTCCGCCCGAGCCGGCGGACCTCGCCGGCCTTCCCCGGCCGCGCCTCGGCTTTTTCGGCGTCATCGACGAGCGGCTCGACCTGGATCTTCTGTCCGGCCTGGCCCTGGCGCGTCCGGACTGGACCTTCGTGATGATCGGCCCGGTCGTGAAGATCTCCGAGGCCGACCTGCCGGCCGCGCCCAACATCCGCTGGCTCGGCGCCCGGCCCTATGCCGACCTGCCCGCCTACCTGGGCCACATCGACGTCGGCATCATGCCCTTCGCGCTCAACGCCGCGACCGAGTTCATCAGCCCCACCAAGACCCCGGAGTTCCTGGCTGCCGGCCTTCCGGTCGTCTCCACGCCGATCCGCGACGTGGTCCGCCCCTATGGCGAGAAGGGGCTGGTCCGCATCGCCGGCGACCTCGCCGCCTTCACGGCCGAATGCGAGACGGCCGCCCGGACGCGGGACCCCGCCTGGCAGGAGGCCGTCCGGCGCCATCTGGCCGTGATGTCCTGGGACCGCACCTGGCGCGCCATGCAGGCGCTGATCGACGGCCTGCGCCGGACCGAGCCGGCGCGGGCCGAAGTCCGCCCCGGCCGGACGGGCGCCCACTATGTTTGACTGGCTCGTCGTCGGGGCGGGGTTCGCCGGCAGCGTCCTGGCCGAGCGCCTGGCCCGCGGACGGGGCGAGCGCGTCCTGGTGGTGGACAAGCGTTCCCATGTCGGCGGCAACGCCTATGACCGCCATGACGAGGCCGGCGTCCTGATCCACCAGTACGGCCCGCACATCTTCCACACCAACTCCGAGGCGATCTTCCGGTACCTGTCGAACTTCACTGACTGGCGCCCCTACGAGCACCGCGTTTTGGCCTCCGTCCGCGGCCGGCAGGTCCCCATCCCGATCAACCTGGACACCATCAACGCGCTCTACGGGCTCCACCTGACGCCGGACGAGCTGGAGGCCTGGTTCGCCGCGCGCGCCGAGCCTGTCGCCGAGATCCGCACCTCCGAGGACGTGGTCGTCTCCCGCGTCGGCCGCGAACTCTACGAGACCTTCTTCCGCGGCTACACGCGCAAGCAATGGGGCATCGACCCCGCCGATCTCGACAAGTCCGTGACCTCCCGCGTCCCGGTCCGCACCGATCGGGACCCGCGCTACTTCACGGACAGATTCCAGGCCATGCCGCTCCACGGCTACACCCGCATGTTCGAGGCGATGCTGTCGCACCCGAACATCCACCTGATGCTGAAGACGAGCTTCGAGCGGGCCGTTTCGGAGGTGAAGTTCAAGCGCCTGATCTTCACCGGCCCGATCGACGAGTATTTCGGCCACCGCTTCGGCCGGCTGCCCTACCGGTCCCTGGCCTTCGAGCACCTCACGCTGGACCGGGAGCGGTACCAGGACGTGGCCGTCGTCAACTATCCCGGTGACGAGCCCTACACCCGCATCACCGAGTACAAGCACCTGACCGGCCAGGTCCACCCGAAGACCAGCATCACCCGCGAGATCCCGCAGGCCGACGGCGACCCCTACTATCCGGTGCCGCGCGCCGAGAACCAGGAGCTCTACCGCCGCTACGAACGGCTCGCCGCCGCCGTCCGCAATGTCTGGTTCGTCGGCCGGCTGGCGACCTATCGCTACTACAACATGGACCAGGTCGTCGGCCAGGCGCTCGCCACCTACCGGCGGATCCAGGACACCGTCCCGGCCAAGGGGGCGCCGCGCCAGGCCCCCGCGAAGTCGGACGCGCTCGTGCCGGCGGCCGAGTGATCCCTCGCCCGCCGGGCGGGGTGCGGGACCGGCGGCCGGTCCGGACGCTCAGGGGGCGCCCCGGAAGGGCGTCCGGTCGAAGGCCTCCAGCACCTCCGCCACCAGAGAGTTCGGGAAGCGCCGGGACTGGACGACGGCGAAGAATCGCTCGGTCAGGTCCCGGACCCGGTAGCGCTCGACGAGCAGCCCGGCCTCCAGCTCGTCCCGGACCACGATGGCGGGGACCAGCGTTAGGGCATCGGTCTCGCGGGCGATCAGCCGGAGCATCGCCATGTCGTCGACCTCGGCGACGATGACCGGACGGATGCCGGCGAGCTCGAGGATGCGGTCGAAGCCGGCGCGGATCTCGCTCGCCAGGCTCGGCAGCACGACCGGCGTGCCGGCGAGATCCTCGGGGAAGCGGAGCGGCGCGGCGGACGCGGCCGGCCGCCCCACCAGGCTGACCGCCTGCTCGGCCAGGAGATGGCTGTGCAAGTCCGAATGCGCGTCCCGGCGCACGGCGGCGTTGGCCAGGACCACGTCGAGCATATGGGCCTCCAGATCGATCAGCAATTCGCGCAGGGATCCGGACCGGAGCACCAGCTCGGTGTCGGCGCGCCCGGCCAGCGGCCGCAGGAACTGCATCTGGAAGTTCCGCGACAGTGTCGGCAGGGCCCCGACCCTGAGGACGCGGCGGCGTGACGCAGGGCGCCCGCCCAGCGTGTCGAGCAGTTCCGCCCCCGCCGCGAAGACCGTGTCGGCGTAGTCGAGCGCGATCCGTCCCGCCTCCGTGAGCACGAGGCGCTTGCCTTGCCGCTCGAAGAGCGCGTGCCCGAGGCTCTCCTCCAGCTTCGCGAGCTGCACGGACAGCGCGGATTGGCTGAGGTTCAGCCGTTCGGCCGCGCGCGTCAGGCCGCCCTCGTGCGCGATCGTCCAGAACAGGCGCAGGTGATGGAAATTCAGGTGGCGCATCCGATCCATATACCAGAACGAACGTTTCCTTCCAATCTTTGTATTTTATCGATGCGTGCCCCGCAGCTAGGGTCCCGGCGCTTCACAGGAGGCCCCGCATGACCACCCCGCTCGTCTGGCTCGCCGCCCTCGGTCCCCTTCTCCTCGCCGGCTTCGGCCTCTGGCCTTCGTCCGCACCGGACCGCGCCACGCGCGACGCCGCACGATGGGCCTTCGCGGCGGCCGCCGCCACGCTCGGGCTCGCGGTCGCGGCTGCCCTGGCTGTCGCGGTCGTTGGCCCGATCTCGACCGGAACCCTCGGGGCGGGCGGCCTCGGGGTTTCGATCGCCCTCGATGCGGTCAGCGCCACGGTCTTCCTGCTGATCGCCCTGGTCGGCACCGTGGTGGTCCGCTACACGGCGAACTACCTCGATGGCGACCCCGGCCAGGGCCGCTTCCTGCGGTGGCTCACCCTGACGCTGGCCGCCGTCGTCGCCCTGGTCCTGGCCGGCAACCTGGTCCAGCTCATCCTCGCCTGGGTGGCGACCTCGCTCGCCCTAGACCGGCTGCTCCTCTTCTATCCGGAACGGCCCGCCGCCGTCCTGGCCGCGCGCAAGCACGCCCTGGCGAGCCGGCTCGCCGACCTCTGCCTGCTTGCCGCCGCCGTCCTCCTCTACGCCCGCTTCGGCACGCTCGACCTCGCCGCGATCTCGGCGGCGGCGCGCGACATGGCCGGAAGCGGAACCCCGACAAGCATCCACGCCGCGGCCTTCCTCCTGGTCGCCGCCGCGCTCCTGAAGTCGGCTCAGCTGCCCGTCCACGGCTGGCTGACGCAGGTCATGGAGACGCCGACCCCCGTCTCGGCGCTGCTGCATGCCGGCGTGATCAATGCGGGAGGCTATCTCCTGCTGCGCTTCGCCGATCTCCTGTCGCTCTCCGGCGCGAGCCTCGCGGCGCTGGCGGCCATCGGCGCCGTCACGGCCCTCGCCGCCTCGGTGGTCATGCTGACCCAGACCTCCGTCAAGCTGGCGCTCGCCTGGTCCACCATCGCCCAGATGGGCTTCATGATGCTGCAGATCGGGCTCGGTGCCTTCTCGTCGGCGCTGCTCCACCTGGTCGCCCACGCGCTCTACAAGGCCCACGCCTTCCTGTCCTCGGGCAGCGTCATCGACCTCGCCCGCGCCGCCTGGACCCCCGCCGACGCGCCGCCGGCGCGGCCCGGCCGGGTGGTCATGGCGGCCGGGCTGATGTTGGCGGGCGCGGCCGTGGTCGCCCTGGCGTCCGGGGCCGGCCGGGAGCCCGGCCTGGCGGCCCTCGGCGCCGTGATGGCGCTCGGCCTCCTGCCGCTGGCGCTCCGCGCCGCGGCCCGCCGCACCCCCGCGGCCGTGGCGGCCCGGGCGGCGGGTCTCGCGGTCGGCGTGTCGGTCGCCTACTTCGCCCTGCAGGCCGTGGCGGCGCACCTGACCGCCGGCGTCCTGCCGCCGCTCCAGCCGGCGGACGGCCCCGCCGCCTACCTGCTTCCCGCCCTCGTGGTCGCCGCCTTCGGGGCCGTCGCCGTGCTCCAGGCCCTCGTCCCGGGCCGCCTGGACGACCCGCGCTGGGTCGCCCTGCACGCCCACGCCCATGCCGGCTTTTACCTCGACACGGTCGCCAACCGGATGGCCATCCGGTTCTGGCCCGCCCCCGCTCCGCGCCCGCTCGGCGCCGCCCACCAGTCCTGACAGGAGACGTCCCATGTCCCTCGCCGTCACAGTGCAAGCGGCACCGCTCCCCGAGGTCGCTGCGGTCGCTCCGGTCCCGGCTCCCGCCGCCGACGTCGCCGAAATCGTCCCGACCGCGATCGCGGAAGCCTGCGGCCGCATCGCGCCGCTCTGGCCCCTGCGCAGCTTCGTCGCCGTCAACCCCTTCCTGGGCTTCGCCGGGCAGAGCTTCGAGGCGACCGCCGCCCGGCTGCAGCGGATCGCCCGCATCCGCATGCTGATGCCCCGGTCGTTCTACAGGCAGGCCTTCGAGGCCGGGGAGTTCGGCCACGAGGATCTGGCGGCCGCCCTCGCCCGGACGCCGCGCAGCCTGGCCGGGCCCGCCACCATCCAGGCCCTGAAGGACGCGCTCTGGGCCCCGCCGGCCCGTGGCCGGAAGCCGCGGGCGGTGGTCGCGACCGTGGCGGAGGTGCTCGACCGGCTCGCCGCCGGCGACCGGCACGCCTCCCGGACGGCCTTCATGATCGACGAGATCTCGCGCTGGTGCGCCGCCTACTTCGACGAGGGCCAGGCCGCCTGGCGGCTGCCCGGCCGCGACCGGACGCCTTACCGGGCGTGGCGGGAGACGATGAGGCACGACCGGAACGCCGAGGCAATGGGAATCACCGGCTTCCGCAAGGCCATCGCCGCCCTGCCGGACGATCCGGAGGCCGCCATCACGGAGGTGGTCCGCGACCTCGGCATCCCCCCGCGGGCGGTCGCCGACTACCTGACCCGGGCCTTCCTCGACATCGGCGGCTGGGCCGCCTACGCACGCCATCGGGCCTGGACGCGGAACCTCCGGGGCGAGGCCGACACCGTCATGGTCGACCTCCTGGCGATCCGGCTCGTCTGGGGCTACGCGCTCTTCCGCGAGCGGCAGGACCCGGAATTCCGGGCCGCCTGGATGGCCGCCATGGCGGAGGCCGCCGCCCTGCCGGGCGACGAGCAGCTCGGCGACGACCCCGATCTCGCGGTCGACCTGCTCCTACAGGCCGCCTACGAAAACAGCCGGCAAAGGAACCTGGTCGCCACGCTCGCGGCGGGCGCCGCCCGCCCGGTGGTGCCGGCCGCCCGGAAGTCCGTCCAGGCGGCCTTCTGCATCGACGTCCGCTCCGAACTCTACCGGCGGGCGATCGAGACCGTCGCGCCGGATCTCGACACCATCGGCTTCGCCGGCTTCTTCGGCTTCCCGATCGAGTACGTTCCGATCGGCCAGGAGCGCGGCCAGGCCCAGTGCCCGGTGCTCCTCGCCCCCGCCTTCACGGTCTGCGAGGCTGTCGTCGACGCCAGCCCCGCGGAGGAGACCGCCGTGCTCGACCTGAGGCGGATGCGGCGGCAGGTCGGTCATGCCTGGAAGGCCTTCAAGGCCTCCGCGGTGTCCTGCTTCGCCTACGTGGAGACGGCCGGGCTCGGCTTCGCCGCCAAGCTCGTCGGCGACGGCCTCGGCCTGACCCGGCCCGTGCCCCATCCCCTGCACGAAGGGTTGGACCGGTCGGTCCTCGCCCGCCTCGGCCCCTCCCTGGTGCCGGGCCAGGCGGGCGGACGGCGGACGGGCTTCGACGCCGACCAGCGGGTCGCGATGGCGGAGGCCGTGCTCAGGGCCATGTCCCTGACGGACGGCTTCGCCCGCCTCGTCCTCCTCGTCGGCCACGGCAGCACGTCCGTCAACAACCCGCACGCGGCCGGGCTCGATTGCGGCGCCTGCGGCGGCCATACGGGCGAGGCCAACGCGCGGGTCGCCGCCGGCATCCTCAACGATCCCGCCGTCCGGGCCGGCCTGGCCCGGCGCGGCATCGCGGTCCCCGCGGACACCTGGTTCGTGCCGGCGCTCCACGACACCACCACGGACGCCGTGACCCTGTTCGACCGGCAGGCGGTCCCCGCCTCGCACGGCGCGGAGCTCGCGCGGCTGGAGGGCTGGCTCGCCGAGGCCTCCGCGCTGGTGCGGCTCGAGCGGTCGGGCGCCCTGGGCGTGGGGCCGGACGAGGCCGACACCGCCCTGCCGGCCCGCGCGATGGACTGGTCGCAGGTCCGGCCGGAATGGGGCCTCGCCGGCAACGCCGCCTTCGTGGCCGCGCCGCGGCACCGCACCGCCGGCCTCCGGCTGGACGGCCGCGCCTTCCTGCACAGCTACGACTGGCGGGCGGACACGTCCGGATCGGTCCTGGAGCTGATCATGACCGCCCCCATGGTGGTCGCGAGCTGGATCAACCTCCAATACTTCGGCTCGACGGTGAACAATCGGGTCTTCGGCTCCGGCAACAAGGTCCTGCACAACGTCGTCGGCCAGCTCGGCGTCCTCGAGGGCAACGGCGGCGACCTGCGGGTCGGCCTGCCCTGGCAGTCGCTGCATGACGGCCGGAAGTTCGTCCACGAGCCTGTGCGCCTCTCCGTCTTCGTCGAGGCGCCCGAGGAGCGGATCGATGCCGTCCTGGTGAAGCATGCCGGCGTGCGCGAACTCGTGGAGAACGGCTGGCTGACGCTCTTCGCGATCGCCGACGACGGCGGGCTCCTGCGCCGCGCGCGGCGGGGCGGCTGGACCGCGGAGGTCCGCCCGTGAACGCCCCCGTCACGACGTCCCCGGCCGCCCTGTCCTCGCCGCAGCCGGAGGGCCCCGCCGACCCCGGCCGGGCCGTCCGGCTCGGGGGCAACCTCGGACGGCTCGAGAGCGAGGCGATCCACATCATCCGCGAGGCGCTGACCGAGGCGGACAACCCCGTGCTGCTGTTCTCGGGCGGCAAGGACTCGACCGTGCTGGCGGCGCTGGCGGCCCGGGCCTTCTGGCCCCAGCTGCCGCCGATGCCGCTGCTCCACGTCGACTCCACCTTCGAGTTCGACGAGACCATCGAGTTCCGCAACGCCTTCGCGGAGCGCCTCGGCTACCGCCTGATCGTCGAGGCCAACGAGGAGGGCCGGTTGCAGGGCATCAACCCCTTCACGCACGGCTCCGCCCTCTATACCGAGGTCATGCGCACGCAGGCCCTGAAGGCGGCGCTCGACCGGCATCGCTTCGACGTGGTCCTCGGCGGCGCGCGTCGTGACGAGGAGAAGACCCGCGCCAAGGAGCGTGTCTTCTCGATCCGGTCGGCCAACCACGGCTGGGACCCCCGCAACCAGCGCCCCGAGCTGTGGGCGCTCTACAACGGGCGCCTCGCCAAGGGCCAGACCGTCCGCGTCTTCCCCCTCTCCAATTGGACGGAGGCGGACATCTGGACCTACATCGCGGCCCGCGGCCTGCCGATCGCGCCTCTCTACTTCGCGGCCGAACGGGCCACCGTGGAGCACGAGGGGGCGCTCCTCGTCGTCAACGACGATCGCTATCCCTGGAAGCCCGGAGAGATCGCCGTACCGCGCCGCGTGCGCTTCCGGACCGTCGGCTGCTGGCCGGTGACGGGGGCCATTGCGTCCGAGGCCGACACGCTCGCCAAGGTCCTGGCCGAGACCCTCACCGCCTCCACCTCCGAGCGCCAGGGCCGTCTGATCGACCGCGACGACGGCGGCTCCCTGGAGCAGAAGAAGCGCGACGGCTACTTCTGACGCGCCGGGGCGCGGCCCGCCCGTGCCGCGCCTCGCTTCAGGGGCGATGGAAACGCTCCGCCAGGCGGGCCACCACGCTCCCGGCCCCGTCGCGCAGCACGAAGGCGATGTCGCCGGTCGGCCCGTCCGGGGCGAAGACGCTGACCCGGACCTTCTCCGTGTCGGACGGATCGGCCTTCAGCGGGAGCGCCCCGGCCTCGGACCCCGGTTCGGCGGAAACCGCCAGCGTGGCGCCCGGCCGGCCCTCGACCGTCAGCTGGATGGCGAGCGGCTCCCGGCCCGAATTGGTCAGCCGGAACTCGTAGCCGTTGCGGATCCGCCCGTCCGACAGCGCCACGCCGAGCGGGCTCTTGTCGTGGCTGACCGCGATCTCGTAGCCGGCGCGCGTCGATACCGACACCGCCAGGCCCGCCACGATCGCCGCAACGGCGGCCGCCAGCCCGAGCACCTTGGGCCGGAACGGCCGTGCCGGCTGCCGGGCCTCGCCGGTGCGCCCCCGCTCGATGTTGGTCCAGGTCTCGTAGTCGATCAGCCCGCGCGCGCGGCCGAGCTTCTCCATGGTGCCGTCGCAGGCGTCGACGCAGAGGCCACAGTTGATGCAGGCGATGTTCGGCCCCTGCCGGATGTCGATCCCCATCGGGCAGACGTTGACGCAGGCCGCGCAGTCCACGCAGTCACCGGCGGGCTTCCCGGCCGCCCGCGCGGCGGCCGCCTTCTTGACCGACATGCGCTCTTCGCCGCGATGGTCGCGGTAGTTCACCGTCAGCGCCTCCGGGTCCCAGATTGCGCCCTGCAGCCGCGGCCAGGGGCACATGTAGGTGCACACCTTCTCGCGGCCGAAGCCCGCGAGTGCGTAGGTCAGCCCCGTGAAGACCGCGATGATCATGACGGCGGCCGACGAGGCCGTGCCGGTGAGGAGCTCCCGGACGAGCGTCGGCGCGTCCGCGAAATAGAGCATGATCGCCCCGCCGGTCGCCGCCGCGATGATCAGCCAGAGCGCATGCTTCAGCGCGATCTCGCCGATCCGCCGCGCCGTCAGCGGCTGGCCGAGTTTCCGCAGCCGATCGCGGCGATCGCCTTCGATCCGGCGCTCCACCAGCATGAAGAGATCCGACCACACCGTCTGCGGGCAGAAGAAGCCGCACCAGACGCGGCCCGCGAGCGCATTGGCGAGGACCAGCACGACCGTGGCGAGGACGAGAAGGACCGTCAGGTAGTAAAGTTCCTGCGGCCGGATCTCGAGCCCGAAGAGGTGGAAGCGGGCATTGGCGAGGTCGAGCATGATCGCCTGCCCCGGCCGCCCGGGTCCCCGGTCCCAGCGCAGGAAGGGGAGTGCATAGTAGACCGCCAGGCACGCGCCGTGCAGGCCCCACTTGAGTCGGCGATAGGTCCCCATCACCGATTGCGGGACAACCGGGGAGGCGGGCAGGCCGAGCTTCAGGGTCGGGGCGTTGGACATGGACGTCTCCTCGGGACGCCCTGGGATGGCACGGGGCCGCGCCCCGCCGCTTGACGGCGGTCAAGCCCCACCGGCCAGCGGTGCCCGCCGCGGCCCCCGCGGCCCCCGCGGCCCCCGCGGCCCCCGCGGCCCCCGCGGCCCCCGCGGCCCCAGCGGGCCGTGCTCGCCGGGGTGGTTCCCAAAGCGAAGGTCTGCTTGTATATGCGCGGTATGCAGAAGGCCTGGTGCTCATGAGCGTCGAATCAGCCGACCAGGGTCCGGCCAACCTCTCCGGATTCGCCTACCGGGCGATCTCGGACATGATCCGTCGCCACGAGCTGAAGTCCGGCGACCCGATCGTCGAGGCGAAGCTCGCCGACGCGCTCGCCATCTCGCGCACGCCGATCCGCGAGGCGCTGCAGCGGCTCGAGGGCGAGGGCCTGATCGTCAAGGCGGCCGGCCGGTCTTTCATGGTGCGCCGCGTCACCCTTACCGAGTACCTGCAGAGCCTGAAGGTGCGCGAGATCCTGGAGGCGGAGGCCGCCGCGGCGGCGATCGGCCGCATCCCGGAGGCCGCCTTCGAGGAGGTCCGGCGGGACATCGAGGCGAGCACCTCCGGCGCCTACTCCCGCGACGCCCACTGGAACACCGACGCCAAGCTGCACAACCTCTTCATCGACGCCTGCGGCAACGAGATCATGGCCTCCATGATCCGCGCGCTCAGGGCGACCACGCATCTTTTCGAAATCGCGCGGCTCCAGGACCGCCTGAAGCCCGACAACACCGAGCACCTGGCGATCATCGACGCGATCCGGTCGGGCGACCCGAAGGCGGCGCGCCGGGCGACCCAGCAGCACATCCGCAGCCTCTATCGATTTGCCCTGGAAGTGATCAGCTAGCCCCGATCGTGAGCAGGCGCCGGGGCGTGTCGACCAGCATCCTGTCGATCTCCGCCTGCACGAAGCCGCGGTCGCGCATGAGCGGCACCGCATTCGACAGGATGTGGCCGTAGCCGTGCCCGCCGAGCGAGCGCAGGCGCGAGCGGGTGCAGATGTCGTGCGAAATGGCGACGCGGTCGCCGAGCCCGGCCTCGAACAGCGCCCGGATGGCGCGGATCCGCATCCAGTCGTTCGGGATGTCCAGGATGCCCAGCCAGTAGTTCGAGTGCTCGATCCCGAAGAAGTCGTACTCGACCACGGCCCCGCGGCGCGCCAGCGCGATCACGTCGGCGACGTCGAGCAGCGTGCGGTCCATGTGGCCGACGACCACGCGGCCCGGGTCGGCGCCCTCCGCCTCCAGGATGTCGAGGATCTCGAACGGTGCCACACGGTCGCGCCCCGGATGGATCGTGATCGCCGCGCCGGTCGCCGCCTGGGCGCGCGCCGCGGCCCTGAGCGAACGCGCCTCGAACGGGGTGAGCGGCCACGAGCAGCCGATCTCGCCGATGATGCCGCAGCGGACCGCCGTGCCCCAGGCGCCGCGCTCGACCTGCCCGACGACGATCTCGGTCAGCGCCTCGGTCGGCAGCGCCAGGGTCTCGGGGTCCAGGTAGGGCTCGGTGTAGAAGCCCGCGCCCATCACCACGTGGATGCCGCTCGCCTGCGCGATGGCGACGAGGCCCTGAGGGTCGGGGCGGATGCCGCCGGTCGTGACGTCCACGATCGTGCCGCCGCCCGCCTCCCGGAAGAGCGTGGCCTCGCGGGCCGCGCGGCCGACGTCCCGGAGCCGGTGGTTGCCGTGGTGATGGCCGGGCCGGTAGCCGAAGTCGAAGACGGTCTCGAGCGTGATCTCCGCCTGGGGAAGGTCCAGGTCGCGGGTGGCCGGGGGCGTCAGGTCGCAGAGCAGGTGCTCGTGCAGGAGCGTCGGCCCGAGCGCCGCCGGGGCCACGGGCCCGAGCACGGTGACGACATGGCCGCGCGCTTCGAGATCGCCCGTCTCAGCCATGTCGCGTTCCCCACCCAGTCCGGTCCCGACCCGCCGCCCCCTTGTGGGATGGCCCTCGATTTGCATACTGGTTGTATGCGGACAGCGGCGGTGAGACAAGCCGCAAGGGTCCGGGACAGGGGACAGCGATGACCAGGACGAGCGACCGAGACAGCATCCTCCATCCCCCGGCGGGCGGCATGGGCCGGCCGGACCGGCGCGGCTTCCTGGCCGGTGCCGGCGCGCTCGTCGGCGGCGCCGCGCTCGGCGTCCGCCCGGCGCGCGCCCAGGCGAAGCTCGCGCCCCCGAACATCATCAAGGCCGGGACGCTGGTCATGTCGATCAACCCGACCCTGCCGCCGCTGCAGTTCGTCGACGACAAGGGCGAGCTCCAGGGCATGCGCGTCGAACTCGGCAACGCCGTCGCCAAGAAGCTCGGCCTCACCCCCGAATACGTGCGGATCGAATTCGCCGCCATGGTGCCGGGCCTCGCCGCGAAGCGGTGGGACATGATCAACACCGGCATCTTCTGGACCGAGGAACGGTCCAAGCTGATGTACATGGTCCCCTACGAGCGGGCGGCGATCAGCTTCCTGGTCTCGCGCGGCAACCCGCTCGGCATCACCAAGTGGCAGGATCTCGCCGGCAAGGCCGTCTCGGTCGAGCTCGGCGGCATCGAGGAGCGCCGCACCCGCGAGGTCGACGCCATGCTGAAGAAGGAAGGCCTCGCCGGGCTCGACATCCGGACCTTCAACAATTTCGCCGAGTCCTTCCAGGCCTTGCGCGCCCGCCAGGTCGACGCCGCCACCTCCATCGACGCGACCGCCATGTTCTGGCAGGGCAGGGGCGACTTCACCCGCGCGGTCGCGGGCCTCTTCCCGCAGACCGCGACCTTCGCCTTCGCCGACAAGACCCTCGCGCTCGCGGTGGTCGACGCCCTCAACGCCCTGCGCAAGGAGGGCTATTACGACAGCCTCTTCGACCGCTACGGCGTGCTGAAGATCGAAAGCGACACCTTCGCGATCCAGGGCCCCGGGCCGGGCTGACCGGCTCCTCCCGCCGGACCGTCTCACCGGGCGCGGCGGCAAGGCCGCGCCCGCTCACGCGCGGGGCCGCGCTCGCGCCCCGTGCCGCGCGCCCTGGCCCTTCCGGGCGGGGCCGGCCGCTGGAGTCCCGATGAAGATCTGGAACTGGGAAGGCTTCTTCGGCTACTTCGTCAACACCTACCTGCTGACCGGCGCGCTGGTCACGCTGGCGCTGACGGCCGCCACCCTGGCGATCGGCTTCGTCCTCGGCATGGGGCTGGTGCTGTTCCGCCTGTCGGGCAACCCGATCCTCGCCGGCTACGCCCGCTTCCACGTCTGGCTCTTCCGCGGCACGCCACTGCTCGTCCAGCTGATCATCATCTACACCGGCCTGCCGCAGCTCGGCATCGCCCGCTTCACGGTGATCCAGTCGGCGCTGATCGGCCTCGCCCTCAATGAGGCCGCCTACCTCTCCGAGATCCTGCGCGGCGGCATCCTGTCGGTCCCGCAGGGCCAGCGCGACGCCGCCTACGCGCTCGGCCTCAACCGGTCCAAGACCTTCGTGTTCGTGATCCTGCCGCAGGCCCTGCGGGTCTCTATCCCCGCGCTCGGCAATTCGGTCAACGGGCTCCTGAAGACCACCTCGATCGCCTCCGTGATCTCCATGGAGGAACTGCTCCGCCGCGGGCAGATCCTCATGCAGCAGCGCTTCGAGGTTCTGGAGGTTTTCGTCTGCATCGCCATCCTGTACCTCGCCATGACGTCGATGTGGGAACTGGTCCAGCGGCGCATCGAGGCCCATTTCGGCCGCGCGCACGCCACCAAGGCGGTCGAGACCGAGGAGCTCGCCCGCGATGCCCGCTGAACCCGGGGCGGCGTCGCGCACCGGCTGCGCCATCCTCGGCCAGGGGCGCCTCGGGCGCCTGATCGCCGAGGCGCTGCTGGCCGACCCGGACGGCCCGGCGCTGGTCGGGACGCTCGGGCGGGGAGGGCGATCGGGGCCGGCCGCCGCCGCGAGCCTCGACGAGATCCTGGCGCGCCGTCCGGCCGTGGTGGTCGAATGCGCCTCCGCCGAAGCGCTGGCCGCGGCGGGTCCCTCGGTCCTCGCCGCCGGTGCCGTCCTTGTGCCCCTCTCGCTCGCCGCCTTCGCGGACGAGGACGCCGCGTCCCGCCTGACCGAGGCAGCCCGCCGAGGGCCCGGGCGCATCGAGATCCCGTCGGGCGCCGCCGGCGCCCTCCCGCTCGTCGCCGCGGCGCTGGTCGCCGGGCTCCGGTCGGTCGCCTTCCGCCAGGCCTACCCCGTCGCGGGCTGGCGCGGCACGGCGGCGGAAGGACTCGTCGATCTCGACGCCATCCGGGAGGCGACCACCGTCTTCCGCGGCAGCGCCCGCGAGGCCGCGCGCCTCTTTCCGCGCAATCTCAACGCCGCCACCGGCGTGGCGCTCGCCGGCCTCGGCCTCGACCGCACCCATGTCGAACTGCTCGCCGACCCGGGCCTGCCCGGCGTCCGCTACGACCTCGCCCTCGACGCGGAACCGGGACCGGTCCGGCTGACGATCGGGCCGCGCCCGGGCGGCAGCGGGCCGGACTACACCGCCTACACGGTCCTGGCCCACCTCCGGCGCCGCGTCGCCCGGATCGCGATCTGAACCCGGGAGGAGACGCGCCATGACCGACAGGCCCGATCCGCAGGACGCCCTCGACCGCATCCTGCGTGCCGCGCCGGGCCGGCGGGACGCGGCCGTCGCCCTCCTGCGCGCGCTCGTCGCCGCCCAGCGCGACGGCGAGACCGCCGTGCAGGCCCGGTTGGCCGAAGCCTTCGCGGCGGCGGGGGCGGCTGTCTCTGAGCACCGCTACGATCCCGCCGCGGTGCCGCTCGTCGGCGAGTTCGCCTCGGGCCGCGCCGCGACGCCGGGGCACCGGACCTGCCTCGTCGGACGGCTCCCAGGGACCGGCACGGGCCGCAGCCTCATCCTCTTCGCCCATCCCGACAGCGAGCCGGTCGCCGACGCGGACCGCTGGAGCCGCGACCCCTTTGCGGGCGTCGTCGACGGCGGCCGCCTTTACGGCTGGGGCGTGGCCGACGACCTCGCCGGGGTCGCCGCCATGGCGAGCGCCGTCGATCTCCTGCGCGCGGCGGGCTTACGGCCGGCCGGGGACGTGATCCTGGCCTCCACCCCGAGCAAGCGGGATGCGCGCGGCGTCGCCGCCCTGCTCCAGGCCGGCCTCGCCGCCGACGCGGCGGTCTACCTGCATCCGGCCGAATCGGGCGCGGGGCTGCGGGAGGTGAAGGCCTTCGCGTCCGGCCAGGTCGAGTTCCTGGTCACCGTCGCCGGCCGGGCTCCGGACACCACCGAGCCGCACCAGACCGGCTTCGCCCACCGGGCGGTCGATCCTGTCGCCAAGGCCATGCTGGTCGTCGACGCGTTGCGCCGGCTGGACGCCGAGCGGGCCGGGCGCATCCGCCACCCGCTGCTCCAGGCCGCGGTCGGCCGCTCCACCAACCTGCTGGTCTCCCACCTGTCGGCCGGGTCGGCGGACGCGCTCTCCCGCTGTCCGACCTCCTGCACCGTCGGCGGTGCCGTCTCGTTCCCCCCGCCCGAGACCCTCGACGACGTGCGCCGGGAGATCGAGGCGGCGATCCGGGCCGCCGCCGCGGGCGATCCCTGGCTCGCCGCGCATCCGCCCGAGGTCCAGTGGGTCGCGGGCGTGACCGGGGCCGAGACCCGCAGCGGCGACCTGCTCTTCCGGGCGGTCGCGGCGGCCGTCTCCGCCGTTACGGGCGCGGAGCCCTTCGTCAACCCCATGCACACGGCGAGCGACATCCGCAACCCGATCGTCCAGAAGGACATCCCGACCGTCGGCCTCGGCCCGCTCGGCGGCGACCTGACCCAGAACGGTCGCACCGACGAGTGGGTGGACCTGGAGGATCACTGTCGCATGGTCGTGGTGGCGGCCGGCATCGTCGCGCTCTGGTGCGGCGTGACCGAAGCGGCGGCGCCGTGAGGACGGGGCCGGGGGCGAGCGATGCCAGGGCGGGGCTTGCCTTCCGGGGCGGGACGAATTCGTATACAGATTGCATGCCGAACCGGCGGGACACGCGAGTCCCTGTCGGCCGGGCGCGACACGGAGGCAGCCAGGAATGAAGCCCTTCCGCGGAACCTACACCGTGATGGTCACCCCCTTCGACGCGGCGGGTGCGGTCGACATCGACGCGCTCCGCCGCTTCGTCGACTGGCAGATCGCGGAGGGCATCCACGGCCTGATCCCGCTCGGCTCGACCGGGGAGTTCCTGTCGCTCTCCAACGACGAGATCGCGGCCGTGGTGGAGACGACCGTGAAGACGGCGGCCGGCCGCGTGCCGGTCATCGTGGGGACGGGCGCGGAGGACACCCGCGAGGTCGTCCGCAAGAGCCGGGAGGCCGAGGCGCTCGGGGCCGACGGGGTGATGATCATCCCGCCCTTCTACTGCACGCCGAGCGAGGACGAACTCTTCCACCATTACAAGACGGTCGCCGCCGCGATCGACATTCCCATCATGGTCTACAACAACCCGGCGGTGACCAACGTCGACCTGACCCCGCGCATCCTCGCCCGCATCAGCGAGATCGACGGCTGCGACTACGTCAAGGAATCGACCCTCGAGGTGACCCGGGTGCGCGACATCATCCGGCTCTGCGGCGACCGGATGACGGTCTTCGGCGGCGTCCTCGGCTTCGAATCCTTCGTGGAGGGCGCCAGGGGCTGGGTCGCGGTCGCTTCGAACGTCGCGCCGAAGCCCATGGCGCGGCTCTTCGAACTCGTCGCCGACGAGGGCCGGATCGCCGAGGCGCATGCGCTCTACCTGCAATGGCTGCCGATTATCGAGGCGGTGTTCGGACCGCTCTTCGTCTCCGGCACGAAGTCGCTGCTGAACCACATGGGCTTCGGCGCCGGCCTGCCGCGGCCGCCCCGGCTGCCGCTGCCGGCCCCGCAGGACGCCGACATGGCGGGTCTGTGCGAGCGCTTCGGCCTGCGCTTCCCCGACGCCACGTCCTGAGGCGCCCGCCTTGCGCCTCGGCGACGGCCGCACCGACTGCACCATCCTGGTCGACGACCGGCCGCTCGCGGCGGTCGCCGGCGAGACGGTCGCCGCCACTCTGATGGCCCATGGTCTGGCGGAGCAGTCGGTCGGGCCCGGTGGCGAGCCGCGCGGGCTCTTCTGCGGCATGGGCGTCTGCCACGACTGCCTCGTCGCCATCGACGGCCGGGCCGGCCAGCGGTCCTGCCTCGTGACCGTGACGCCCGGCATGGTCGTCCGGCGCAAGACCTCCCCCCGGACCGACCTCGCCGGCCTCGCCGACCTCGCGCCCCTGCCGGCGGGACCGATTCCCCTGGAAACCGTGGGCCTCGCCGTGGTCGGCGCCGGGCCGGGCGGTCTCGCCGCCGCCATCGCGGCCGCGGAGGCGGGCGTCGCCGTCGTCGTCCTCGACGAGCGGCCGAAGCCGGGCGGCCAGTACTACAAGCAGCCCGCCGCCCGGCCCGCCCTCGCCGACGATGCCCAGTTCGCCGCCGGCCGGAGGCTGATCGAGCGCGCGCAGGCGGCCGGCGTGGTGTTCCGGTTGGGCACGCTCTGCTGGGGCGCGGTGCGCGGCGAGGATGGCGTCGAACTCGAGCTCTACGCCGAGGGTCGGTTCGTCCGGCTCCTCGCCGGCCGGCTCGTCGTCGCGACGGGCGCCTACGAGCGTTCGCAGGCCGTGCCCGGCTGGACGCTGCCGGGCGTCATGACCACGGGCGCCTGCCAGACGCTCGTGCGCAGCGGCGCCGTGGCGCCGGGCCGGCGCGTGCTCTTCGCCGGCAACGGGCCGCTCCACCTGCAGACCGCCACCGAGGTGATCGTGGCCGGCGGCACGGTGGCGGCGGTTGCGGAACTCGCCGCGCCCCTCGCCGCCCTCCGCGCCGGCCTCGCCATGGCGGCCGCCTCGCCCGGCCTCGCCGCGCGCGGCCTCGCCGGGATTGCCCGGCTGCGCGCCGCAGGCGTGCCCCTCCTCTGGCGCCACGGCTTGCGCCGGATCGAGGGGGAGGGCCGCGCCGAGCGGGCCGTCCTGGCCCCGCTCGGGCCGGACGGACGCTTCCTCGAAGGCCGGGACGTGACGATCGAGGCCGACGCGGTCTGCCTTGGCGTCGGCTTCGCGCCCTCCTCCGAACTGCCCCGCCTTCTCGGCTGCGCCCACGAGGTGCCGCCCGGCGGCACCCACGCGGAGGTTCGCCGGGGCGACGACGGCGGCACATCCCTGCCGGACGTCTGGGTGGTCGGCGAGGCGGGCGGCTTCGGCGGCGCCCAGATCGCCGAGGCGCAGGGACGCCTGGCGGGCCTCGCCGCGGCCCGCTCGCTGGGCCGGACCGCCCCGGCGGATCCGCGCGCGGTCGGGGCCCTCGCCCGAGCACGGCGGTTCCAGCATGCGCTCTGGCGCGCCTTCGCGGTGCCGCCCGCGCCCGTACCGGACGACGCCGTGGTGGCCTGCCGTTGCGAGGGCGCGACCTTCGGCCGGCTCCGGGCGGTCGCCCGGGACGAGGCCGTCCCCGACGTGGCGAGCCTCAAGCGCCTGACGCGCGCCGGCATGGGCCGTTGCCAGGGCCGCTACTGCGCCGCCCACCTCGCCGCCATCGTGCCGGACCGCCCCGCCGGAGAGGCGGACCTGACCGCGCCGCAGATGCCGCTGAAGCCGGTCCCTGTCGCCGCCCTCGCGGTGGAGAAGCCCGAATGGGGCGGACACCGGCGCGCCCTCCTGCCGCCCGACCGCGCCGGCGACGCCGAGCCTCTCCCCATATCCGAGGCCGACACGGTCGTCATCGGGGCGGGCGTCGCCGGCCTCTCGACGGCCTACTATCTCGCCAGGGCGGGCCGGGAGGTGGTCGTGCTCGACGCCGGCCGCCCCAACGCGATGGCGTCCGGCGGCAACGCCGGCAGCCTGCACGTCCAGCTCCTCTCCTTCGACTTCGGCGCCAAGGCGGAGGCCGGCGGCTCCCCGGCCCTGAGGACGCTGCCCCTGCAGCGCGACTCCGTCCGGCTCTGGCGGGACCTCGAGCGGGAGACCGGCCGCGACTTCGAGATCGCCGTCACGGGCGGGCTGATGGTCGCCGAGACCGAGGCGGACCTGCGCTTCCTGGAGGCCAAGACGGCGCTGGAACGCTCGGTCGGGATTGACAGCACGGTCATCGGTCCGGCCGACCTCGCCTGCCTGGAGCCCGGCATCGCCGACCGCTTCCTGGGCGCCGCCTGGTGCCCCGAGGAGGGCAAGATCAACCCGCTGGTCGCCACCCCCGGCATCCTGGCCGGGGCGCGCGCGGCCGGCGCCCGGGTCTTCGACAGAACGATCGTGCGGGCCCTGGAGCGGCACGGCCCGGGCTTTCTCGTGTCGACCAACCGAGGGACGATCCGGGCCGGCCGGGTCGTCAACGCCGCGGGCGCCTTCGCGTCGCGGATCGGCGCCATGCTGGGCCTCGACGTGCCCGTCTTCGGCGCGCCCCTGCAGATGATCGTCACCGAACCGGCGGCCCCGACCGTGAAGGCGCTGGTCGCCCATGCCGACCGGCACCTGACGCTGAAGCAGGCCTCCAACGGCAGCTTCATCATCGGCGGCGGCTGGACGGCCGGCCTCGACCCCGTCCACCACCGGCCGAGACCGCTGCGCGAAAGCCTCGAGGGCAATCTCTGGATCGCCCAGCACGTCGTGCCGTCCCTGCGCAAGCTGCACGTCCTGCGCAGCTGGGCGGCGATGAACATCAACATCGACGGCGCGCCCATCCTCGGCGAGCATCCCCTGGCGCCGGGCTTCTACCTGGCCGTCACCTCCAACGGCTACACCCTCGGGCCCATGGTCGGCGCCATCACGGCCGACCTCGTCGCGCGCGGCCGCACCGACCGCGACATCGCGCCCTTCGCGATTGAGCGATTCGCGGGCGCCTCTCCGACCTGACGATTGCCTGACCAACTGTGCCCGCGCGATGGGCAGGTCCCGACGAGGGGTCGCGTATCCGCTCGGACCCTACGTCAGGTCCTGCATCCAGGGCCTCGCGACTGCCCCGAAATTGGAGTTGCCAAGAGGCGTGATCGGGTCGATTGTATAACAATGGTATTCCAACGGTGTGCCAAGGAGGCCCCGGATGCGACTGTCCCGCTACGCTCCCTCTCGTCGTGAACTTCTCAGACAGGCAGGCGCGGCAGCCGCGCTGTCGCTCGCCGGCAGCTTCCCGGAGGCCCGGGCGCAGAGCCCCGTGACGCTCCGGGTCATGACGCTCCAGCGGGCCCCGCTCCAGTTGAAGGCCTACGAAGCCATGGTGCAGGGCTTCGAGGCGGCCAACCCCAACATCAAGGTCTCGATCCTGCCGGTCTCGCAGACGGACCTCTGGCCGAAGCTCGCGGCAGCCTACGCAGGCGGCGACGTGCCCGACCTCGTGCTGCAGATCACGTCCGAGAACGCGGTCTCGCTCTACGGCCAGGGGCTGATCCATCCGGTCGACGACGTCGTCAAGGCGATCGGCGAGAGCGATTTCGAGCCGGCCGCCCTCAACCTCTTCAAGGACAAGGGCTCCTATTTCGCGGTGCCCGCCTCCAACAACTGCGTGTCGCTGCTCTGGTACCGCACGGACCTCCTGCAGGAGGCCGGGCTCGAGCCGCCGAAGACCTGGGACCAGATGGTCGCTGTCGCCAAGAAGCTGACCAAAGGCGACCAGTACGGCGCGTCGCTGCCCTACGGCAAGACGGCGATGACCAACAGCATCACCTGGACGCTGATCTACCAGGCCGGGGGCCGTGTCATCGCCCCCGACAATTCGGTCGTCTTCAACTCGGACGCCACGGTGGCGATGCTCGAGTTCATGAAGGAGATGCACGAATACGTGCCGCCGGGCGCGAACCGCTACGACTTCTTCGACGTGCTCAACGCCTACGTGACCGGCACCTCGGCGACCTGCATGTACACCGGCCGGACGATCGTCAACGTCAACACCGAGAACCCCAAGCTCGCCGACAAGATCTCGGTCGTGCCCTTCCCGCTGCGCAGTCTCGACCGGCCGTGGTGGTCGGGCGCCTTCGAGTCCATCATTATCCCGAAGGCGGCCAAGAACGTCGCTGCCGCCCGGCTCTTCGCCGCCTGGAACTTCAAGAAGCAGACCTACATCGACTTCATCAACGCCACGCCGGGCCACCAGATTCCGATGCTGAAGTCCGTGCTCGGCTCCCCCGAATATCTCAGCCATCCGCTCCTGGTGAAGTACCGCAAGGAACTGGACACCACCATCGACACGCTCTCGAAAGCGCGCGCGACCTGCAAGCCGACCGCCGACTATCCCCTCATCACCCGCGCCGGCGAGATCCAGAACAGCGGCATCTTCGCCGAGACGATCCAGAAGGTCGTCATCGAAGGAGAGAACCCGAAGACGGCCGCCGCCTGGGGCCAGGACCGCCTCGCTCGCCTGATGAAGTCGTGAGGGCGGACGGGCAGGGCCCTCGGGCAGGGGCGTCGGCATGAACCAGCGCGACCTGGGTCTCGGCTACCTGCTCCTGTCGCCGACCGTCCTCCTGCTCTGCGGCCTGCTCGGCTGGCCGCTGATCCAGGCGGTCCTGCTCAGCTTCTACGACATGCACCCGCTGACCCGGAAATTCGTCTGGGTTGGCCTCGGCAACTACGAGGACCTCTTCCAGGACGACATGTTCTGGCGGGCTCTCGGCAACAACTTCATCTGGCTCGCCGGTTCGCTGCTCCTGCAGATCGGCGGCGGGGTCGCGATCGCGCTGCTGCTCAATCGGTCCTTCCCCGGCCGGGGCCTCGCGCGCTCCCTGATCCTCTTCCCCTACCTGATGCCGGTCCTCGTCGCCGCGCTGGTCTGGCAGTGGATGCTGCACGACCTGAACGGCATCGTGAACTACGCCCTGACGTCGCTCGGCTTCCGCCGCGTCGACTGGCTCGGCGCCATGCCCAACGCCATGGTGACTGTCATCGTGGTCGGCAGCTGGCGCGTCTTCCCCTTCGTGGTCATCGCCGTGCTGGCCCGCCTCCAGTCCATCCCGCAGCAGCTCTACGAGGCGGCCGAGATCGACGGCGCCTCGCGCGTCGCCCGCTTCTGGGACGTCACCGTACCCCAGCTCGCCAACGTGCTCTCGGTCGTGGTCCTGCTCCGGGCGATCTGGGACTTCCGCGAGTTCGACCTGATCTTCCTGATGACCGGTGGCGGCCCGGTGATCGGCACCACGACGCTGCCGCTCCTCGTCTACAAGGAGGCTTTCGAGCTCTTCAAGATGGGCAAGGCGCTCGCCATCGCGGTGGTGATGCTCGGCTGCATGCTGGTGCTGATCGCCGCCTATCTCTTCACCCTGCGCAAGGCCTCCACCTCCGAGGAGATGCAGTCGTGACCCGGGCGATCGACTGGGCCGGCCGGGCCCTCCTCACCGCGGCGACCTGGATCCTGGTCGCCGCCGTGACGTTCCCGCTCTTCTGGATGCTCGGCACCGCCTTCAAGAAGCCGGCGGAGCTCTTCGTCAAGCCGCCGACCTTCGTGCCGCGCGAGCCGACGCTCGAGAACTTCGCCAATGTGCTGACCCAGACGAAGTTCCTGACCTATGCCTCCAACAGCCTGACGGTCGCGGTCGTCACCACCGTCTTCGTGCTCGTGGTCTCCACCCTCGGCGCCCACGCGCTCGTCTCGTTCCGCCTGCGCGGCCGCACGGTCGTCGCCCGAGCCCTGCTCCTCGCCTACATGCTGCCGACCACCGCGGTACTGATCCCGATCTACCTGATGATCGCCGGCTTCGGCCTGACCAACACGCTGACCGGCCTGATCGTCGCCTATTCGAGTCTGGCGCTTCCCTTCGCGCTCTGGATGATGCGCGCCTTCTTCGTCGGCATCCCGCCCGAGATCGAGGCCGCCGCCACCATCGACGGCGCGAGCCGCCTGGAGGCCTTCTTCGACGTGGTCCTGCCCCAGGCCCTCCCCGGCATCATCACGACCGGCGTCTTCACCTTCCTGCTCTGCTGGAACGAGTATCTCTACAGCCTGGTGATGATCAACGACGACAGCCGGCGGACCCTGCCGACCGGCATCATGGGCACCCTCGTCACCGGACACACCATCGAGTGGGGCATGGTCATGGCCGCCGCCTCGATGATGAGCGTGCCGCTCCTGCTCATCTTTCTCCTGCTGCAGCGCTACGTGGTCCAGGGCTTCGGCGCCGGCGCCGTGAAAGGGTAGATCTTGGCCGACATCACGCTCCAGGCAGTCGAGAAGCGGTTCCCCGACGGGACCGTCGCCGTGCATGCCCTCGACCTCGCCATCGCGGACGGCGAGTTCCTGACCCTGCTCGGCCCCTCCGGCTGCGGCAAGACGACGACGTTGCGCATGATCGCCGGGCTGGAGACCCTGACGGCCGGCCAGATCCTCTTCGGCACCACCCGCATCGACCCGCTCGCCCCGGGCCGGCGCAACATCGCGATGGTGTTCCAGAACTACGCGCTCTACCCGCACCTGACCGTGCGCGGGAACCTCGAATATCCCTTGCGCAAGCGCGGCGTGCCGAAGGCCGAGCGCGCGCCGATGATCGAGCGCACCGCCCGCATGCTCCACATCGGCGAACTGCTCGACCGCCGCCCGCGCCAGCTCTCCGGCGGCCAGCAGCAGCGCGTCGCCCTCGGCCGCGCCATGATCCGCGACCCCGCCGTCTTCCTCTTCGACGAGCCCCTCTCCAACCTCGACGCGCAACTCCGCTCCGCCATGCGGGCCGAGCTGATCCGGCTGCACGCCCAGCTCGGCAAGACCATGGTGTATGTCACCCATGACCAGCTCGAGGCGATGACCATGTCGACCCGCATCGCGGTCATGTTCAAGGGCCGGCTGCAGCAGATCGGCACGCCCGCGGAGATCTACGGCCGCCCCGCCAATCGCTTCGTCGCCGGATTCGTCGGGACCCCGTCCATGAACTTCGTGGACGGCGAGGTCGCGGCCGGCCCTGCCGGGCCGGTGTTCCGGAGTGCCACCCTCGCCGACCTGCCCCTGACGGGTCTCCCGGCCGGGTCCGTCGCGGCGGGCGAGCCGGTCGCCGCCGGCTTCCGATCCGAGCACGTCGCCCTCGGGGCCGGCGCCGACGCCGCGACCGTCTCGGTCGTCGAGGCGCTCGGCCACGAGACGCTCGTCCTCCTCGCCGCGGGCGCGACCGAGATCGCGGTCCGGGCCAGCGCCGATGTCGGCCTGAAGGCCGGCGACCGTGTGCCCTTCGCGATCGCGCCCGAGCGCGTCCATCTCTTCCGCGTGTCCGACGGGACGCGCATTCCGAGGAGCGACCCATGACCGACCTCCTGCTCAAGAACCTCGCCCTGCTCGACGTCGAGGCCGGCGTGCTCCGGTCGGGGCGCCAGATCCTGGTCCGCGACGGCAAGATCGCGGCCGTCGAGGAGGGCCGCGTCGACGCGCCCGGCGCCGAGGAGGTGGACTGCGGCGGGCGGACCGTCATGCCCGGGCTGATCGACTGCCATGTCCACATCGCTCCCGGCGCGATCCTCAACCAGCCGAAGCTCCACGCCTCGCTGACGGCGGCCCGCGGCGTGATGTGGATGCGCCAGATGATCCAGCGTGGCTTCACCACGGCCCGCGATGCGGGTGGGGCGGACGCCGGGTTCCGCCAGGCGGTCGAGCGCGGCATCAGCCTCGGCCCGCGCCTCTTCGTCGCCGGCCGCGCGATCAGCCAGACCGGAGGCCACGGCGACAAGCGCTGGCCCTCGGAGGAGGCCTGCTCCTGCCACGCTTCCACGGCTTCCCTGGCGCGCGTCGCCGACGGCGTCGACGAGTGCCGGCGCGCCGTCCGCGACGAACTGCGGATGGGCGCCAACCACATCAAGGTGATGGCCGGCGGCGGCGTCAGCTCGCCCTCCGACTCCATCTTCCACCTGCAGTATTCCGACGAGGAGCTCCTGGCCCTGGTCGACGAGGCCCGCCGCCAGCACACCTACTGCATGGCGCATGTCTATTCCGCCGAGGGCATCCGCCGCGCCTCCGAACTCGGCATCCGCACCATCGAGCACGGCAATTTCCTGGACGAGGAGACCGCCAAGGTCATGGCCGCGCGCGGCACCTTCCTGGTCCCGACCCTGGTCACCTACCGGGTCGACGGCGCGAACGGCAAGGCGATCGGCTTCACCGACGAGGTGATCGCCAAGAACAGCCAGGTGCTGGAGGCAGGCACCCGCTCCCTCGAGATCGCGTCCGCCGCCGGCGTCAAGATCGCCTACGGGACGGACCTCGCCTATTCCTCCAAGGTGCACCAGCCCGAGGAATTCCTGGTCCGCGCGGAGGTGCAGAAGCCCGCCGACATCATTCGCAGCGCCACCGTGATCGGCGCCGAGGTGGTCGGCATGGTCGGCAAGATCGGCGTGGTCGCGCCCGGTGCCTACGCGGACCTGCTGGTCGTCTCGGGCAATCCCCTGGAGGACCTCGGCGTGCTCCAGAACGAAGGCGCCCAGATGGCCGCCATCCTGAAGGAAGGCCAGTTCGTCAAGCGGGCCCTCTGACCGGAGCCGGGCCGGCAGGTCCCGCCCGTGCGGGACCGCGGCCGGGGACAGCCGGGGCTGATTACTCTCGAACTTCCTCGGTCGTCACCTGGAAGTCGACGAGGGTGTTCGGACCGAACGTCGTCGTGATGGCGACGTCCGTCGCGTCCCGTCCTCGGGCGATCAGAATGCGTCCGATGCGCGGTACGTTGTTTCGCGCGTCGAAGGTGTGCCAGGTACCGCCGAGATAGACCTCGAACCAGCCGGCGAAGTCCATGGGGCCGGCTGCAGGCACGCCGATGTCACCGAGATAGCCTGTACAGTAGCGGGCCGGGATATTCAGGCACCTGCAGAACGCGATGGCGAGATGGGCATAGTCCCGGCACACGCCCTGGCGTTCGGTATAGGCCTCCCACGCGGTTTTCGTCGGCCGGGCGAACTCGTATCCGAAGCGGATGTGATCGTGGACGAAATCGCAGATCGCCTGGACCCGCGGCCAGCCAAGCGGCTCCTTCCCGAACAGGTTCCAGGCCGTGTCCGCCAGTTGTTCTGTTTCGCAGAACCGGCTCGACAAGAGAAAAACCAGCGCATCCGGCGGTAATTCCTCGATCGTGTGCTGACGGGCGTCGAGGACCACCGGATCGGGGCGCCCCTGATCGTTGACGAGGCCGGACCCGGAGATGACGAACCGGCCAGGGGGTGCGGTGAGGCGACTGCACCAGTTTCCGAACGAATCCCGGTAGGCGCCGATCGGCACACCCGGGTTCGTGGTCACATGGTCGACGACGATCATGTCGGCCGCCCGGCTGTAGTGCACGTTGAGCACCAGAAGCATGGGCGTCGGCTGCGGGAAGTCGTAGACGATCTGATACCCGATCTTGATCTTCATGGAGTCTCCATCCCGGCCCCGCCGGCGAGCCGTGGTCGCGCGTTTCGTCCGGGGTCGAGCGAAGGCTCTGCCGGCCATGCACATTGCAAGGTTCGAACGTGAAGGTGCAACGCCTGACCGCTCGAAACGTCCCCGCCGATCGCGGTCCGGACGGGGACGAGCCGGACGCCCGCGACCATGGCCAGGAGAAGAGAAGACCCTACACCCTCCGCAAGGCGGGATCCAGGCGAGCGCGGCGGCCCTGCCGCGAGCGCGGGCGGGCGGATGCCGATCGCCCGGGCACGCCGCAAGGCCGGAAATCTGCCGGGCACTGAACCTCGGGCTCTGCAACGCCTTAGCGATCAGTCGTCGTCCCGGAGGTCGCTGCCGCGGCCGTCTCCCTTGCGGCCGACCATGTCCAGGGTGGCGGGGTCGAAGTGTGCATCCATTCTTTGGCCGGAGGCGGTGACGGCTCGGACCCGGTAGCAGCCGTCATGCGCTCGGATCGTCTCGACGACCCACCCCTCCGCCTCCAGCTTCCGTTGCAGTGCATCCCGGGGTTGCCAATCGGCCAGCGGGGCGCGGCAGCGGGAGTCCGCCCGGGCGGAGCCCGGGTCGAACGCCAGCAGCAGCAGGACCGTCAGGATGGTGCTCTTCACGTGCGTGCCCCGGTGGCAGGATGTCGACGCATTAGAACACGGGCGACTGACGATCCGCTGAACGGCCCGCGGATTTTCCACGCTCCGGATCCCGCCCGAGCGCGCTAGGGTGGAGCCGACAGCGGAGCGAGGCATGCGGATTCTCCTCGTGGAAGACGATCGGGGCCTGGGCGCGGCGGTACGCGACCAACTCGCCGCCGACGGCCATTCGGTCGACTGGGTGACCAACCTCGCCGATGCGGGGGCCTCCATGCCGGCTGCCGTCTACGAACTGGTCCTCCTCGACCTGATGCTCCCGGACGGGCGCGGTCTCGACTTCCTGAAATCCCGCCGCGCCGCCGGGGACGTCACCCCGGTGGTCATCCTCACCGCCCGCGACCAGATCTCGGATCGGATCGCCGGCCTCAATGCGGGCGCCGACGACTACCTGGTCAAGCCCTTCGACCTCCACGAACTCTCCGCCCGCGTCCGCGCGGTCGGCCGCCGCTACGCCGGCAACCCGAACCCGCTCGTCACGGTCGGCGACCTCGACGTGGATCTCGCCGAGCGTACGGTTCGCCGCGGAGGCAAGCCGATCGCGCTCACCGGCCGGGAATGGGCTCTGTTCGAGGCCTTCGTGCAGAGGCCGAATGCGTTGCTCTCCAAGGGGCAGTTGGAGGAAAGGCTCTACGCCTTCGGCGCCGAAGTCGAGAGCAACACGATCGAGGTCTATATCGCAAGGCTGCGAAAGAAGGTCGGCGCCGAGGCGATCGCGACCGTGCGGGGTATGGGCTACCGCCTCGGCACGGCGGGCCGGCGGGAATGAGACCGGTGGCCCGGGCGGCGGGAAGGAGCCTCCTGCGCCGGCTCGCCCTCGGGGTCGGCGTCGGGATGGCCGTGCTTTGGATCGGCGCCGCCACGGTGGCCGGCCTCGTCCTGCGCCGCGAGATCGACGAGGTTTTCGACAGCGCACTGCAGGAGGTGGCCCAGCGCGTGCTGCCCCTGGCCTACGCGGAGGTGCTCGCGCGCGAAACGAACGAGCCGCAACGGCTGCCCCCGGTCGGCGGGCACCGCGAATACATCACATACGTGGTCCGGGACGCCGCCGGCACGGTCCTCCTGCAATCGAGCGACGCGGACCGGGTCGCCATTCCGCGGGATCTCGCACCGGGCTTCGCGACGAGCGCGGACCTGCGCACCTACACCGAGGCGGCGGTCCAGGGAACCATCCTGGTCACCACGGCCGAGGATCTCGATCATCGCGCCGCCGCCGTCCGGGGCGCCGTGATGGCCCTCTTCTGGCCGCTCGTCGCCCTCGTGCCGGTCGCGCTCGCCGGCGTGTGGATCTCGGTCCGGCTTTCGCTGAAGCCCATGCTTCAGTTCAGCGCGGCGATCGGCGAGCGCGGACGCGGCAATCTCTCCCTCGTCTCGACCGAGGGGCTGCCGGACGAGATCCTGCCGGTGGCGGCATCCGTCAACGCGCTGATCACCCGCCTCAGGAACGCGCTCGAGGCCGAGCGCGGCTTCACGGCCAACAGCGCGCACGAATTGCGGACACCCATCGCCGCTGCCCTCGCCCAGAGCCAGCGGCTTCTCGCGGAGCTCGGCGAGGAGGCGCCGCGCGAAAGGGCCCGCGCCATCGAGCAGTCGCTGCGCCGGCTGTCGCGGCTGTCCGAAAAGCTCCTGCAGCTCGCCAAGGCGGAGGGGGGCGGGCTCGTGGCGGAGCATGCCGCGCCGCTCGGGCCTGTTCTCCGCCTGGTGGTGGAGGAACTCGACCGGCAGCTCGATGTCTCCGATCGGCTCGAGCTTTCGCTCCCGGCAGACGGCGGGCCGCCGCTCGACCTCGATCCCGATGCCTTCGCGGTGCTGGCGCGCAATCTGGTCGAGAACGCGGTGCGGCACGGCGACCCCGAAGCGCCGATAACGGTCCTGCTCTCGGCGGACCGGCTGGAGGTGACCAACGGCGGCCCCCCCGTTCCGGCCGACCGGCTCGCCACCCTCACGCAACCCTTCCAACGGGGACCGACCCGGGTGGACGGCTCGGGGCTCGGCCTGGCGATCGCCGCGGCGATCTGCAAAGGCGCGGGTCTCGCCCTGGACCTCACCTCCCCGGTTCCGGGCCAGGCAGGCGGGTTCCGCGCGACGGTACACTTCGCCCCGACCCCTCCCTGACCCGCGCCCGATCCTGACGCCAGGCTGAACGGCAAACCGCCTGTCTTTCAGGTGGGCGTCAGGTGCAGGCGGGATCCTGCCTCCAGGACGCAATGAGCCTGGAGACATGATCATGACCAAGCGCACCCTCCTCCTGACCGCCCTGCTGGCCTGCACCGCCGGCGGCGCCGTGCTCGCGGCCGGACACCCCGCCCGCCATGACGGCGAAGACCGATCCGCCGCCTCGGCCTCGGGCGAGGCGCCCGGCCGGATCGTCATCGCCTCCGGCGACGATCGCCCCGGCCACCGCCGCCACGAACGCGCCGAGCGGCACGGCCGCGACGAGCGCTCCGCGCACGAGCGTCGCCATCACGACGACGACGATGACGACGACGGCAGGGATCGCGGCGGCGCGCGCCGCGGCGACCTCTCCCCGACCGGTCCCGCCGACCCGAACGCGCCCCTGCCGCAGAACGGCCTTTTCGGGGGCAAGAGCCGCCCGAAGGTCGAGGTCCAGTGACGGCCAGCCCGGAAGGAGATCCATCATGAGAGCCTATCTCGCCGCCCTCGCGGCCACCACCGCCCTGGTCGTGCCGAGCCTCGCCGAGGCCCGCCAGGTCACGTTCGAAACGCAGCTCAAGGCCCACGGCGGTCCAGGCGCCTATGTGGCCCTCTACGTCACCGACGCCGCGGGCAAGTACCAGGGCACGCTCTGGATCGCGGGGGGCGCCGCCAAATACTACCGCCATCTGTCGGACTGGCAGCGCCTGTCCGGCGGCGGCGCGGCCGAGATCGACGGCATCACGGGCGCCAGCATCGGGTCCGGCAAGACGCTCAAGATCACGGTCGACCTCGCCGACACGCTGATCGATGCCGGCTACCGGGTCCAGGTCGACACCGCGGTGGAGGACGGCCGCGACAATCCTTCCGAGATCGTCGCGCCGCTCGCCGCCGAGTCCTCGGGCAAGCCCTTCGCGGGCAAGGGCTACGTCAAGTCGTTCAAGATCACCTTCTGAAGGGGCAGCAACCATCATGTTCCGTCGTATGCACTCGCTGCCCGGCATCGCGTTCGCCGTCGTCCTCAGCGTGACGGCGATGACGGGCGCCATCCTGTCGGTCGAACCCGTGATCGACCGCCTGTCCAGCCCTAGTCTTCCGACGACCGCCAGCGTCGCCGACCTCGCTGCGGCCGTGTCGACCCGCCACCAGACGGTCGAACGCATCACCGTCCGCCCGACCGGCATCGTGACGGTCGCCTACACGGACCCCGAGGAGGCCGGCATCGAGCGCGTGGATCCTGCCACCGGCGCGTCGCTCGGGCCCTACCAGGCCTCGGGATTCTTCCGCTTCGTCACCGAGCTGCACCGCTCCTTCCTGTTCGGCGACGCCGGGCGGATGGCGGCGGGCGCGACGGCCTTCGTCATGCTGGCCATGTCGGTGTCCGGCCTCGCCCTGCTGGTCCGAGCGCTCGGCGGCTGGCGGGGGCTCTTCGGGGCCGCGCGCGGTCCGGTTCCGCAGCGCTGGCATGTGAAGGTCGGCCGCCTGGCCGTCGCCGGCCTGACCGTGACCTCGCTGACCGGGCTCTGGATGACGGCCGACACGTTCGGCTTCGTGCCGGCGCCCTCGGCGCCGCAATCGGCCGCTCCCGCGTCCGGGGGCGCGCCGGCTCCGGTCGAAACGCTCGAGGCCCTGCGGGCGATCCCGCTCGCCACCCTGGAACGCCTCGACTTCCCGGCCGCGGATGATCCGAGCGACGTCTTCACGGTGAAGACGGGTGCCGGCGAGGTGGTGGTGGACCCCGCGACGGGTCTGTCGCTGGGCTTCGCGCCGGCGAGCCTCCTGGATCGGGCCCAGTCGGTGATCCGCATGCTGCACACCGGGCGCGGCCTGTGGGCGCTCGGCCTCATCCTCGGACTCTCGGCCGCCGCCGTTCCCGTGCTCGCCGCGACCGGACTGGCGGCATGGTGGCGCCGCCGAAGCGGCTCCGCTGCCGCCGTGCCGGTGCCGGCGGGCAGGCCCGACACCGTCGTCCTGGTCGGCAGCGAGGGCAATGCCACCTGGGGCTTCGCCGAGACCTTGCGGAGCGCTCTCGCCCGGTCGGGTCACGTCGTGCACGTCGCGGCCATGAATGCCGTCGGCCCCGAGCATCTCGACGCCGAACGGCTCTTGATCCTGACCTCGACCTACGGCGACGGTGACCCGCCGGCCTCGGCGAGCCGCTTTCTCGCCCGCCTCGACAGGTTGGAGGGAGCCGTTCCGTACGCGGTGCTCGGCTTCGGCGACCGGCGCTTCCCGCAGTTCTGCGGCTACGCGTCCGCGGTCTCGGCCGCCATGGAGGCCAAGGGCTGGCCGTGCCTCATGGCGCTGAAGCGGGTCGACCGCCAGTCGGCGCAGGAATTCGCCCAGTGGGGCCACGATCTCGGACAGGTGCTGGGCAACCCCCTCGGCCTCGAGCACGTGGCCACCACGCCGGCGACCTCGGCGCTGGAACTGGTCGACCGCGAGGACTACGGCAAGGCGGTCGGGGCGCCGGTCTGCATCCTCCGCTTCCGCGCCCCGTCGGGCGGCGCCAGGCCCGGCCGGCTGCCGGCGTTTGAAGCCGGCGACCTCGTCGGCATCGTCCCGCCCGGCAGCGGCATGCCGCGCTTCTACTCGCTGGCCTCCTCGACCCGCGACGGCGTTCTGGAGATCTGCGTCCGGCTGCGCGAGGGCGGCCTCTGCTCGACCTTCCTGCATGGCCTGACCCCGGGCGACAGGGTCGAAGCCTTCATTCGCGACAACCCCGGCTTCCGGCCCGCCGTGGGCAGCGCGCCCCTGATCCTGATCGGCGCCGGCGCCGGGATCGGCCCGCTTGCGGGATTCGTGCGTGCAAACCGCCCGGGACGGCCGGTTCACCTCTATTGGGGCGGCCGCAGCCCGGCCTCGGACTTCCTTTACGAGCACGAGCTGGCCCAGCACCTGGCCGAGCGGCGGCTCACCTCGCTGGTAACCGCCTTCTCGCGCGGGCCGGGCAGCCCGGCCTACATCCAGGACCGCATCAGGGCCGACGCGCCGCGTCTGCGGGAGTTGATCCGCCACGGCGGCCAGGTCCTGGTCTGCGGCGGCCGCGACATGGCCCAGGCGGTCACCCAGGCGCTGGAGACCGTGGTTCGCCCGCTCGGCCTCGACCTCGCAACCCTGAAGTCCACGGGACGCTATGTGGAAGATGTCTACTGACCTCGCCGACCCGCCGGAGGTGCTCGTCCGGCACGCCCTCAACGGCCCCACCATGGGCGCACGCTGGACCGCCGTCCTGTATGCGCCGACTAACCTCGAGACCACGGGCCTGCGGGCCGCCCTGCAGGCCGCGGTCGACCGGGTGGACGACCAGATGTCGACCTGGAAGCCCCGCTCCGACCTTAGCCGGCTCAACGCCGCGCCGGTCGGGCGTTGGATCGACCTGCCGCAGGAGCTGGCGACCGTGCTCGATGCCGCCCTGGCGGTCGGGACCGCCTCGCAGGGGGCCTTCGACATCGGCGTCGGCGACCTCGTGAGGGCTTGGGGCTTCGGCGCCGGGGCCGGCGATCCGGACCCGATCGCCGCCGCGGAGGTCGCCCGCCGCCGCCCTGTCGCGGCCCCGCAGACGCTCGAGATCGACCGCACCCGTCGCCGCGCACGCAAGCATGCCCCGCTGCGGCTCGACCTGTCCGGCATCGCCAAGGGGTTCGGGGTCGACGAACTGGGGCGGGTCATGGCCGCGTCCGGCGCCGGTTCCTGGCTCGTCGGCATCGACGGCGAGATGCTGGCCCGCGGCACCAAGCCGAACGGGCGGCCCTGGGCCATCGCGCACGAAAGACCGCGCGAGGGCATCCGCGAGATCGCCGGCGTGCTCGATCTCGCCGACTGCGCGGTCGCGACGTCCGGCTCCTACCGGCACCTGCGCGAGACCGCAGCGGGCCGGATCGGACACACCATGGACCCGCGCAGCAACGCTCCGGCGGCATCCGACCTCGTTTCCGTGACCGTCCTCGCCCCCCGCTGCATGGACGCGGACGCCTGGGCCACGGCCATCCTCGTCTCCGGCAGCGCGGCCGGCGCCGCCCTCGTCCGGCGGCTCGGCCTCCGCGTCCTGGCCGTCGGCCGGGATGGCCAGGTGTCCTGGCTCGGGGAGCCCGAACACGGGGACGATGGACAGGCCCCAAGCAGCGGCCGTTAGGCCGGCCACGCCCCGGGGAACTCCGCCCCGACCGCGAGGCGGCCTGGGTCCGGATCTTCGCGGCTTCCCCGTGAAACAGGCGAGCCGCCGCGGGAGATCGGTCTCATGCTGATCCGAGATGCCATCCACCGCGGCCCGAAGGTCGCGCCGAACCGCTTCCGCACGGCGATCATCTCTCGCGCAGGCGTCGAGCGCAGCCTGGTTGCCTCGCGCCGGATGATGGCCGCTAAAGCCTGTACCCAGTAAAGGGGCGACATCGAGTTCGATCATGTATGAAGCTTGCAACGCCACTTTACTCTGGAAGACCACCGGCTCGTAAGGCATCGCCCAGAACTTGGGCAAGCTCCGGGGCACAATTTACGCCCGCGAATTGACGGCTGAACCGGAATGCGGGGTGGAGGTCCAGCACGCGCCTCGCGGCGATCTTCGCCTCCTGCAGTCGCCCCAGCTTGGCCAGCGCAGCAGTCAGTTGGACATAGGTGATGCTGTGTACCGGATTGGCCTGGACCGCCCTGCAGGCGGCACGACACGCGTCCTCGTATCGTCCGAGCAACAGATGGCTCATCGCCTGCGCATCGTAGGCTGCAAAGGCCCAGGGGTCGAAAGGACTGAGCCGCAGCCCTCGAGAACTCCATTCGATAGCCCGCTCCGCCTGCCCGCCCCAGCCGAGAAGCACGCTGCCAAGAATATGGGTCAGGGCCGACGATGGACTGAGCGCAAGCGCGGAATCCATCGCCGCAAAGGCCGCGTCCCTGTCGTGCCCGTCCATACCCAGTGAGAACCCCGCCAGCGTCAGGGCCGTGGCGTCGTCCGAGCCTTGCTGGATCGCACACCGCGCGTGGTGGATCGAAGCGACGCGGTTCTCCTCCCGCAGGCCGGCCCGCAGGAACAGGCAGTGATGGCACATGGCGGCATTGCCATGGGCCAGGGCGTAGGACGGGTCGAGAGCGATCGCGCGCTCGAGCAAGGACAAGGCGCGCGTGACCTGATCCGGCATTCCGGAGTCCACATCCGGTTGGGCGCGAAGCACGAGGTCATAGGCGTCCAGGTTTTCCGGGCGCTTGCGCTTCACGCGATCGATTTCAGCACGCCGAATGTTTGGCGCCATGGACCCGACGACCGACAGCGCGATCTCGTCCTGCAAACCGAAGAGATCGTCGGAGCTTCGGTCGTAGCGGTCGGCCCAGATCTGCGCCCGGGTCGACGCATCGACGAGCGAGACGGTCACCCGAACACGCCCGGCCTCCCTCCGCACGGCGCCTTCGAGCAGGTAGCGCACCCCGAGCTCGTGACCCACGCGTCTAAGGTCATCCACGCCGCTCCGATAGGTGAAGCTGGAGCCGCGCGCCGTCACGAACACCGAACGGATGCGGGACAGGCCGTTGATGATGTCGTCCACCATTCCATCCGCGAAATACCGATTCTCCGGGCTTCCACTCAGATCGGCGAACGGCAGGACCGCGACGGACGCCCTCTCGGGCAGAGGGGGACCTGCCTGTGCCTTGTCGGGGCTGCCGCGCGTCACAGCGGGACCGATGTAGCGATAGCCCCGGCGCGGCAGCGTTTCGATCCAGCTCTGATGGTCCGGACCCGTCACCAGGACGCGTCGAAGAGCGGCGATCTGGACGGTGAGGTTGTTTTCGGCAACGGCCAGCGAGCCCCAGCCGGCCTCGACGAGCGCGGCCTTCGAGACCGGCGCCCCGGCACTGTCGAGCAGTGCCTGCAGCAGCGCGACGGCCCGCCGGCCCAGCATGGTGGGCTCACCGGCGCGGAGCAGGATGCCTGTCTCCGGATGGAGGCAAAAGGGGCCGAAGAGATAGTTGAAGTCACCAGACGCCATGGGGAAATTTTAGCAAACTTTTGGCAGCGCTTTCAGGACTCGCGAGACCGTGAGGCTCATCGTCGTCCGAGTGCCGCGACACGCCGCGGCCAAGGAGGACGGCGATGAACTCCAAATCCGTGATCCGGATGGCGAACCAGGCCCCAGGCGTCGTGTTGCACGGCTACCCGATGGCCTTCCTCGTGACCGGCGAGAAAACCCGCTACACCAGCATGTTCGATTGGACGATCCCCGCGGGGTTCGCCACGGGGCTGCATATTCACCGAGTGCAGGAAGAAACCTTTTACGTCCTCGAGGGCGAGTGTGTCTGGCACGTGGGCGAAGACATAGTCCGGGCCACCCGCGGGACGTTCGTGTTCATTCCGCCGGGCGTCCCCCACAACATCACCAACGTGAGCGACACGCCCGCCCGGGTCCTGATGACGGTTTCCCCGCCCGGGCACGAGCACTATTTCGAAGAGCTGGCCGAGCTCGCCACCCATGGGGCGCCGGATCAGGACGCACTCTCCGCGCTACGCGACCGATACGATACCGACCAACTATCGACCTTGACGACACGGAGCTGATCTCTGCGCACCTTGCCCGCAGGGGGCAAGCGGCCGTGGCGTCGCGCGAGGGGCCGGGTGGTTTGCGGGCGTCATGCCCCTGAGTCCGGCCGCGTCGTCGCCGCGATCGGCACCGTCCCGACACGCCGGCCGCAACACTCGCTGAGCGCTCCACTGGACGGGCGGGGGATGGCCCCTTCCTGTGGCTGCGCCTTCAGAAGCGACCCAGGTCGAGGCCACGCCATGGAACCGACCCGAGACAGCCAAGTTCACTTGGCCAGGTCGAGACTTTCACGACATGGCGAATCTGCGGGTCATTCAATCGGACGAAAAGGCCGGGCCAGAGGCCCGGACCGGAGAAGGAGCGCCTGCGGCCCCGATCGAAATGAGGCCGGGGGCGCGAACGGGTGAGAACTCGATCGCTGCGAAACCGGCCGCGCCGCCCATGCCGGGGCCGATCCGCTTCACCGTCACACTGCCCCGCCCTCGCATTCCGCCCGGCACGGGCGACAAGGTCCGGTCGGCCTTCGCGACAGCAGGAGCTTGGCTGGCCAGCGGCGGCCGCTCGATATTGGTACCGCTGAAGCAGGTCCGGTTGTCCCCCATCCGCGTCCTCGTCGGCCTCGGCGCCGTCGCGGTCCTGACCCTCGTCGGTTTCCTGGTCTTCTGCCTCGCCACGCTGCCCCATGACGGCGGCCTGCGCGGCCAGTCGGCCGGATCGGCGGTCTTCGTTGCCGACGATGGCCGCGCCTTCGCGATGCGCGGGCAGATCAGGGGCGGCGTCGCTTCGCTGGCCGACTTGGGGCCGCATCTTCCGCGGGCGATCGTGGCCATCGAGGACCGTCGCTTCTACGAGCACCCGGGCTTCGACATCCGCGGCATGGCGCGCGCGCTGTGGCGCAACCTGTCGAGCGGCGGGACGGTCGAGGGCGCCAGCACGCTGACCCAGCAGCTCGCGCGCCTGCTCTACCTGTCGCCGGACCGCACCCTCCGGCGAAAGGTGCAGGAGGTCATGCTGGCGGTCTGGCTCGAACACCAGCTCGGGAAGGACGAGATCCTCGTTCGCTACCTGAACACGGCCTATTTCGGCGCCGGCACCTACGGGGTCGACGCCGCCGCCCGGCGCTATTTCGAGAAGGCCCCGAAGGACCTTTCCCTCGGCGAGGCGGCCATGCTGGCCGGCCTCGTGCGCGCCCCGACCCAACTCGCGCCGCACCGCAACCTCGACTCCGCCCGCGCCCGCGCCAGGACGGTCCTCGCCGCCATGCGGGACGCCGACATGATCACCGCCGCCGATGTCGAAGCCGCAGGGCTCGACCGCGTGGCGATCCGTTCATTGCATTTCCCAGCCTCGGACGGGGCGGGCTATTTCGTCGACATGGCCGCCGCGGAGCTGCGTGCCCTGTTCGGCGAGATGCCCGCCGATTTCATGGTCCGCACGACTCTCGATCCTGCCCTGCAGGCCCTCGCCGAGGAGGTGATCGAGGCCCGGCTCTCTGCCGAGGGAGGTGCCAAGCGTATCGGACAAGCCGCCCTGGTCGCGATCGGTCCCGATGGCGCCGTCAAGGCCGCGGTGGGCGGGCGCGACTATGCGGCCAGCCAGTTCAACCGGGTGACCCAGGCGCGCCGCCAACCCGGCTCGCTGTTCAAGCTGTTCGTCTATCTCGCGGCGCTGGAGCACGGGGCGGACCCGGATACCCGTGTGGTGGACCGACCGGTCAGGATCGGCGACTGGGAGCCGCAGAATTACGGCGGCGGCCATGCCGGCACGATGGACCTGCGCCAGGCCTTCGCCAAGTCGATCAACACGGTAGCGGTGCAGCTGTCCGAGGAGGTCGGCCGGGACCGGGTGATCGCGACGGCGCGACGCCTGGGCATTCGGTCCGAAATCCCGTCCGTGCCCAGCATAGCGCTCGGCACCGCCGAGGTGAGCCTCATGGAGATCACCGGTGCCTACGGCAGCATCGCGACCGGCCGCGAGCCCTTCGAGCCGTTCCTGGTGCAGACCGTCGAAGGCCCCGATCGTCGGCTCTATGACCGTGCTAGGGCGGCCCCCGCTGCCGCTCCCCCGTCCAATCCGGACCGCGCCGGCGCGCGCGAGGCCATGCGGGATCTCCTCGCCTCGGTGGTGCGGAGCGGGACCGGCCACGGCGCCGCCGTCGCCGGGACGGCCGTCGCCGGCAAGACCGGGACCACGCAGGACAACCGCGACGCCTGGTTCGTCGGCTACACGGACGCGTTGATCGTGGGCGTTTGGGTCGGCAACGACGACAATACGCCGATGCAGGGCGTCACCGGCGGGGATGTCCCGGCGGCGATCTGGCACGACTTCGTCGCCAAGGCGGTCGCGACCCGTCCGTCGCCCCCGCCCGCCATCCGTCGACCCGCCGACGGGGTCGCCGCGATGACCGGCGATCCCGATGCGAGAGCCGCACCCGGCCCGACCGGATCGGCGCCCGCTGACGCCGAAGTATCGGCGGATCAGGACCGCGAGGCCGTCAGCGGTCGTGCCAAGGTAATCGATACCGCAACCCTCGAGATCGACGGAACCGTGGTGCGCCTGAAGGGGATCGAACCCTCGCGCGGACGACCAGCCCGCTCGCTCGCCCGATTCATCCGCCGCAAGCCCCTGGACTGCCAGCGGATCGCAGACGGCTGGCACCGCTGCGAGGTCGGCGGACGCGACCTCGCCTGGATCATCCTCAGCGCCGGCGGCAGTTCCGCGAGCCCGGACGCCGACGATGCCCAACGGGAGGCCGAAGCCATCGCCCGCGAGCGGCGTCTTGGGATCTGGCGCCGTCGCTGACCGGTCGGTCTTCGAAACGCCTCCTTGCGGTTACGGCTGGTCGACGCAGGTGCGCGGCTCAGGCCCTTCCCGAGGAAGGCTTGTCTCGCTGCGGGCCCCAAGCCATGGCCCGTACGGCCTCGTCGATCAGGTTCGTGACCGTCTCCGACGCCGGCCGCACCTCTCTTACCAGACCAACCGACTGTCCTGCATAGACGGGAAAGTCATCGAGATCGCCTTGGGCGCCACTGAGCAGACTGGCGATCGAGTACCGCCGGATCGGCTGGCCCTCGGCTGTGCGGCCGATCTCATCACCTTCTCCGGGTCGAGATCCGGACCCTGGGCGGCCCGCCGCTTCCCAGGCCTCGACCGTACGGTTGCGCAACACGCGACTCGGTGCGTCCGGCCAACCGCCGTCGAAGAGCGTGGTCTCGATCGTATCGGTCGCAGCCGCTTCGACCAGACGGCGCTTGTAATCCGGGTGGCAGGCCGCTTCGGTCGAGGCGAGAAATCGCGTGCCCAGCCAGACACCCGAAGCTCCCAGCATCAGAGCCGCTGCGAGGCCGCGTCCATCGGCGATGCCGCCGGCGGCGAGGACCGGGACTCTCCCCGCAACGTCCGCCACAAGCGGCACCAGAACCATGGTGGAGAGCCGCCCCCACACGTGACCGCCGGCCTCGTTGCCCTGGGCGACCAAAACGTCCACCCCGAGATCGACGGCTCTTCGCGCCTCCTCGGGTGTCCCGACGGTGTGCAGGACCAGAGCCCCTGCGGCTTTTGCGCGATCCACATAGGGCGCGGGATCACCCCAGAAGAAGGACAAGATCCGGGCGCCGGCCGACAGCGCCGCCTCCATCCTCTCGTGCTGATCCCACTCGAGCGAGAAGTTGGCGACAAAGGGACCGTCGCGGGTGAGTTGCCGCATGGCCCTGACCAACTGTTCGACGTGATGCGGGCTGTCCCAACTGAAACCGATCGCCCCAACGCCACCGGCGTTGGTCACGGCTGCGGCAAGGTCCGGTCGGGAGAGACGCCCCATCGGCGCCGACACGATGGGATGGCGCGCTCCAACGAGGCGGGTGAACGGAGTCACGATAACCCCCGCGGCATCCATGAAGGTCTTTCCTTCTCTGCACGCTCCACATTCCGAACTCTAGCACATCGCTGGAATGCCGTGCCTTCGGTTTCGGCGGCTGCGGCGTCGGCATTCCACGCGCGCGACCGGTTGCGTGAACGCGATCAGGCGCTCTGAGGCTTGTCGGCAGTCCAGAACCCGGCATGAAGCGAAGAGGCCTCCTCCGCCAGGAGCGGTCCTTTGACGACGACCACGCGTTGGCCGTGCGCGAAGACCGTCCGGCAGGGCAGGTCGAGGGTGGGGTTCTCGGGATGGTCCCCGGTCACGGCCTTGACGTCCGTCTCGGCCTGACCGTAGACGACCCGGCCGATACCGGCCCAGTAGATCGCGCCCGAGCACATCGCGCAGGGTTCGGCCGAGCTGAACATGGTGCAACTGGCGAGGAAGTCCGGCGGCCAGCGCTTCGATGCCCGCGTGGCCAGCATGCGTTCGGCATGCGCCGTCATGTCCTGCCCTTCCGCGTTGTAGGCATTCGGCTGCTCCATGAGCACGGCCCCGTCGGGGCCGACCAGGATCGCGCCGAACGGGTGCTCGCCGCCCTCCCGTGCGGCACGGGCGACCGCAAAGGCGCGGCGAAGCATCGTCTCGTCGTTGGACTCGTCGAACACGGTCATGAGCTTACCTCTCGTCTGCCGGCATCGAACGACAAATGGGCATCCCCGCAGTCTCGCGGGCGGGTGCCACGGCCGGCGCCGCAAGGCCCAGAGGGCGGACGCCAGGGGAACCCGCCAGCCCTAAGCGTGTCTGCCCGCGCGCTCGCCGTGCGGTATCGGCGACTGGTTCTGCCCATGGCGCCACGGACGAGATCGGAAGGCCTCCCCGGACACAACCCTTCGCCATGTCGGCCCCCATGCGGAACCAGAGCGGCCCCGAACGCTACGCCGGATTCAATGACTTTGCGACCAGGGCCACGGCGTGCCGTCCGTTCGGTGTCGCCGAACTCCGGCGCGCTCCCCGCCGCGGACACTCTGCCTCCGAGCGCAACGCCGGAACCTGTGCGCCTGTGCTAAAGTCAGGCATGCGGAACCTGACCTACGCGGTGGCGCTTGGGATAGGGGTGCTGGCTCGGGCCGCTCCGGCGCACGAGGCCCCGTCCGGCTGGACGTATCCGCGCGCCTGCTGCTCCGGGCAGGACTGTTACGTGATTGACGCGCGCGACGTCGAAGTGTCCCCGTACGGCTACAGGATCCTGGCAACCGGGGAGGTGATCGCGTTCGACCGCGCGCGGTCCTCCCCTGATGGGCAGTTCCATCGCTGCTCGTTGGGCGGCAAACCGACGGCACCGACGACCTGCCTGTTCGTCCCGGCCGGAGCGTGAGCGAGGCACCTTGATGGGCGTGGCCGACTTCGAAGCGGACCCGGCGCGACGGGCGGCAGACGATCGAGACATCTGGGCGGAGGCGGGCGTGGCGCCGTTCTCCGACTCGATGCTGGCCGGCGACTTCGGACCGGCGATCACGGTGGCGATCGGAGATCGGGCGGGTGCCGTCGTGGCGACGGCGCACGCCAATCTGCCCCACAATGCCTAAAGGCCCCACCGCCGTCACGACTGGGTCGGACCGGTGGCGGTTGCGACATCCCGACGGGGTTGCGGGCTCGGCACCCTCGTGAATGCCATCCCGGTCGGCGGCGCGTGCCGGGACCTCGGGGCGACCCATATGTACGAACACGTCTCCACGACGAACCGGCCATCACGCCGCATGATCGCGGCTTGCGGGCTCGATCACGACGAGACGCGTGTCCGCGGGATCGCGACGAGGAACGAAAGCGCGGCGTTCACCCGTCGAGCCTTCCGAAGCCGGACCCTTGGAGGATCGGCCGCCCAACCGAAGGCCCGTTCGACGTGGCAGGCGAGGGGCCACCGGACGGCTTGGTCCCCGAGGCCTGAGACCGCCTCACACTCGCATTTGGCCGACCTGGTCGGGGGTCGGCGGCAGGGGGCGGTCCGGGGGCGCGTGGACGGTGTTGTCGAGCACGCCCTTGGCGGTGTCGATCGCCCCGGCATCGCCGCCTATGATGGCCAGGAGCAGGCCGCGAGCCGCATCGCTGCCGACGCCCGGACGTGTGAAGATCGGGTCGCCGATCGCGGTGGAGAGCTGCGGGCGGGCGCTCGGCACGGGATCGAGCAGGCTGTTCAGGAAGGCGTCGACGTCGTCGTCGCCGGTCGACTTCATGAGCGCGCCGCTCGGCAGATTGCCGTACATGTCCGGCTTGTCGACCGCGCGGTTGAAGGGATTCTTGCCGAAGGCCGCAAGGTCGTTCTCGACTTCGGACATGAATGAGGTCTCCTTGCCGAAATAGGTGCCGCGGAACAGGTCCATGGCGGCCTGCCCGAGGCTGAACGTATCGGCTCGCGCATCCAGGGTGTCGATGCCTTCGCGCTGCGCCTTCGCGCCCGCGCTCAACTCCGCCGAGCGCGCCTTCATGATGTCCCGGCCGAGCGCGGTGATGTCGCTCTTGCTGGCGGTTGGAAACAGCGCCTTCAGGTTCGACTCGACATACTTGGTCTCGTTGGTCTGGACCTTTCGCGCATCTTCGGTAATCGCCGCGAGCTTGCCTTTGGCGATGATGACTTCAGGGGCGAGCCAGGCCGGGTTGGCCGGCAGCTGGGCGGTTTCGGCGACGATCCCGGCGCCCGCCTCGGCATTGCCGAAGTCGGCCACCTTGACCCGGCCCTCCTCGTCGATGAGGCAGTTCGGCGACTTGAAGTCGAGATGCGCCATGCCCTGGGCATCCTGGAGATGCGCCAGGCCAGCCGCCATGTCTTGGATCAGGGTGAGGCGCAGCACGTTGGCCTGTTCCCCGGAAATCTTGCCCGGGCCGGTGCCGATCATGGCGTCCAGCTTCGCGGCGAAGTCGAACACCGTCCCGTTCGGCGCGGTCTCCATGGCGATGCCGAGGCGGCCGTCTGGCGTGCGGAGCATGCCCTTGAAGCCGATGATGTTCTCGTGGCCGGCGCCCTCGATGTCCATGTGATTGACGATCTCGCGGCCCTGCTCGGCCGTGATCTTGTCGCGCGCCTCGAGCTTGGCCCCCTCGGCGGGCGGGTTCATGATCTTGAAGGCGATGCGCTCCTCCGGGTTCTCCACGGACTGGTAGCCGTAGACCTTGGCGAAGCCGCCCTCGCCCAGGAAGCGCTCCGGCTTGTATTCCTTGCCGCCGATGGTGATGTGGGGGAGGTCGACTGGCTTGCCGCCCTGGCCCAGGATCGACGAGGTGGTCGCCAATTCGGCGTTCTGGGGCAGCATCTTCGATGCGGCGCGGTTGAACGCGGCGGCGAGCATGTCGTCGGTCCTCGGATCGTCCAGCCGGGCCTTGCCGTCGGGGCCGAGCGCCTGCTCCATCGCGGTCCGGAGTTCGGTCCGGAGCGTCTTGCCGTTGTCGGTGGCGAAGGCGAGGCGATCTTCGTCGGTGGCGTGGCCCGCGAGATAGCCCGTCGCGATGGTATCGCCGAGCCCGTCCGCGATGGCGTCCATGTCGCCATGGCCGGCAAACGCGCTGACGAGGGCGTCCGCCGCCTGTTTCACGGCCGTGCCGAGGGGGCCGAGATCGGCGAGCTTCGGCCCCTCGCCGGTCGCTTGCGGCTTCGGCGCCGAGATCGCCTTGGCGGCGGACAGGTAGGCGGAGGCGAGAGCGCCGAACTGGCTCGTCGTCATGCCGTGCTGGCCGGTCGAGGCGCGCAGTTTGGCGATGTCGGAGAGCAGCTTGTCGATCTGTTCGGCCTTGGCCTTGCTGAGCCCGTCCTTGGCGCCCGTGGCGGTTTGGGCGAGCGCCTGCTCGAAGGCGTTCTTGGCGTTCTCCTTGCGCTGCTGCGCCTTGCCGGTGACGGCGTCCTTCAGGGACGTCTTTCCGCCGACGTAGAGGATCGTGTTGCCGGTCGCCTTGTCGAGCTTGCCGAGGATCTTGTCGCCCGCTTTGGTGTTCTGGGCGAGGAAGTCGTCGATTTGCTTGAGCGTGGTCCCGTGGGTGACGGTGAACTGCGGTCCATGGATCGCCATCGGTGCCCCCTCAGATGCGGATCATCATGCCCGGCACGTCGACCGGTTCGGCCGCGCCGAGCCCCATCGCGGAGGCGAACATGGCGCGCCAGATCCGTGTGTTCTCGGCCATGTTGGTCACGACCGTGACGAGCCGGTCGACGCCCGCGCCCTCGCCCGGGACGGCGGCCATCTGGACGGCCTCGCCGCCCGGCGCGGTCATCGCCATGTGAACCCCGCCGGTCTCGCGCGCCAGGAACGAATAGGCGAGCAGCGCCTCCAGGATCTCCTCCCGCTTCTGCTGCGGGACCGGACCGATCACCGAGGCGAAGACCAGGCGGTCGCCGGCGGAGTCGTACTCGATCTCGACGTCGACATCCTCGAAACGGACCAGCCACGCGTTTGCGGCCGTCCGGAGCACGCCCGCGATGGCGTCGTCGCGTGCGCCGGCCTCGGCCAGCACACGCGTCAGGGTCTCAACGTCTGCCATGCCGCCCCCCATGAACCGCCGACGCGATCGCCCAGACGGGCGGCGCCGGGCTCGTCCCCAAGGCCCTCATACGCGATGGCGAGGAATGACGAAGTGACGTTCGTGACAAATGGAACGCGCGCTCCAACGGGCTATCAGCCCGTGTATGATCCCGTGAACCGGGACCGGAAAAGTGACGGTCGCCTCGATGCTGCGTTCCTCCGCGTTGCGGACGATACGCCGGGTGGAAACCAGCGCTAGAGCGCCTACGATGCGCACGTCATAGCGGGTTGAGACGAGCGGGCCGACGCCCCGCTGCCGGCGACGTAGGCGCCGGCGGTCCAGGCGGCGAAAGGGTCGGCGGACCTGACGGCTTCATCAATCACCATGGCCTCGATCCTTCTCCAAAACGGTCCGCAGGACCTCGGCGAGGCGCGGCACGAGGGGCTCGACATCGGCCCCGCTGCCGATCACCCGAGGCTCGACCATGAGGGTCAGTCCCGGCGCCAACGAGAACGGCACGGCCGTTCCCTCTTCGAGGAGCACCTTGATCGCGGACGGCGGCAGGCCTTTCGCACGCAGGTCGGTGTGGCGCCGGATGACCGCCACATGATCGTCGCCATAGTCGGCTCTCGCCCGGCCACCGCGCGGCGGGACAAAGCCCTCGGCGATCATGTAGCGGATCTGACGCTCGACGACCCGAGTTGCCGCTGCGAGCTCGCGAAATGTTAACGGCGCGCTCCTATCGACGGTTGTACTGTCGAAAGCGAGTGGCGGCGTCAATCTGTTTCGACACAAATTCTGTCAATGCCGGTGCCATGGCGGGTTACGGGGCGACTAGCCATGTACCCGATACAGGCTGCGTTGACCCGAAACCGTCGCTCAAGGTTGTCATCAGCACCAGCGCTACATCTTCGAGCGCTAGAAGAGTTCGGTCAAATTCTCATCCGGCCCAGCCTCGGGGCCGCCGTGATCACTTGCCCGTCATCCCCCACCACCAGATACGTCCCCAGCCGATCCGACAGGCGAGCGTAAGTCTTCCGCCCGAGGTCGCGTTCGGCGCGGCGGTGGGCGTCGCGATCCATGAAGCAGACGTCGGCGCCATGCCGGCGCTCGCGGCGGCCGTAGGCGAGCAGGGTGGCGACGACCTCGGGACGGATGCCTCGCTGCTGGCAGCGGATCTCGGCATGGCGGGTGAGCATGACGGTCTCCTTCCAATTCGGTAGAAGGAGAATGGCAGGCCGGGGTGACCGAACCGGACATCTGAACGAAACGTAAACGCGAGCGATCTTACGGCCACCCTTTTCGAGCGTAGGCGCGGACTGCGCAGAGGGCATTGACGAGACGCATTTCGTCGAGGCTCGCGCATGGCACGTCGAGGAGGCGTGGCGAGGCAACCACAACGGCAAGGGCCTGGGCGCGCGACAGGGCGACGTTGAGCCGCTCCAGGCTGAACAGGAAGCCGACGTCGCGCGGCATCTCCTCCGCGCTCGATGTTGCCATCGAGATCAGGCTGGCGGGTGCCTCCTGGCCCTGGAAGCGGTCGACCGTGCCGACGCGTGCCCCGTCCGGCAGGCGCTCCGTCAGGAGGTTCACCTGCGCATTGTAGGGGCTGACGACGAGGACGTCCTCGACGCCGAGCCGGCGCGTCCGGCCGTCCCGGTCGGTGAAGGAGGAGCCGAGGAGGGCTGCGTGAAGAGCGACGATCCGGTCGGCCTCCTCCTCGCTGGTCTGGGCGTTGCCGGCGTGGTCGATCTCCTCGAAGAGAACGCCGAAAGGCGGCAATCCCGGCGCGCCGTCGATCCGTTGGCGGGCGGCGCCATTGTCGCTCGACAGGCGCCCCTCGTAGACGAGCTCGCCGACGAGGCGGCAGACGGCCGGGTGCATGCGCCGGGAAACGGGAAGGAAGAGACCGCGGTCGGCCGCGATCGTGCACCGACCCTCCATCAGATAATCGAGCGTGGAGAGCCCGCTCCCGCCGGGGTGGATGCCCTGCACCGGCTGCGGCAACTGCATCTGGTCGCCGACGATGACGATGTTCTCGGCCGCACCGGCCATCGCCAGGAGGCTGGCGATCGAGACCTGGCCCGCCTCGTCGACGACAAGGTGGTCGAACATGCCGGCCATCTCCGGGCGGGCGAACAGGAAGGCGGTGCCGCCGACCACGTCCGCCTCGCTGAGGAGGGGGGCGTTGTTGTCCCTCGTCACGACGATCATCGGGTCGTCCGGTGCCTCGGAGGCGTCGGAGACCTTCTTGACGATGGCGACCGGCCGACCAGTGGCCCGCGCTTCGCCTGCCACGGCGAGAAGTAGATTGTCGATCGCCTTGTGGGCGTTGGAGGAGACCGCGACGCGGCGGCCGGACCGGACCAACGCGACGATCGCCTTCGCGCTGACATAGGTCTTGCCGGTACCTGGCGGCCCCTGAATCGGGAGATAGCTCTGGTGGAGGGCGCCGACAGCGGCGACTGCCGCCTCCACCACGTCGCCCGTCCGGGCGATCGCCTCGCCGGGTCGTAGGCCCAAGAGCCGTGGCGGCCGCCGATCGAGGAAGTCGCGGATTGCGCGAAGGCCGCCGCCGCCGTCGGCCAGGGCCGCCGCGTTCCGGGCGACCGCGGTGCGGAGCACGCCATTGTCGAGCGGCTTTGCCGGCAGGAGATCGAGCCGGTCAGGGAGCGGGCCGGTCGCTCTGGTGCCGGCGAGCGTCACCCGTCGCTGGCGGCGGTCGAGCGCGGCGATCGTCACGGCCTTGCCGAGCTCGCGGACGATGGGCTTGGCCTTCTCCCGCATCTTCGTCTCTTGGTGCGGATAGGTGTAGGTGCGGCTCGCACCATCAGACGGGCCGATCGCCCTCAGGTCGGCGAGACATTCGAGATCCTCGATCAGGTCCTCGGCGTCGCGGCCGAGCCGGTCGAAATGCGCCCACCAGGCGGGCTTGTCGGCGCGGCGGTGGAAGGATCCGAGTTCGAGGAGGAGGTCTGCCAGGGGATCGCCAAGCTGGGCCCGTGCGGCGTCGAGCCGGCGGCGGAGCGCGTCCCGCTCGGCGTCGACAAACTCCTCGGGCACAGTCGGATCCGCGGCGTGTTCGAACCACCCCATATCCGTCGGTCGGACGGAGAGGAGCCAGTCGCGCAGGCCCTTCGTCGAACGGCAGTCGACCTCGTTGTAGCGCTCGATCCCGTCGAGGATCGCCTGTTCGCCGGTCTCCAACCAGGTCTCGTAGGCGACGATGCTGTCCCCGGCGGTGGCGACCTCGCCGTCGCGCTTGGGGAGGTAGAAGGTTTCGAGATCCTTCAACGAATAGCCGGCCTCTGAGGCCTGCAGGCCCTGCTGGACGACGCGGTAGAGATCGACGAAGCGCTGGCTGCGAAGGAGGTGGTCGAGGACGGCTTCTCCGGTCCCATAGCGCTGGGTCAACCGCTTCAGCGCCGTCACCTCGTACTCGGCGTAGTGGTAGATGTGCGCCGCCGGGTCGGCTGCGAGGCGCTCGACGAAGAAGCCGAGGACGGCTCCGAGCGCCGCCTTCTCTGCGGGTTCGTCGTGCGCCCACCAGGCGTGGAAGCCGCCCTCTTCGTGGAAGACCCCGAAGAGGTATTCCCGCCCGCCTTCCACCAGCGGATCGCCTTCCATGTCGAAGAAGAGGTCACCCGGGGACGGCCGCGGAAGGCGCGCGAAGCCGCGGCCGGGTTCGAGGGCCTTGAGTTCCAGCGTGGGTGGACCGCCCGCGCGCCGGCCGAGTTGGAGCCTCGCCTGAGTTCGCAGTTTGCTCAGCGTCTCCGGTGCCATCCGGGGCACCGGCTCCGCCGACGAAGCGAGGGCGGTGAGCGTCGCGATCTCCGTCGTCTCCAGCCGCCGGCGTTGTTGCCGTGTGATGCCGGCCACCCGGACGAGGCTGTCTGTGGTATCGTAGTGGCTGTCGCAGTGCTCGCGCCAGCGGCAGAGCCTGCAGGACGGCGTCGGTTCCGGAACCGTCGCGTGGGGTGCGGCGACGAAAGCGACGAGGCGCTCGGCGAGCCGATCGACGGAGTGGCGCACGTCGGCGAGGTCGATGGTGATCCGCTCTCCCGATCCGATGACGACGTGCGCGCGGGAGGGCAGGCGGCCCTGGATCGCCGCGACGGCCTTCGAGTAGATCGCCAGCTGGATGGCGTGTTTCGGGTCGGCGCGGCGCTTCAGCTTGGTGTCGGCCACCTCGTAGGACCACGGGCCAAGGTCCGAGGGCTCCTCGACGCGCTCGATGAAGTCGGACCAGCCCTGCCAGGGGCCGAAGCCGAGCGCACCTTGGTAGATCACGGGTACACCTCGCCGCATCGCCGCGGTGGTCTCGGCCGCCGCCGTTGCGAAGTCGTCAGTCCGCGCGATCTCAACCAGTTCGGCAGCAGCCAGCCGTGCGAGATAGGCTGCCTCGTGGGCGTGACCCTTCTTCTGTAGCAGCGCGGCTTCTGCCCCGTCGTCGGCCGGTACAAGCGGCTCTCCCAGCGCCAAGCGGAGGTCGAGCGCCGTCGCGTGCCTGCAGCCCTGGAACCGCATGAGGTCGGATGGCGAGAGAATGATCGTGCCCTGGTCGTTTCGCATGTGCCCGCGACGCTCCATCGTCCACCGGCAAAGGCTCCCGGCGGGTCTCGATCAGTGGGCGCAGCACCGGTTCGGTCCCGCGCCCCAGGACCTGTTCAAATCGTGACGCGCTCCGAGCCCCCGTCCTCGTCCTCGTCCGGCGCGGCGATGAGGTCGCCGAAGAAGCCGTCCGGCACTTCTATCGTCTCGACGCTGCGGAGCTTGCGTTCGATAGCACGGGTCCGGCGGCCGGCCAGGGAGACGGTGTTCTGCGCTGTCTCCAGTTGCTTGCCGAGCTTGTCCCAGACCTCGCCGTACTTCTTGAACTCGGTTTTCGCCGCTGCCAGCACCTGCCAGACCTCGCTGGAGCGCTTCTCGATGGCGAGCGTTCGGAAGCCCATCTGCAGGCTGGTCAGGAGCGCCGACAACGTGGTCGGGCCGGTCAGCAGAATGCGGTGCGTGCTCTGGATGTCCGCGCAGAGGCCCGGCCGTCGGATGACCTCGGCGTATAGCCCTTCCGTCGGTAGGTACATGATCGCGAAGTCGGTCGAATGGGGCGGGTGGACGTACTTCTCGCAAATCGTGCGTGCCTGCAACCGGATCGCCCGTTCCAGGGCCGCGCCGGCCTTCTCCACCTCGTCCGCGAGACCGCCTTCCTGGGCGGCGAGGAGGCGTTCGTAGCCGTCCTGCGGGAACTTTGCGTCGATCGGCAGGAAGACCGGCTTGTCGTCCTCCTTGCCCGGAAGGCGGACTGCGAACTCCACGAGTTCCCCGCTCTCGGGCCGGATGCGGACGTTCCGGGCATACTGGTCCGGCGTCAGCATGTCCTCCAGCAGGACGCCCAGCTGGACCTCGCCCCAACCGCCGCGCGATTTCACATTGGTGAGCACGCGCTTGAGGTCCCCGACGCCGTTGGCGAGGGTCTGCATCTCGCCAAGGCCCTTGTGGACCTGCTCCAATCGTTCGCTCACCTGCTTGAAGGACTCGCCTAGTCTCGCTTCCAGCGTCCCTTGCAGCTTCTCGTCGACGGTGAGGCGCATCTGCTCCAGCTTGCCCTCGTTCTCCTTGCGGAGCTGGTCGAGACCGGCCGTCAATGCCGCGCGGAGCGCTTCCTGCTTGGCCTCGTTCTGCTCGATGAGGCCCTTCAGCTGGACGACCATGTCGGCGAGGCCGAGGCGCACCTGCTCGCGCGAGGCGGCAAGATCCTTGGTCGTCCGCTCCTCGAACTCCTTGATGGTCCGGCTGGCATCGGCGAGCCGCTGCGACTGCACCTCCGCAAAGCCGTCGGTCGCGAGTTTGATGCCGGCCTGAAGCGCGACGCCGCTCGCGGTCGCCTCCTGGCGCATCTGCCCGAGCTGGTCGGCGAGAACTTTGCCCGAGGTCGCGAGTCGCTCCTCGACCGTGCGCACCAGCATCTCGATCGCCGTCCGCTGAACCTCGCGAGCTTCCGCCTGCGCCTTCTCCAGGCGCTCGCCGTGCTCCCTCATCGTGAGGCGCATGTCATCGAGCCGGCGCGCCAAGCTGTCCGCGAAACCATCCGTTGCCGTCTTGAGGAAGGCTTGCAGATCCGTCCGGCCCTGGCCGGATTCGATGCGGAATTTGGAGAGCTGGTCCGCCTGCGACTGGCTAGCGGTCCCGAGGCGCGCCTCGAGCGCTTGCTGGTGCGCCGCGAGATTGTGGCGCTGCTCCTCGCGACCGATCCGCGACTCGCCCCGGAAGAGATCCGGCAGGCCCCGCAGCGTGGCGTTCGCCTCATCGAGCAGGCCAGCCAGGCCGCTCATGCTGACCAGGAGTGCCTTTTGTCTTCGGCTCTGCCCAGCAATCAGGAGAACGGCCAGGAGGGCCACGGCCGTCGCGGCGAGCGCGGCATAGGTGGCCGCCACAGGATACTGAAGGTAGATGTCCATGCTCAGCTCATTCAACTCAATTGTGACGAGGTCGATCGTCGCGACGAGTCGAGACCGAAGTCGGCTCGACGTTGTCGCAATGACCGGAATCTCGCCTAAGTGGATGACAAAGCGCGTCATCTGAACGAAAACAGAACAACCTTTGCCTGTAGCCGAGCTGACGCATAGATGGTTCGAATTTCCACCGCCGTGCGGCTGCGCATTATCTAACCTTCTGCAACCAAAGGAAACTTTCTCGGTTGCAGTTGAGGAGATCGTTCCATACACGCTGGACTCCCCCCTATCAATCGTTGCATAGGTTGTAGCGGGTGACAGATTCTGTCTTGGGGTGCTGCCATGTCGTTCGCGAAGGCGGATCAGTTGCTGGAGCTTGCGCGCATGGTCGGGGCCCACCGGATGGGCGTAACGCTCGACGATGTCATCGAGCGGTTCGGCTGCGTTCTCAGGACGGCGCAGCGGATGATGAGTGCCCTCGAAGCGGTATTCCCGGAGGTCGTGGCCTCCTTCGACGAGGATGGCCGAAAGCGCTGGCGCTTCGAGGGCGGGCAGGTCCGCGAGCTGATGTCACTGACGCCGGAGGAACTCGCCGCGCTGGACCTCGCCATCGCCGAACTGCGCCGGTCCGGATCGCCGATCGAAGCGCGCGTGCTGGTGCGCCTTCAGGACAAGATCCTGGCGCTCGTGCCGCCGAAGACCATGGCGCGGCTGGAGACCGACCACGAGGCACTTCTCGAAGCGCAGGGAATCATAGCGCGGCCGGGCCCTCGGCCGAGGATTGACGACGACGTCGCTGCCGCTGTGCTGGAGGCAGTGAAGCGCTGCGTCGTGCTGGAGATCGACTACCGCTCCCACGGCGATTCCTGGGCCAAGCCGCGCCGCGTCGTGCCCTACGGGATCCTCTCTGGCGCGCGCCGCTACCTCGTCGCGCGGCCGGTCGACGACCCTGACGGCCCGATCCGCACCTACCGTCTTGACGCCGTCGCGGTCGCGCGTGTCGGGGACGTCCCTTTCACGCGGCCCGAAGGCTTCGATCTCCAGGCCTTCGCCAACCGGGCCTTTGGCGTGTACCAGAACGAGGCCGAATACGGCCCTGTCGCCTGGCGCTTCCGGCCGGAAGCCGCCGACCAGGCCCGCGGCTATCTCTTTCACCCCGAGCAGGTCCTTGAGGACGAGCCTGACGGCTCCCTCGTCGTCCGCTTCCACGCGTCGGGGCATCTGGAGATGTGCTGGCACCTCTACGCCTGGGGCGACCGGGTCGAGGTGCTCGAACCCGCGGCCCTCCGCCGGATGGTGGATGGCTACCGACGCAGCGATTTTGCCGCAATGCCGTAAAGGAGGATCAACATGACCATTGGTTCCCGTCTCGATCGCCGCTTCTGGCTCGTCTCCGAGGATGGCGTGAAGCTCTATCCGGTGCGCATCCGGAACCGACTCACCGGCCGGTCGGCCTTCCGCATCTGCCCGGCTTCGACGAACATCACCTCGGAGCAGATAGAGGTCGACAACATCGATGAGGTCGAGCGCGCTGTCGTCGTGGAGGGGCACGGTATTCGGGTGGCACCGAACGAAGATGCCGCGGCCAATGTCCGTGCGCTCGGCGGCAGGATCCAGGGGGTCGGATACGTGGCAGATTGGTCGGGACCACGCCACGCGCGAGCCGAACGCGAAACGGCGGCCGAAGAAGGATGATAAATAGCTAATCCACCCGGCTAGGATCAAGACTTCATTCGAGGAATGCTTCGCGAGTGCAAGACTTATGATGATGGGCTGACTGTAAGCTGAAGGAGACTGACGGGAGAATTGATCACTATTCCCGATTGCTGGCTCCCGGCACCTCATGGCGGCTTCCGAGCCCGCCCGCCCGCCCGCCGGCGGCGAGGCCACCGATTCCCGTCGGACCCGGTCTGGGTCGCCGATATCGATGCGCGGGTGTTGCGAGCTGCGCAGACCCGGCGAACGGTCGGGCCATGGCGCACTTGCAAGCGAAATACCGAAAATCAAGTAAATCCTCCGGCGATCCGCCCTCTTGGCAGTCTCAATATCTCGCTGGTTGATCGAGCTGGCTGTCGACATAATCCGCAGGTTTTTCAGATCGACTTGGATCTGTCTTCCAATGCCGGTATGTTCTTGGTTGATGATTCTGGAGACGGGTAGAATTCTACAATCCAACCTTGTGCATCACGGCCCGGTCCATTCCCCCACACCGGCGCGTGTTCATTGGGGGAACTGGGTGGCCGGGCGCGCGGCGGCCTTTGCGGGGCCGTTCGGGCGCCCGGGAGTTCAGCAGGGCCTGCCTGGATCGCAGCGGATCGCCAGGGAGGCGTTGACGTCATCGCGGGCGTCGTAGTCGGGTCGGGCGTCGTAGGCGGGTTCGCCGCAGCAGGCGAAGGCGCGACGGCTGTGGACGATCCAGTAGTGCCCGAGAGTGCCGCTGGCGAGCTGCGTCTTGGCGATCCGCTCATCGTCCTCCGTCCAGGCGACCGACTGCTTATCGCCGTTCTTCTGGACGAGCACCAGCGAGAAGCCGTCCGGCCCGCGTTCGATGCGCGCTACGCATTGCGTGCCGCGATCGAGAAGCGCGACCAGTCGGGCGGGATACTCCTTCGCCAGGGCGGCCTTCTTGGCCCTCAAGGCGGCAGGAATGCGCGGATCGTCGGTACAAAAGTCGGGACCGCAACTGCATGCGGCCGCAACCGGTTGCATCGATGCGACCAGCAGCATGAGACTTGCCAAGGACCTGATCATGGTCATACCTCCTGTTCAGACCACCTTTTTACAGAGTTCGTTGCCGACCTGGACCGGGCCGGCGAACAATTTGAAGCAAACCGTCGTCGGATCGGCGATCCGGACGTCCAGCGTTATCTCGATGCTGCCGATCTTCTGCTTGAAGCTTGTATTTTGGAGCGTCTTGAACGGCGTTGCCAGAGGGACTTCGAAGAGCCCGGTGTCGATCGTGGCGACCAGCGTGCCGCTGACCCACCCCTGATCTATCTTGACGTCCGTGATGTCGAACCGGCTCTCCACGCGCGTCACCCGCCCGTCCTCCTGCCAGGGGCGGAGCGGCAGGGGCAAGGCGGTCGCCTGCGCGATAAGAAGGGCGAGCATGGCAATCGTAGCGGTTAATCGGCGTACCATCATGAAATCCTCCCAATCGATAATGGCCGGAGCGCACGCGTCCGGTTTCGCCCCCTTCGGGGTGCGAACGGAAAATCTGGCGGGCCGCTTGCGGCCCCTCATTGGCCCCTCGCCGCCACCCCTATCGGGGCGGCCCCGGGGGGACTGCAATCTCCAGCTCCGCCACAAAGCGCGGACCGGCTTCGCGGCGCAGATCGAGTTCGGGCGGTGGGGCGCCGCCGCCGGTGTCGGGCACGGGCTCGACGGGGTAGCGGGCGGGGCGCCAGCTCTCGTGTTCGTCGGCCTGCACGAAGTAGCGGGCGCCGGGTCGCGCGGGCTCGGGGGGCAGCGTCAGGGTCGCCGTCCAGACACCGGTCTGGTCACCCGCACCGTCGCACTCGATGAGCGTGTCGATCATCGGCAGTCCGGCCGGGGAGGTCTCACGCCGCACCAAGCGAAACCGGGCTGTGGGGCGCGGGCGGTCGTCCACGGCGCCGAAAGCGGGGGCGCGGCCGCCGAATGAGGCCTTGACGGCGCGCACGCCCGCGCACTCGGTCAGTTCGGCCGCCAAGATCCGCTCCGGCGCCACGATGCCCCAGGCGACGGCGGGCTCGGAGACGCGGAGATCCTTCGGCAGGGCCGGGTTGTAGCGGACGACGCCGAAGCGCACGAACGGATCGGCCATCGGCTGGCGGGCCAGCGTCACGTCCACGTACCAATGCTCCTCGGCCACATCGAAGCGCGGCTCGTGGAGCACAAGCGCGGCGCGGAAGGCGGCGTCGCGCGGCGCGGCTTTGGGGCCTTTCGGCAACGGTATGTCGACGCTGCGCACAATCCGGCTCTCGTCCACCCGGCCGCCCAGAAGGAGGTCGGGGAAGTCGGCCGGGGTCGGCAGGATGGCGCGCACCGCTGAGGCAGGGGGCCGGACCGGATCGGCGCCGATGCGGGTCACGAAAGCGCCGCCCGGTCCGATGTCGGCGTCGAAAAGTTCGGCGAGCGCCACCCGCTCGTCCAGGTGGCGGCGCGGCACCGTGTCCGCCGGCGGCAGCGGGGCGCCCGCGGCGGCGCCGAACAGGTCTGGCGGCCACACGACGATGCCGATCCGCTCGTGGGTGCCCGAGACCTTGAACGGCCGGGCGAGCGGGATGCGGATCGAGGCGCGGCGGCCCGTCGACCAGCGGCCGAGCAGCCGTGTGCCCGCCGGCCGCGGCCCATGCGCCGCCGGGGCATCCCCCTCGCCCGCTGTCCAGCCGAACACAGGGTAGCTCGATTGCGGGGCCGGCGCCGGCGGGCGCTCCAGGCCGGGCAGATCGAGGTCGACCACGAACGCGGCCGGCTTGTCGAAAACGTCGCGTAGGCCCGGGTCGGGCGCGCTTTGCAGGCGGTCGGGCAGCGGCGTCTCGGCGACGAACCGGCCGTTCACCAGCCTGGGCCGCGTGCGCATCAGGGGCGCGTGGCGGGAGATCGCGAGAGCCACGAGCCGCACCTCGCGGGACGCGAGGTCGGGGAACCGGTGCGGCAGGGCCACCCGCGCCGGACGCAGCACCTCCGGCAGATCGCACAGATCGAAGCGGGCCGCGGCCGCGATCGCCTCCGTGGTGGGGGCATCCGGGGCCCCTCCGGCAACGATGGCCTTCAGGTGGGCGGCATGCAGGTCGATGCGGGTCAGCCCGCTGACCTGGGACACGAACGCCGGCAGCTCCGAGATGCGCATCAGCGTCACCCACGAGCGTGGAAGGCTCACGCGATCGTAGCGATCCACCTCGAAGCCGAAGAGCTTGGAGGCCTTCAGGGGTTTCGGCTCGTGCCGCTCCGCCGGGAACGCCTCGTCGAACAGGCCGACGCGCTCCCCCGGCAGGCTCGGCCACGCCCCGTCGATGCGGTCGGCCCGCTCGCGCCGGCGGGCGGGATCGTCGAACTTGCCCGAATGGGGCGAGGCGCAGTACGCGCGGATCTCCAGCGAGGCCGTGGTGGCGAGGTCCACCTCCACCGAGCCGCCGAGCAGGTAGGTGGCGCTGGTCGGGTCCTCGAGCGGTCGGGTCACGAAGCCGTTCCGGTAGGCCTGCAAGGCCGCCTCGGGCGGCTCGCTCTCCGCGGTGGCGCGCACCAGCTTCAAGAGTTCTTCACAGGTGAGCGCGGCGCGGATCAGCCGCACCGGCAGGCGCCGGGCGGCGGGCTCGATCGGCTCCCGGGCGATCTTCGGTGCGGCCAGCGGGCGGTTCACCGCATGCGTGAGGCGCAGCCGGGCGGAGGAGACGAGGTCGGCCAACGGGCGATCGAGGAGCCCGGCGCGGATCGCCTCGGCGGTGCGCAGGCGGGCGGCCTGGTCGGGCAGCAGGGCCCCCGTGAAGCCCGCCAGCATCGGGCCGGTGCCGGGCTTCGCGGACGTGCGCTCCGCCTCCAGCACGGCGACGCTCTCCACCGCGGCGAACCAGCTTTCCAGCATGCCGGCGGTCGGCACGCACCAGGCGACCAACTCCACGTCCTCGCCGGGGGCGAGCGCCACCGTGACGGCCCGCACGGCCGCGGCCGCTCCAACCGGGCGGCGATCACGCAGGCGTTCGCGCTCGTCCAGCCAGACGGTCGGCCACGCGCCGACGCGGTCGAGCGGATAGGTCGGCCGCAACAGGCGGGCCTCCTCCCCGCAGGCGCAGGGGTCGCGCTGCTCCACGTCGACCACCACCGGCAGAACGTCCGGGTAGGTCACCGAAACCTTGCCCCGGTAGAGCGGCACGACGAGCGGCGGCGCCAGCCACGTCGCATCGGGCCCCGGCCGCTTCAGGGCGATCACCATCGCGTGGGCCGCGGGATCCGGGTAGTAGGGGCCGAGCTTATGGTCGGCGCCGGCCATGACATCGAACACCGCGTCTCCGGACGGGTCGACCGGATTGCCGGGCTCGATGCGTCCTTTCGGGTCGACCACCTTCACGCGTTCGACCACCTGCGCCCCGGCGACCTCGCGCATCAGCCGGCGGGCGACCGGGAAGCCGCCGCCTTGCACAGAATAGCGCACTCCGTCGAGGCCATCGGGGGCGCGGTCGCGGTCGTGGTGGCGGTCGAGCACGCCGTGCAGCAGGGCCTGGGTCAGCGGCACGGCGGGGGCGACGAGCACGCGGCGCGCCCGCACCGGCACCGCGATGTCGTCGCGGCCCATGTCCTTCGGCAGGCCGTCGGTGGTATCGAGACTGCGCAGCACCACGTCACGCGCGGTTTGCAGCTCCATCTGCCCGCTCGGGCCCCCCTCGACCGTCTCGATCGCGGCGGGCGGCATGGTGATCGTCGGTGCCGCGATGCGCTCGTGGCGCAGGAAACGGCGCGCCGGCAGGCTCTTCGGGCTTGGCTTTGTGCTCCCGGCAGGCTGCGGCACTGTGAGGCGGCCGCCGAAGGCCGTCTCGTAGCGCCTGGCCGCCTCGGCGGTCGCCATCGCGATACCGCCCACATAGACGGCCCGCATGCCGAACCGGTAGGCAGCCCCGAACCGGAGCCGCGGCGGGCGTGGATCGGACGGGGAGGATGGCAGATCATAGCGGCGGCTGATCGGCACCTGCCCGTCCAGGTCTGGCGACCGGCAGGCCGCCGCCCCCTCGAGCGCCGCCGGCACGGTGCCGTCCTGGCATTCGAGCCCGATCGGATCGCCCGACCACAGCGCCACGAGTTCCTCGCAGAACAGGTTCACTTCCTGATTGTCGCCGGCTTTGCGGGTGACCTCCCGGGCCGCCATGGAGAGAATGGCGGCGTCCAGCTCCGAGCGGGACAGGTCCGGCGCGTTCGGGACGATCCTGGACAGCGCGGCTTCCAGCCAGCCGGGCCGGAGGGCGTTCCAGGGATCGATGTAGTCGACCTTGCGGTTCATCAGACTGCGCCACTGCGGCAGCGCCCCGCCGGACCCATAGGCGCCCACGTCGACGCGGTAGCCGATGGTCAGCTCGTCCGCATCGAAGCGCAGATCGCACGGGTTGGACGGCTGCCGGTCCGCGGCGGCGAGCTGGTCGACGACATGGACGTGGCGCATGCGGTCGATCAGGGCGAGGCCGGCGGTGCGCATCTCCGGCCCCGCCTCGTCGTCGAAGCCGGATCCCGGGGGAAGGGCGCAGCCGGCGGCTACGGCGGCGAGGTCGGGCTGGGTCGCCTTTCCGTGCTGAAGGTCGTCTTCGGCGCGCACCGCCTTGGCTAGCTCCTGGTGTATGCCGGCCTGCATCGCCGAGACCACGTCGAGCGAGGAGACCGCGTAGCGCGCGCCCTCGAAGCCGGGTGCCGCCCCGGGGTCGAGCGCCTGCCCGAGCACCACGCAGCCTTCGAACTGCGATACCTCGGTGAGCGCATCGCCGGCACAGACGGCCTCGAATTCCTCGCGTTGCGCCGGCAGGAAGACGCCGTCGCCGATCGCGTCAGGGCCCGTGTCGAGCCGCAGTTTCGAGAGCGTCCACAGTCGGGGCGTCAGAGACGAACCATCGAGCGACGACACGCAGACGTCGACGAACTGGTCCGCGCCGCTTACCAGATCCGCCGGCACCTCGAACTCGACATCGACCACGAGGCCGAACAGGCGCGCCAGGACGGGCATGGTCTGCAGCCCGTAGAGCCGCGCCCCGGCGGCCTGGCGCGCCGCATCGGAAGAAGGCACATCTGTCGAGCGCGTGGAAGCGGCGATCTCGGTTTCGTGCGCCCGCGCGATCATCTCTTCGGTCGACGGCTTCGGGGGCACGCTCTTGCCGGCGCCGTCCGCTGCCGGCGGCCGGCACCCGGGGTCGGCCTTGCCGGGTGGGCTCGACTTCGCGGCATAGCGCTCGGCCGCGTAGGTCTGGATGTCCGGCAGCACAGCGGCGACGCCCGCCGCTCCCCCGTTTGCCAAGTCGCCGAATGTCTTGCCCTTGAGTTGATCGAGGCCCGGGCGCTTCAACTCGGCGGCATCGGGCGACGCGGCATCCCGCTGAGCGGCCGTGAGACGGGCAGCGGCGGCGATCCGGTCGGCACGCCGGCGCTCGTACACATAGGCGGCGGCGTTGCGGCCGCTCGGATAGACACCGGTCACCACGCGTGGACGCGGCGCTTCCGGAGCCGCCGGTGCGGCGCCGGTCGGGTCCGGCTGGCCGGTGCAGGTGATCCGGGTGGTCTGGTCGGCGGACTGCCTCGGCAGGGCCTCGACGATCTTGTCCCAGCCGAGGCCCCCGTGCCCCATCACGGCGCGCCAGAGATGATCGATGTCGGGGCTGTACGGATTGGCACCGCGCTTCAGCTCGATCGTGACGTGGTGGCCACCGTCCGCTCCGCAGCCCACGCGGAACTCGTCGTCGTTCGGGCTCGGCGAGGGGAGCAGGGACAGCGTCAGCTTGCGCAGGGAGCGGATCGCGTCCGGCCAGCGGGCGATCTCCACCTTGCCCCGTCCCGCTTGCGCCTCCGCAACCGGCGTGAGCACCAGCGCGGCGCGCAGCCAGCTCTTGCCGTTCTTCTTCCGGAAGAGGCCGGCCGGGACCACCTTGGCGAGGATGTCGACCCGGGGGGAGGGGGGCAGGATGGCTTCGAGGGTGGTGACCTCGCCGCTCTTGGGCGGTTCGACGAGCTTGTTCATCAGTCGATCGTCCCGATGGGTTGGCCGAGAGAGGCATCGAAGTAGCGGGCGTAGGTCGCGAAGTTCTTGGCGGGCGAGACGGCGGCGTTGACGAGCCGGCACCGGGCCGTCGTCGTCTCGCCTCGCGGCATCGGACCGGCCAGCTGGATTTGGTCGCCGGCGGGCAAACTGGCCCTATCGCCGCCGCCGCTGAAGTTCTGGCCCTCGGAGCGTTCCACCGAGACCGAGAACTTGAACTTGGCGAAGCCGATCGAGAACGCGTACGAGAAGGTGGCGATGCCGAACATGCCCTGGCCCCGGCTGCCGATCATGACCGACAGGGCCGCCGCCACGGAGAAGATCCACACCGAGGCCGAGCCGCCACAGAAGAACGTGCCGTAAATCTCGGTCTGGTTGACGTACTGGTCCGGATTATTTGCGCTCGGCACTCTGTATTTGCGGATGTAGAAGCCCGACATGACCCGGCCGACGCCGGTCAGCGGCCCGTACGTGTAGGCTGCCATGCCGCCGAATTCGAAAGCGGCTTCGAATTCGACGATCCGGCTCGAGTCCGCCGTGAGGCTGAAGAAGCCGCCGCCGCCGTAGGGCGCGTAGCTGATCAGGAATGGATCCCGGCGGGTGCCGAGCGAGATCTTGAACAGGGCCTCGCGGTTCGAGAACGGCAGCTCGATCGAGGTGTAGAGATTGATGTTGAGGAACGTGACGTTGCCGAGCGAGAAGCCGCCGAGATCGAGCTTGTAGCCGGCTTCGATGCCGGGCGCGCCGGACAGCGGCCTGAGGAAGAAGCCCGACCCCGCCTTGGGTGTCAGGATCGACTGCAAGCCTTGCAGAAAGGCGAGCTTGTCGCCGATCTCGAAGTCGCGATAGCGCACCTTGAACTCGGGCGATGCGCCGCGGTCCACCGTGCAGGTGGCGCCGTCAAACATGAGCCGCACCGCGTTGAAATCCGGCAAGAGTAGAATATCGAACGCCCCGACCTTCGCCTCCGCACTGGCATTCGAGCGGCTCGGCTCGAGCAGGTCCACGACGGTGCGCGTCCGGATCGTCAGCCGCGCACCCTTGGCGGGCTGGAAGACATTGACCTCCTTCATCGGCACGTCGAAGTCGTACGAAAGCGTCGCGCTGGTCGGCACCAGATACTTGATCTGCTCTTCGATCCTCTGCTTCAGCCCCTGCAGATCCACCAGCCCCGAGATATCACCCCGCAACAACCGCGATGCCGTGTCGAAGACCCGCTTCAGCAGCGTCACCGGCTTCGACAATTGAAGGTAGGGCGTCACATCCTCCGCCGGGGTGGCGGCCAGCACGGCGAGCACGTCCGCGCCCGGCTTGGAGAGGTCGTCCCAGAACTTGGTCTCGGCCGCAAGCTTGTCTTCCTTGAGGGATTTGGAGGGCTCCGGTGGGTCTACGAGAAGCTGATCGGTTTGCAGTGCTACGCGCAGATACGGATCGGACACGATCCTGTCGTAGGCGATGTTCCGCTTGGCCAATATGGCGTCATGGGCCGCTGCAATGGGCCCTGCGATGGCACGGAGGGCGGCGGCGGCCGGGGTGGAAACCGACGCCGGCACGAGCAGATGCGACAGTGTCTTCGCCAATGCGTCGGTTTGGGTGCTAACCGCCATGGCGAGCTTGCCGGGCGCCGATCCGAGGCCGTCGAAGGCGTCGGAGAGTTGCTGCAGCCGTTCCTTGTAGCCCTTCGCGGGCTTCTCTAAGGCCAGGATGGCGGCCGTGATCTGCGGGGCCGGGTTCACTGAACGGACGGCCGCCACCCACGCATTGAGATCAGTCACCAAAGCCGCGATGTCGGGCCGCGCCGCAGCCTCCATGCTACCGAGGGCGGCGTTAAGGTCGGCGATCGCTTCGTCCACATGGCGGATCGCCTCGTCCCGGAGGGCCAGCACAGCGACCTGCTGGGCATCTCGGAGCAGACCCAGGAACTCGGCCACGCAGGCTTCCACGAAGACGAGTGGGTCCGGCGCCAGGACGAGGCCCCTCCATTGTTCGAACAGTCCCCTCGCCGTCGCGGCGATCTCGGCGAACCGGTCGAGTGCGGAGCGGGCACGCGGCAGGATGCGCGCCATCGCGTCGACCAGCGTCAAGAGGTCGCCAGGCCCCGTGCAGCCGACGTTCGACAGGGTCTTGGCCAGGCGCGTTGCGTCGGCGAGGTCGGCGGCGAGCGCCGCCCCGGTCGTCTGGACCAGCTCGGCATAGGCGTTGAGCACCGGTATGGCGGGGGTGCCGGCGAGATCCACCTTGGCGGTGTCGATCGCCTTGAGGACCCGGTGGACCGCCGCGGCAAGCCGCGGGCCGGCCGTCTCGTCCGGGCGGATCAGGGCCGCGAGCGCCAGGCGAAGCTTGTCGATGGCCGGGCAGGCTTTGGCGACGAGCCCGCTGACGGCCCTGTCGGCATAGGCGCCCACCAACAGCCGGGCCCTTTCCTCCGCGAACGCACCCAACACCTTCACGACGCCGTCGGGCGTCAGCTTGCCGGCGAGATCCTGGATCTTCTCTGCGAGCTGGATGACCTCGCCGAGCGCCGGATCGGCCAGCAGGCCCTGCAAGGTCTCCTGCGTGATCTCCGCGGCGGCCTTCGTATAGGCCCTCAATTCGCGCTCGAAGCGCCGCCTTTCGTCCCCGACCGCTTTCTTCCCCAGCGCCTCGAGGTCCTTCACGTTGATCGGCAGCGAGTCGCGATAGGCCTTGACCATTCCCGCCAGGGTGCCTTCGCTGCGGGCCGCCTTGACCGCCGTGGCGTGCGCCTGCTCGAGCAACGTGCGCAAGTCCCGATCGATATCGGTATAGATGGCCGCAAAGGCCGGCAGGGGCGCCACGAAGCGCTCGGGCACCGTGTCGGCCACCGTCCGCAGGGCACCGATGAGCGCCGCGGTCACCTGCGTGCCGAGCGCCTTGAGGGCCTCCTTGACCTCCTTCACCAGATTGGCCGTGAACGTGTTCAGGGTTTGCGTGAGGTCCGCGAGGAGCGTCCCCGATACCTGGCGTGCGGCCCGGTCGAGGGCGGCCAGCGGATCGTCCGCAAAGGACTCGATCGTGGCGAGCAGGCCGCGTGCGGCATCGTGGACCGCCGACACAGCGGCGGCGACGCGGATCACGTCCGCTGCGGCAATCGCCTGTGCGAGTGCCAGAGACAGCCGTTCCAGCGCCGTGCCGACTTCCGGATAGAGCTCTGAGATCGAGATCGAATTGCGCGGCCCGCTCCCGGCGCCGACGTCGAGTTCGGCCGACTTCCAGGTCCGTTCGGCCTCGGCCACGACCTGCTGCAGCGGCACCAGCACGCCCCGGCGCAACACCTCGAGGGCGTTCTCGGCTTCGGACGCCACGCCGAAGCCGAGCGTCTCGACGAGCCGCGGGACCTGGTCTCCTGCGGGGTCCAGCAGGCCGGCAATCAGCTTCTTCAGCGAGACCAGGCCGAGCAGCTTGTAGTCGTCGCCGAAAATGAGGTCGTGCACGCTGTCCGCCGAGGGAGCGGCCGGGACGGCGGCGACGTCGGAGGCGCCCGCCTGGGCGAAGCGCACCGGCCGGCGGGCCGTGGGCATTCGGGCGTTCGTGTAGCGCCGGGCGAGCGCCGGAATGGTGCGGATGTGCGGCTCCTGGGCCAGGCCGAAGACCGCATCCTTCAGGTAGCCGCGGTTCGGATCACTGCCGCCCATCGGCCCGTTCAGCCGCGACAGAACGAAAACATACGAGTCCGGCCGGGCCAGGGCGCCGGCCCGGTCGCCCTGGTCGCCCATGGCGAGGCGGAACGTCTCCGCCACGTCGAGATAGATTTCGGGCGTCCCGGACCCGCCGGGGGGAGTCTTCGGGAAGCCGTCGCGCAGATAGTCCCCGTCGAAGCGCACGGTGGCGGCAGGGGCGGGGCGACCTGTGAAGCGCTCGACCTGAGAGATCTGGATCTGGGCTTCCACGAGCCGCGGATAGAAGGGCGGCTGGTCGGCACCCACCATCAGCGACGTGGGAGCGTAGAGATCGTTGACGCCCACGAAGCCGTCGTCGGTGAGCGCTTCGTCCGTGACCTTGGCGACCACCTGTTCCGGCGTCTGCCGCACGGTCCCGTGGACGCCGAGGAGCCAGTAGTTGGTCTTGAAGCTGGTGTCCCCGGACTTGCGCGCCTCGGCGTAGCGCCGGACCGCGCCACCGTGCTGGACGCGGCGGAAATCCTTGGGGCCGCCGAAGCGGTCCGGCAGGACTTTGGCAGCGTTCTCGTAGAAATGCGCCACCGCCGCCATGACGACCGGGTCGCCGGCCGCCACGTTGTCGACGAACAGGAGCGGCACCGACACCCGCCCGGCCTCGCCGGGCACGTCCAGCTCGAAGGCGAACGGTGCCTCCAGGATGCCCGTCTTCGGCCAGAACACCAGGCCGGTGCTGAGCTTGCCCCTGGCGAAGATCCGGGCGCGCTCGTTGAGTATCCACGGCGGTACGGGAGTGACGTCGGGCCGCTCGAGCGGGACGTCGGACGCGCTCATCATCGGGTCGATGATGTCCGGTGTGCGGGTTGTCAGGATGCGGAGCGCGCTCGGCGGCCACTGGCGCCCGCCGATCGGCTGTCCGACCGCCGGATAGCGCTTTTCCGGCACGCTCACCTTGATGAACATGCGCTGGATCAGCACGGCCGAAACCGGCCCGCCCGGCCGCGGCGTGACGAACTGGCGCTCGGTCAGCTTGACCAGGCTCGCCCGGTGGCCGAGCGGGAACAGGAAGCCCTTGTAGACCACTTCGACCGTGATATCCCGCCCGAGCAGCGTGGTCTGCCGCCAGCGCTCGATACTGAAGCTGTCGAACAGCGGCCGCTGGCCGTCACGGCTGTCGAGGAGCCGGGCCGCGTAGGGAGGCGAAAAGCTGGTGTCGAGCACGATCGAGCCGCCGAGCGCCGAAAGGCTTAGTTCCGACCAGTCCAGCGCACGCGGGCGGTAGATGGCGCTTTCGGCCTCGACGTCGTTCAGCTCGAAGCCGGGTGGCGGCTCGAACTGGTCGCCGGCCGGATCCAGCTTGCCGTCCTCACCGCGCCGGCCGATCACCGGCAGGCCGTATACGGAACTCGCTGCGACCAGTTCGTGACGGTCATACGCATCGAGCGGCAGGCGGTACGGTGGCGGCTCCGCCGCTCTGCCCCACACTTGCAGAAACCGCTTCCAGAACGGGATCTTGATTGGCTGGGCGCTGTCCGGCCTCCAGTGCCGTCCGTCGGAATCGAGCGGCCCGAGCGTCCACGGCGGCACCGGCCCACGCGGCGGCGACGTCAGCCCGGGCAGGCGCTCGCCATTCTGCGGCACCAGATCGCGCGATGCGGCAAGGAACACGCCGGGGCGGAAATCCGGCGAGGCCACCGCGCGCAGCCGCGCATCCGGGCCGGTGCGATCGAGCCGAGCGCGCCACAGCGGCACCGGCCGGGGCGACTCGCACGGCCCCCTGGCCTCGTCGTAGATCGCCTCGGGCACCCGCTCCGGGGTGATAAAGGTTGCGTCTTGGGCGGGCGACAGCTCGAGCCGGCTCGGCAGTTCGATGGCGGTTTCCAGGTCGTTCGGCGCCAGCCCGGCCAGCCGGTAGATGTCCGCGAGCCGTTGATGAGCCGAGCCGAAGCCGTCGCCGCCGAGCCCCTGGAAGCGCAGGATCTCGCCGACATCCTGCACCTCCCGCCGGTCGTGTCGACCCGGCTTGCGGCCGTCGTCGTAGCGCTCGAACAGCTTCTCGGCCCGGCGCACCACCGACAGGTCGAACCGCTGCCAGTCCGTCAGGGCGTCGAAATCGAACGCGACGGCGGCCTCCCCGTGACGGCGCTCCATCTCGGCCATGTCGACCCGGAAGGCCAGCCGGGTGCGCCCGGACAGCCGCGCCGGCGCCGGCAGATCGATCTGTTCGCCGCCCTCCGCCAGGAGCTTGCCGAACGAGGTGATCGCGGCCTCGATCGCCGCCGTGTACCCCGCCGCGTCGAGTTTCACCTTCGCCGCGTAGTTGGACGCGTCCGGGGCGGGTGACACGAACTCCTGGCTCGCGAACAGCGTCGCGGCCGTCCCGGTCGCGCCGCCGCCGCCGCTGGCGCGGAAATGCTCGCGCAACATGCCGTACATCGGATCCCGGGTCGCCTTGGCGCGCTCGCGGGCGATCACCTTTGCGAGGAATTCCGGATCGTTGACGTTGTCGGGCTCGTGTGCACCGAGTGCCTCAATGCGCTCGCGCAAGAGCTTGGTGGCGCGGTCGGCCCCGATCGCCTTCTGGGTGAGGCGCGCCACCACGGCCTCGTCGGGATCCATTTCCTCCGGGCCGATATAGACGGCGAGTTCCGGCGACAAGAGTCGCGGCCCCAGCGCCGGGGCGGCGATCTCGCCGAAGCGCTTCGCGAACTCCGCGAAGGTCGTGAGGCCGTCCAGCCTTTCGGTGTCGATCTTGAGCACCTGGCGCGCCAGGCGCGCGCACCGGCGCGCCTCGGGCGTCTCCGGCCGGATCTTGTCCAGGAATGCGCCGTCCGCGCCGCTCTGCTCCCCCTCGATCAGTACCTGAGGCAACTCGACATCCTGCCGAAAATAGGCGCGCTCGGCCAGATGCTGGGGCGGGAACTCCACCACCAGGATCGGCTTGGTCCCGTCGGCGGCCTCCGCGAAGCGGCGCGGCGCGGGCGGGCCGTCCGGCGTCCGCCCGTCCGCCTTCCCCTCGGCCTTGTTGCGCACCCAGTCGGCATGGGTCTTCTGGAAGGCGAGGTCTTCGGGCGAAACCTGCGGCCGGCGGTCGGCGATGCGGCCGGGCGACTGCACCACGCGTGTCCGCCCCTCTCCCGCCACGATATCGAGCGCGTGAAAACGGAATACCAGCGCGGCCAGGTCCGAGGCCCGCGAGGCCCGCAGGCGCGCCGTATCGAGCGGCAGGCGCAACCGATGAGATGCGAGCTTGGGTGGCACGCCCCCGGCGTCGTCGAGCCGCACCCACCCGGCCGTGCCCAGGTCGCGCGGGTCCGCCGCGCCGTAGACGAAGCGGCAGGGTTCGCCGTCGAAATCGAGGCGCGAATAGGTGGCGTTGGCGAGCGCGATCGACGCCGATGTCACCAGGAACGGCGCATCGAAAAGCTCCAGCCGGTCGTCCAGCGCGCGCGCCACCATGGGCGGGCGGAGCCGCGGGCGATCCTCCGTGGCACGGCCGACCGCGTAATGCGGGCGGATCGAGAACCGGCCGAGCGCGGTCTGAAGGCGCCGATCGGAGTCCCGATCCTCGGCCGCCCGCCCGCCGACCGTCGGGCGCCAGCCGGGCACGGCCATGAAGGTGGTGGCCAGCCCCTTGGCGCTGCGCCGCCGTTCGACCACGCCGTAGGCCGCGCCGAAATGGCTCTCGACCCCGCCGGCCTCGAAGGTTGTGCGCTCCAGGCCGGCCAGCAGGGCCGCGGGCGGCCGATTGTCCGTGTAGCTTTCGGCCGCGAACCAGACGGACCCGCCCGAGGCGATCACGCGCGCGCCGCGCGGGCCCCCGAGCCGCACCTCGGCCGGTCCGACGTCCGGGGTTTCGGCCACCACGGCGGCGAAGATCGGGCTCGTCCGCCCCGCATCGGCCCGCGCCGCCCCGACCTGATCGCCCGGCCGCGGCTCGATCACCGGCCCCGGCACCGTGCTCTCGGCCTGCGCGCCGTAGATCCGGCGAAGTTGCTCGGACGGGGCGGTTTCCGGGCGCACCCAGGCCATGCGGAGCGCGCCGAGCTTCATCTCGCCGAAGGCGGCGAACCGGTCGTTCTTGTGCTTCGGCCGAACCGTCCACGTGCCATCCTTGTCGATGGCGATGCAGGCGCGCCCGGCGGGCCTGATCACGCCGTCGAACACGCGATCGAAGAACCGCCCGAGTTCCGCTGCGCTCGCCTCGAATTCGAAGTTTGGGAAAGTCTCCGGCTTCAGTGCGGCGCGCCCGCGCTCCGCGAAAGTCGAGCAGGAGAACTCGGCCGTCCATCCTTGCTTGGCACGATAGAGCTCGACTGCGACGCGCTGGTCGTCGAGCCGGCCGAACGCCGCGGGCACGACCTCCAGCCGGTGGGCCGCCCCGTTGAGGCTGTAGACGATCCCGGCCCGCGGCCCGAACGCGCGCGCCTCCAGGGTGAGCACCGGGAAGACGCGGGTGGTGCGCACCTCCGCGCCGTTCTTCGTCGAGATCTCGACCCAACGCAGCGACGCGATCGCTACCGTCGGACTCTGGCGGTTCGGGAAAAATTCCACAGTCAGCTCGGCCTTGTCGGGCGCGATGATGGGCGCGGCGGCTGCCGCGATGGTCAGCCCCGGGGCGGCGACCGAGCCACCGAGGCCAGCCAGCAGGCTGCGGCGATCCAGCACCGCGGCGCGGGCAATTGCGCCGATCGGGTCGAAGCGAAAGAAAGTCATGGCATGACACTCCCGGCCCAACGTCGAGCGCAGGGGCAGTGAGGATACGGACGAATATCGCGCAAGACGAGACGCACCCTGCAGCGCAAAATGATCACACGCGCGGCGGTTTCGTCAGTATTCGCGGCGACTCTAGTCGTGGAGGGTGAGGAGGTAGGTGGATCGCGTCAAATCGAATGATGAAAATATAATCATAGCGCTCCTCCATACTTAACAAAAAAGTTCCACCGAACCGACAGCATCGGCCCTCAAGGGGTGGTCTATTCAATGTGTCGGGCAATCTCGCGATGACGATTTCGGCTCTATTGGCTGCACTTTCTCATCGGAGAAGGCCTGAGAACTTCTTTAATATCAATGTGCCGAGGATACACGAGCTCCTGCACTTGGCAAGGTCTTTTTTGCGACCCTGCGCACCCATTCTCCCCCGGCACAACTGCCGTGCTGGACCTTCTTCTCTCAACGGCCAAAGCCGGCACGGGTCGGCTCAATCCGAGTTATATAGTTTAAAAGCTCTTCAGAAAAAAAATTCCATTGGCGAGGTTAGTGCTGGCGCTGAGTTGAGTTACGTTCCTGACTATGGGTTGCTGCGTGAGTAACGCCCAATGACATGCGCCATGAACACGGCCTTGGCAACGATGACTTCGTGCGTCCCCGCAACCTTCCCAATCGCGCACGAGTATTCACAAAGCCTGTGCTTCGAAGAAGAGCTTCAGGACGAAGGACGACCGCGGGCCGGACGATCCGCCGACGCCTCGGGGCCGCAATGCGGAGGTCGACCATCGCAGCGAGAAGCGCTCGCACGGGACGCATTGCTCGACAACCAATCCCGATGCCCCGGCTTTACGACCCGGTCCTGGTCAGGAGGCCAAGGTCAGCTATCTCGGCCGCGGTTGATGGTGAACCGCTCCGGGTTGCTGGTCGACGCCTGGGTTGCGCGTGTCTCAGGCCATGCCGAGCGCGTCGCCGCTGGCCACGTCGAGGCCCATGCCGACCGACCTCGCTCCTCGGCGCCGACCGTGGTTACCATGCGGCCGACATCGTGAACGGACTCAGGTCCATGAACGTTCGGCCGCTGCCGCCCAGAACCTCACCGCCGCATGGGTCGCTGGCGATAGACGGCCGCACCACGCGCCACGTCGGCTGTGCCGTCAACCAGCGGATCCGTAGGCCCAATGAGGACAGCTTCGCCTGGAAATAAGATCATAGCCAGACTGGAACGACCCATGGTCCGCGGCGTCGGTAGGGCTTCCACCTTCGCCGCCGCGGCCTACAACTTGGTCCGGTTGCAATAATTCAACGCGGAGACGGCAAAGCGGACGTCTGCCGCCACGTCGCGGCAGTTGCAAACCGTTCTACTGGGGCCCCACGCCAGTCGGATCGGGACCAAGCGCACGCGGCCGAGTCCGGAACCTTTATCCCGTTGCCCGCGAACAGCAATCGGGAAATCGTTGGTGCCCAGGAGAGGACTGGCACGACCCTACTGTGATCTATTGAAAAATATAGGCTTTTCGAGCGTCTCTGAGCCGCATGTGTACCAGTTCGGTGCCCCGGTCGCAACCAAGATGGATTCGGCTCCGAGTGTGGGAATCATAGTGCCCAGCGTGATTTGTACTTCTTGTGCAATCCGAACACCTCTCGGAGGATGATCTCCGCCCATGAAGGAGGACCATCATGAAACGGTCTATCGTCGAAGTGGACGGCGTCCCGCCATTAGCGTCACCGACAAGCAACGCAGTGGTGGTCGGCAATCAATGCTGGATCAGCGGGCAACTGTCCATCGGTGACGATCGGGTCATTTGGCAGGTGCAGTGAGAGCGGAAGCTGAGCGCGCATTCCGACACGTATCTAGGATCGCGCAAGCGGCCGGATTCTCGCAATCGACATTGTATATGTCGACCAAACGATTTGCGAATCCCTCCCGATTCCATCAGGTCGGGTTCCGCTCCAAATAGCGCTGGCCGGCCCGCGCCGGAGACGTCCTCGCAAACGTGCCACCGCGTCCTACCACGGGTTTCACAACTCAGGCAGATCCCGGAAGGCGTCGATCAGGGGACCAGGCGCCTTCCGTATCCAATTCCAATCAAAGAATAAAATCACTCGCGGTGAATGCGAAAGAACCGCTTACCTTGATTTCAAAATCCGCCTGTCCGTCGCCATTGGTATCCGCCTCGACATGGCTCCAGCCAAAGACGGCGGCGTCGTATCTAAGTTCGCCCGCGGTGCCCGTGAAACCATTGGTCCCGATAAATGAGAAGGACTGATTTCCTTGTGTCCCAGCGTTCGCGTCGATGAGGGCCAGGTCGAAAACATCTCCCACTTCGTAATCAAAAATTTGGTCACCGCCGTCTGAGACCGCCATGTACCTGAAAATGTCCTCACCTGATCCACCCTTGAGTTGATCACTGCCGCCACCACCAATTATGAGATCTCGACCAGCATCGCCGTTGATGTTATCTCCACCGCCGCCTCCCAGGAGTGTATCCTTTCCTGCACCGCCATTGATAGTATCGTCGTAGATTGATCCCGTAACGCGGTCATCCCCCGAACTGGTGGTGATTGAAATCTGCTCTACATTCACAATTTTACTGTCGTAAGGTAGACGGACAGTCACATTCGGATTGCTGAAGTCAAGAGTAAGACCGCGCGGCTTGGTAGTCGCCTCGAGATTCCATCGACTGAAGTCCATCTCGGCGTAATCGATACCGGTGCCGCCGTCAATTACGCATCCCTTACGATCATCCGGGCCGTTGAAGAGGCGATCATCGCCGCTACCGCCCAAAAGCGTGTCCCGCCCATCGTCCCCGATGAGGGCGTCGCTTCCGGCTCCGCCGGATAGCAAATCCTTTCCCGCACCGCCCCACACGGCGTCGTCGTACGATCCTCCGGTGATGATGTCGTCTCCAGAGCCAGAAACGAAATAGATCGTTTCGACGTTCACGATACTGGTTCCATAAGCCAACGTCTGAACGGCGGTCGAATCGGTAAAATCAGCTTTGATCGAAGTGTTAGCGTCATTGAAATAAATCTCTACCTTATCTACACCCTCACCTCCGTCGATATAGTCGCGAACACCGTCGTCGGACCCGATATTCGTTCCTACCGACGCATCCGGCTTCAGGTAGTCGTCCCCGGCACCTCCCAAGAGCGTATCTGAGCCGGTATTACCGTCTATAAAGTCATCACCCGAGTCCCCGTTGAGCCAATCGTTGTCTTCCAATCCCAGCAGGGTATCAATTCCTTCTCCGCCTCTAATGCTGTCGTTTCCTGCGTTCCCAAATATCAAGTTACCTGCTTCTGCACCAAAAATCGTGTCATCGCCGGAACCCGACGCCAGTACGAGATATTCAATCCCGCGGACTCGCGTTCCATCCGGTAGCACGGTTGTCACCGTTGGCTTACCGAAGTCGGCATCAATAGCATCGCTGCACGCACTGTAGTTGAGGTAAGCAGTATCGTCCCCGGAGCCGCCTTCTACGGTGTCCGCCAAGTTGTCATAGTTAAGATAAAATTGATCGTTGCCACTTCCACCACTAAGGGAATCTCGCCCGCTACCAGCGCCCAGGACGTCGTCGAAATCGCCCCCGATTACAGTGTCGTTACCTGCCCCGCCATTGAATGTAATCTGTTCCACATGGACAAGGAAACTGCCATCAGCCAGAGTTTGAAAAACATCGGGGTCGGAAATGTCGATATGAAAATCGATATCGGAGAACTGCCGGTCAATGTAAGCAGTATCGAGTCCGTCCATGCCATCAATCAAATCAGCATCGATGCTTTCGAAATAGTCGTCACCCGAACCGCCTACCATCCCGTCGAATCCTGCACCTCCAATCAGCGCGTCGTTGCCGTCATCTCCCTGCAGCCAGTCACCACCATCGTCTCCGGACAGATAATCGTCCCCGCCGTTACCTCGCAGAATATCATCACTACCATTACCAATAAGTTCATCGTTAAAATCCCCGCCAGTAACAATATCTTCGTCAGCGCCACCGTAAAAGCTCAACCGTTCAACGTTGACAATCTCCGTGCCATCCATTAAAATGTTCAGTATAGTAGAGTCAAAAATGTTCAGATTATACGCGAAAGTTGATCCAGTTCGGTCTATGAGCGCGTAGTCGACACCGTTTCCCCCATCAATACTGTCAGCATCGTAGCTGTAAAGACTATCTTCGCCATCGCCACCCAGCAGTGTGTCGTATCCAAGCCGACCGTCGATAATATCATTACCAGCATAGCCGCTAATAAGGTCGGGGTCCGCAGTGCCGAAAAGAAAATCGTCCAGGTTCGAGCCATTGATGATAGCCATGATCATCCCCCCGCTTACTGCATAGCGTCAGAGTTCATCCTAGAGATCTCATTTATAGTTAATTTTAGCTGATCCTTAACAATTTCATATTGGGCGAAACACTTATGAGATTACTGGCTAGCCTGGTATACCCAAACGACTCGCGTCGGCGAGACACTTTCCGCGTCTCATATAGGTAGGACTGCGGAATCCGAGACGGCAATCTCTGAGGGTCGTAACCCATATGAGACAGCCGGAGCGGATCATGACCATGTTTGGGTATGCGAGGGTCAGTACCACCGATCAGGATCTCTCGGTGCAGCGTGCCGCATTGTCCAGTGTCGGTTGCTTGATCATCCGGGAAGAGAAGCGGAGCGGTGCGAGCCGGGAAGGCCGGACGGAATTGCAGACTGTGTTGGATTTCATTCGAGACGGAGACACCCTGGTGGTTACGCGAGTGGACCGCTTGGCCCGCTCTCTTGGTGACCTTCAGGACATTGTTCGTCTCCTGAAAGCGCGTGGCGCATTCCTTAAAGCGACCGAGCAGCCGATCGACACCGGGACCGCTGCGGGTAAGGCATTTCTCGACATGTTAGGGGTCTTCGCCGAGTTCGAAACCAATCTGCGCCGCGAAAGGCAGATGGAGGGGATCGCACGGGCGAAAGCCGCGGGCGTATATAAAGGCCGACCGGCCAAGATCAGTGCCGATCAGATCCGCTCGATGAAGGCGGATGGTATTTCACCGACCGTGATTGCCACGATGTTGAGCATCGGGCGAGCGACAGTATATCGAGCTCTCGCCGGCGCTCCCGCATCACGAGCCGCACCAAGCCCTGATCCGTGATTGCTTGGCGGCTGCGCCTGGCGCCCATGGCAGGGCGTGACCTTCCTGTATGAGTTGAAGGCCCACATCGTTCCCAGCGATGCGAACGCGGGCAAGTGTTCGGCCGAACCGATCTTTGCCTTCGCGGTCGATGTCGATCGGATACCCTCGGGCAATCTCAGCCAGCCGTCTTTTCGCAGCAAAGCCCTTCACCTGCTCAGCGGGACAATTGGGGCTGCTGATTTCGGGCGTGTCTATGTTGCTGATCCGGATCCGCTCGCCCGCAACCTCAATTGTGTCACCATCGATGACCGTTGCACCGCTGGAATGCAAAACGGGCTTCACGGCCTCCCAGTTGCGCCATACGAGCAGTCCGGAGCCTATCGTGACTCCAACTACCGCCGCGAACACGCAATCCCGCACCATTGCGGAATTGTGCCTCGTTTGCTTTGGGCGAATGGGGTTCGCACGCGCCTTCAGGCTCCTCATTTCAATAGATTGATAGAGCGCCGGGTTGCGAGTCAATCACGGCTCAGATTGAGGTGGAATCCGGCTTGGCGCATTTCAGGTCCGAAAGGTCTACCTTCAGAATCCTCGCGACAGTCGGCCCGCCTTGTGCCCCGCGTTCTGACCTATGGGGCAACCCCGAACTGGCTCCCGAGGAAGCGGGCTGACTCATTATAAATAAAATGCCGGGTCAGCCATGGAAACACAACCTTTGATTGACAAAATGGCCGGAATGGTGTACTCTTCACCTCTTCCATGATCCCACATGCGGCGTTGAGGGGACGGCTTCGGCCGGGGCCCTGGGGCTAACCGACAAGATCCCGACGAGGCACTCGACCTCGATGACACCTGGGCGCCGCGCGCGACCCGGGAAGTATCATTGTTGCCAAATGAGAAAGTCGATGTCGAACACGGAACGATCCGTGACCGATATCGTGTCCATCAGTCGCGATACCGATCGCCAATTGCGGCGACATGGAAATCAATGCCGGTCAACCGGCGATTACAAGAAACCAATTCATGAGGTGATTATGACTTTTCAATTCCGAAATTTCTTCGCCCCCTCCGAACGCGCGGCAGCGCGCGATACCGTCAACATGTACGTCCGCGCGTTCACGGCGGGTCTGAAAGCCACCCAGTTCGACTTCGTATGGGGAACTTGTCACATCCAACTCGACACAAAAGACGGACTGGATTTCCGCGATCGATCCCGAATGTCCGATGCCGCTATCGGCCGACACAAAGCGATGATGCACGCATTTGAGTCCATCGTCGCGCGAACTCGGGCCATCGTCGATCGAACCCATAGCGGATACGAGATCCGAATCGCCGTCTTCATCGACGACAAGCCCGGTTCAGCGCCGCACTTCCATTATGTCTCCGCGGTGCCACTCGGGACGGCAGCGGCGATCATGGCGGCGAGATGGGAGAGGCAGATCGGCGGCGCGCGCATGTACGACTTCAATTTGGTGGACCTTCGCGTCGAGGCCGACCAAAGGCGCAAGCGAAATGACATCTGCTACCGAACCGGCCAGCCAATTCGTCTCCGCGATGTGATCATCGAGAAGCTCGAATACGCGGCCGGGTTCGTCGAGACAGCAGTGAAGGCGGGACACCGACACGACCACCTAGTCCGCTTCTTTCCGCGACAGCTCTCGCCACTGGCAACGCCACATCGCCGTGCAAGGGGTCGAGATATTGCGAGACAGATTGAACCGACGGCGCGTATCGAACCGGTCGTGAAAACGATCAAGCTCGAAGGGCTCTCAAACCGCCAATTACGGGCCTACATCGAGAACTTGGAGCGAGACGGAAAAGACCACGGCGCGGAGATATCAGCGGCCCAGGCGCAACTGAGGGCGAACCGCCGCGCTGCTCTTCTGAACTCGCGAATGCCTTGAACCATTCCATCGGCCGCTGTCCTCCGGGCAGCGGCTTTTTTCATGTGCGCTCCGAACTGTGATGAGCTTTCGCTTCCTGGTCTGCCATTCTCCCTATGACCGGAACCGCCGCGTTGACGATATCCCGCCACGTGGCATGCTTACTGGGTTCAGTTTCAGGAGGGCTTTCGATGTCACTGGAACGCGCAATTCTTCTGGTGGTCGGTGTCGTGGTTGTCGGCTCCGTGCTTCTCGCCGTCTACGTCGACCTTCGGTGGCTCTGGCTGACAGGCATCATGGGTGCACACCTGATTCAAGCGTCTTTCACAGGTATGTGCCCGGTGGTTCGTGTCCTGAAAAGGATGGGAGTGCCGAGTCGAGCGGGTTTCGCCTGAAGCCCGCATGCAATAGAGGGCCACTCGTCGGACCCGATCCCCGCGCGAGGGGAATGGATGTAGCTAATCATGAGAAGAAGACGAATTTTACCTTTCGACCGGCAAGGTGCTGCGCTTTTGGTACTTTGCGTACTTGCGCTCACGATGGGCCAGACCCAATTCGCCAAAGGCGCGGACGAAGTCGAGACCACTCGCCGTGAAATTGCCGAGGCGTGTGCAGGTGAGCCAGGCACGATCGACCCGCAGTCGATCATTTCTCGGGATCTTACAGCGGACGGCACAGCTGACTTACTAATCCATCATGAGGGGATAAAATGTGGGGGCGGCCGCAGGAGCCTATACTGCGGAATGCAGGAATGCTCTCTACAAATCTACGTCCGTCGAAATGGCAATCTATTCTTGTCGGGCAGCTTTATGGGTGCAGCAAGTGTGAATGTCAGCAACGAACGCGTGCCGATCATTCACAGCTTCGCACACGGAGGGCGGCCAATCCAAATACGTTGGAATGGGACCGAGTTTAAAAACCAGTAGCACAATTCAATTTACGACCAGCACATCTCCCGTTTCGGTGTTCTTGCACATATTGTCCGTGATGTGGAACCACGGATAACTACACTCTGTCCTTCGATTGTTGTATTTTTTCGCAACCTCCGGATCATCTGGTAACAAGATCATCAATCCAAGCGTAAGCAATCCCGCAGCCATAAGGGCGTGACTGATCTCGCCTTTCGGTTCCGTTGCCTTCAACCGATGCACTGCAATCTGATTTCCCGCTTCCGCGGATTTTTTGTACCACTGCCGGGCAAGCTGCCGATTGGGCGGCATACCCACGCCCTGCATGATCAAATCCCCGAGCAAAACCTGTGAATCTGCGTAGCCCATGCGAGCTGCTTTGGCGACATATTCGAGGGCTTTCTTGCCGTCCTTTTCCACGCCCTTTCCATTCTTATGAAGCAGCCCGATCCGGGAGTAAGCCGGAGCGAAATCCTGGGCAGCTGCGAGTCGATACCACTTCACTGCCTCATCATGTTGATTGCGCGACTCGAGAAGCGAACCGTAGGCAATCTGGGCAGGGGCATATCCGGAAGTAGCCGCCTTCTTCATCCAGGTATCGGCAAGAGCCGGATCATGAACTTGAAATCGTGTATCAAGGTAAAGGTATGCCAAGCTCATTTGTGAGATCACATGCCCGGATTCGGCAGCCGCTTGGTAGTGGGAGGGTGTCAGAGATTTCTGGGCCATCGCCCGGTACCATTCAGCCCGGTCTGGCCCCAATTGGTCCTGGGCTCGTTTCGCCGTTCCCCAAACTTGCCGATACAATTGGAGAGCGTAGCCCACGTCCTGTTTCGGGCCGTCCGCCGTATAGGCTCGTGCCAGGCGATAGGTCGGGATCGGGTTCCATGGATCCTTCCGCGCAGCCTCCTCACAGACTGCGATGGCTGCCGAGGATAGCGATGCATCAATCTCAACCACGCCTTGGGTGGGCTTGTTTGGTTCGTCAGGTGAAGCGGCGAGTTTGCCGCACTCCATCTCGACGTTCACAGTGGTAGTGGCTGCCCCAGCGGAGCTGATCTGAAAGGCCAGAACTACGGCGCCCAAACGCGCAAGCGAGAACATGCAGAACCCCAGATAGCTTACATTGAGCTGACAAACAGGGATCCACTGTGATCAGAACGCAACTGAAAAATCCGTGAACGAGCCGGGACAATGTCTCATTTCGCGATGTGGATGATTGTTCTGATAAAATCTAAGCCCAGCACGGTGCCATGTAAGTACAAAATACGTTGTTCTCGTCTCTGCGAGATAGGTTCAACGCACGCTGACTACGCCTCTATCTAACCTCAAGATCCAAAACCGCCCGCCGGGCACCTCCCGCGTTCCTGATCACGACTACCCTGCGCAATCGTGGGAACTGCTGCGAAAAGTGCTCAAGCTTCCAGGCGCGAATTGCCTCATCCGTTATCGTTGCGCTCTCGCCTGCGCCGACCTCTATAAAGATTACCTTTGCCTGGCTTCCTGATTTGGATCCCACGTTATTTGAGATGATATTGTCTATATTTTTGCTGTTCGCAATGACGGCGTCCCCGGTCAGGTCTTCAATGGTATTAATGTTGTTCAGCTGCGCATTTGGCGTCTCAGACGTAAAGAGATGATAATCGGGATTGCGGACTCCTGGCCCGCCCGACTCCGGCATACCTCTTACGCGTTTGATCAGCCCCATTCGCCCCAACTGCGCTTCTTGGTCGAGCCAAGCTCCAAGTCCATTTTCAGCAGCTGTCGCCCCGGGGTTCAAATTCACATATGGCTCCGTGAGCCGGACTGGAACTCTGGTCGGTGCTGGCGGGGGCTTGTCGTAGTGTTGCTGTATTCTCTGGGGAAGCTTGTTCTTCGGAGTGGGACGTACTTGGGCCGGTTGTACGGGGGCCACGAGCGGATTGATTGTGAGTATGAAGAATATGCCGTCTCTCGCAACCTCCAGGAAGTCAGCATAGGCAACTGCCATGGCTTGAATTGCTTTCTGCTTCGCGGAATAGATACGCGGCGTCGACAGCGGATCCATTCGTGGAGGAAAGCGGCGGCCACCATCTCCTAGTGTCCCTTCTCCTGCGTTCGGCTTTGAAGGAGTGTCTGCGATATCATCGATATTAATGTCGATTGTCACGCTGTCTTTGTATTCCAGCGTGATAAACTTAGAGTAATTTCCTCCGACGGCTCTATGGCTCAATGAGTAGTAGGATCCAGCCCAATCGTCAACATAGACGGCACCAGAAATATTCGAGCCGACATGGACTTGAATAGATGTTGCTAGCGATCCACCCTTTTTCGCAATGAGTTCAGCGTTCCCTGGCTTCTGTGGCACTATATCGACGTACAAAAGATCTCTCGCATACCACCATGTAACTAATTTCGCTATTGTGTGATCATCAAGCTCGACCGTGCATCCTTCCGCGTTCTTCAAAGTGACGGTTGCACTGCTACCCAATTCGATATCCTGCCTCCATAGGTCGCCGGTGAACGTCAAGCCGGCCCCGGCCATTCCTGCGTCCGGGTCCTTGTAGAACTGAGGGTTTGCAGACTCAGCGACCTTGGTCGCAAGGAGTTGGCCTTTGCCGTATGTAGCGTCGACCCATCCTGGACTGTCCTTCGTTTTGACCGGGAACGTCCAGCTTTCCTTCGTTGTGGAGTTGAACCAGGAAAGGTGTACGAAGTTTCCTTGCACCTTCCATCGGCCTTGTCCGGTCATGCCATTCAGCGGGTCTTTCCATGTGACCTCACCCGTGGCTTTGAATACGTACAGCCACTTCCATTTCATGAAAGTAACTGTCCAGCGGCCAACCAAATCGTCAACATTGCCGGTCATGCCTGAGCTCCCCAGCAGGTTCAAAGATATGAACGAACATAACAAGCGAGAAGGATGACGTCACACGTCGTGCGCTTCAATCAGCAGAACATCAATTCATCGAGATCGCGACCGAAAGCTAGCCATCTGGACTTGCATTGCGAAGTTTGCGGACACATTTGCTGATTCAATGCCGAACATAATTCAGTGCTGGAAATCAGCGATAGATCAAACTTCAAGAGCGTCCTCGATACTCAACTGCTACGCAGGCGAGACCTTTCGGTCCCGATCGCCAGTTTCATATCCACTGTTCTCGTCCACTCACGAATGTTCGGAACACACTTCGGGCCGGCACTGGCCCAAAGCGTGTTTCGGTGTCTCACGACTGTCCCGTCGCACATTGGATCTCGATTAACCCGCCGGCGGGGAAGGGGCGGTTCTGCGGTCTCCCTTTTACAATCGGCTTCTCGATAGAGCGCCAGTCGCACGGGCCGATCCAACAACCTCGTGCTATCTCCGGGTCGTAAGTGTAAGCGTTGCCCGGTCGTGCCGGCGGCGATGCGCGCCGGCTTGAAATCATGATGTACTGCTTACCGCGTCCAAGGCGCCCTCGAGCACTCCTCTGAACCGCGGTGCCGCCCTCGCCCATGTTCGAAGGTGGGATCGGAATCCCGTCTTGTACGTACCTCCTGTGTTGGCACGCCCGGGCTATTCAATGACGCTGCCCGTTGCGTTCCGCGCGAAGCGGCATAAGTTTCAATTCCATGAATATTTATGTTCGCGCGAACGCACGTCGGACCTTTTCCGGACAAAGTTGTCGAGCCGTCATTTCGGACATCGCCGGAACTCCATGCGATGACCGCCCGGGAAGGTTCTCACATATCGATCCGGTCCCGACCACACGATCTGATCCGAGTACGATTTTCCTCGGACGACTTCCGTCAGACGATTGCCTTCGAGTCGCCAACGTCCCGTGGCGCCCGGTCCCGCATAAGTACCGTTTGCGGAGTACTGAACTGTTTCTCCGCTGTCGCAGCCTAATGGGAACTCGACACCGGGCTGGATGCCCAACCATCGACCTACAAGTGGGCTACCGGTTGCGCTCTGAATCAACATGATGGACGGCTGCGCGCCAAAAGAGTTTTCCTTAAACGGGGCATTCGCGGACGAATCCGGGAAGAGGGCAAATGTGAGCGTCACAATGCCCTGAGCTGCACTCATCATTGCTTGCCTCCCTGAATTGATAGGTAACGCCAGCTTCGCAGCTATAGGGCCGTGAAGGCCTGCCCCGCCTTCAGCTCCGTCAATGGTGATCCGATCAATCATCCGGTGTCGCGAACCACGGCCCGGTTACCGTCTTTCGTCAACTGGCGCATTGGTCTGCGCATCACATGACAAACTCGTCAGGAATGATACGCTGCCTTCGCGCTATTATCATTATCGCAAACGGAGGGCTCTCATGCGACGCTGGCACTTGGTCGTCTCGATTGCCGTCGTGCTCGCAAGCAACTCTGAAGCAACGGCCCAGGCCAAATCCGCGCAACCCGAGTACGTGGGGCGTTGGGCTCACAAGCCCGCATGGTGCAAAAACCGTCGAGGCACCTCGGATGAAATTCCACTGGCGTTTTCCCTCGGTGGATACCAGGGTCTGGACGAGGCCTGCCGGTTTGAAAAGATCGTGGGCGGATCCGGACGCTGGCAGATCTTCCAAGTTTGCTCGGGCGAGGGGGATAGCCACAGTGACCGGGTAGAGTTGGCCGTGAAGGGAAATAAGCTTACAATGAGCTATCAGAACGGGCAGAAGTTCCAGTTCACTCGGTGCCCGTGACCCCTTGATCGGAGAGCTGTCGAACACGCACCCGACACCTATGAGGCCATCCTAATAGGCGAGGTCCTCAGACGAAACTGTAGGCGGGATGGCTCATGCGGCCGAATCGGATTCAGGATTGCCCGATTACCCGTGTCATCGAATTCCGCGCACGCAACTTCGTTAACGAAGTTCCCTCTCGATATCAGCCAAAGCCAGCTCAGCTTCTCTGGCAAGGATAGCGGACTCTCTGCGACGATCCTTCACCGAATTCCGAGCGCTCTCCAAAAAGTCTGAGATGGTCTCGTCGTCGAGCTGGTTCTTATCAATGAGTCTCGTCATAGCGAGAAACACGTCGGTCTGAATGCTGCGGCCACGAACCGAATAGAATTCGACTTGATCACGGCAGAAGCGTCTGATTTTCAGTATAAGAGTATTGTTTTGGTCCATTGTAAGTTCTCCATGAATAATACACTGTGTATTTATACCGCGCGCATGGCAGTCCTAACGGAATCTCACAACGTGAATGTACAAAGGGATAAGTGGTATCCTTCTCATAAAAAACGGGGCCGTCTCCGGCCCCAGTTTAGGTAGATACTACTGCGTTGGCTCCGAAGGTACGAAGAGTTCTTCCCTGTCTCCGGCGTAGTTCTGGAGCCACTTCGGAGTCGGGCCTTTTTGCTTCCAAATCTTTGTCTCTTCCGGATCCGGATGCCGGTAGTGACCACTTCGTTTGGTTCTTTTCTCCGCGGTGGGTAACAACGCCTTTGGCTCGAGGTCAAGTTCAGCCGCCATTTCTGCCACCCTTCGTTTGTACTCCTCAATCTTTGTAGTCTGCTTGCGAGCGATCTCCATGTCGACGCGCTCGCGAATCTCTTTCAGCAGTGGGATATCGAGCATGGGGATGCGATCCAAGAACTGAGCTTGGTCCATTATTGTCTCCGTGTCGTTCGATGCTTGATGTGGGCTCGCCGCGAGAGTTTTGTACGCCATTTGAACATGAGTCGTCAATGAAGAATTTTAGAACAACACACAAATACTTTGTCTAATCGGAAAACCGATGACATATGATTGGAAGGCTGGTAGGCGATTACGATCAAAGAGGGAGGCGTCTCATGGGTTGGGTGATGAAGGGCTCTTCAACAAAGCATGGGCAGTGGGAAGGTGACTGCAATCTCGTGAACCTACTCACTTTTGCAGCAGTAGTATCGACGCATAGTTGCTCAAAAGCAGGTCGCTCAGATAATATTCAACAGCCAACAATCAGTACACGTATCTGGCAACTCGAAAATGCGACCGGACTTACACTGTTTCAAAAGGTAGGCAAGTCCGAGATGCATCTCACCGACGACGGGCGTGCTTATATTGAGCGAGCTTTGAATCTGTTGGATCAAGCAATGAACGAAATCGAGGATGCACGCCAAAAATTGCAATTGGCCCGCAACAATTCTGTTCAGCAACAAAAAGATCACAACATTGGCAAAATCGATGACCCGCAATGAACGATAAGCATACGCCCTCAACTCTGGCCGGATGCGGATCAGCTCTGCCCGGGAATGGGGATCTTTGATATCGCGTCAGCTTTCAGCGCCATGCTGATAGACCTGTACCTGCCTGCAACTCCCTTCGGCGAATGTCCTTGGATCGCATCGGCGATTGAGTCCGGGATGCCAAGCTCTGCGCACTTGGTCTTGAACCAGTGCCGGAGAGCGTGAGACGGCGCTTTGCGGGGATCAGTGAACCCTTGCTCGCGAATCCACGTGGCGAGATGGTTTGTTACCCCTTTGGATGCATGACGAGCTTCCGGGCGTCCCGAAGTGTGCGTGTAGAACAAGGAGCCATCGCCGCGTGCTCTAACGAATTCAATAAATCCAGCCTTGACCAGTGCCGGATGGATTGGGACTTCACGTTCTGATCCCGGGTTCTTCAAAGTGCCTCCGTCCTCGGCCGGAGTTATGAACATGGTCGAGTCGCTGATGTTTTTTCCATGGAGTTGGGCAAGCTCACCGATTCGAGCACCGGTGCATGCGGCGAGCAGCGGGAGCCAGCGGCGGGCGGCGTTGGTCTCGCGAGGACACATAGAAAGAAGTCGCGCGACCTCGTCGTCTGTGTAGCCAAGCATCTTTTCACCGGCTCGCTTTTTCACGACGATCCGGATGTCTTCGGCCGGGTTTCCGGCTAAAAGCCCGTTGTCTACCGCGAAGCGGAAAACCGCTTTTAATGCGGAGATCGGGCCGTCCAGCACTGCCTTTGCAGAGCGCCCGTTTGCAATCAAAGCGTCCTTAAAACGTATTACGTCGGCTCTCGTGACCCGCTTTGCATCATTGTGACCGATGTGCGCCTTGAGGGCACGAAACTCAGAACTCCACGTAGCGATCGTGCTTGCCGCCGGCTGTCGCTCTGCCTTCCACCGATCAAACAACTCGTCCAGAGTGAGGCTCGGCTTTGCCGCTTCGATCGGAGGGAACCGGTCAGCCTTGGGGTCGGGGGTGTAGTCGCCAGCGGCATTGCGCTTCAGTCGCCAAGCCGCGTCCGTGACTGCCTGATCGATCTGCACAATGAAGTTCGTCCGGCACTGCCGACTGATATGCAGTTGGTTGGCGTACAGCACCCAATCGGCGAGTTTGCCGTATCGAGCTTCGAGCACTTCGGGGCCCAGAGGCAGCGCGTTCAGTCCCGATGTTAGGTCGGGGCCAAATCGACCAACTGCAGACCGCTCGCGTTCGAGATTGTCGGGGTCTAACAATGGGACGTCGTTGACCCGTCCTTCACGGGCTGCCCGGTTGTTGGCCTTCACGCATGCCCATATATCGCACGAGCCGGGGTCGTCTTGGTACCGCGCAACGAGGAGTCGGTAAGCCTCGCCGGAAAGCGCGACAAGTTGCTTGTGAGTGAGTTTATTCGGCCCCTCCCGCAAGTTTTTAAAGCGCAGTTCGATTTGCGCATTGGCAGCAGCCGTTCGCGCCTTCGCCTCCGCGGGGTCGCGCGTCCGAAGCGAGAATTTGATCTCATTCCCGATCGTGACGCCGATCGGCTCGTCGATCCCGGGGATAGTTAGAATGAGCGCATCGCCGCGCGGAATGTTGTGCGGTACCCGCTTGCGAAACTGATGGTGGGAGCTGTCGGCGCGCTTCGTGGGTCTGGTCATGGCAAGCACCATGTGTACCGCTCCTGTGTACCGGTGAGCGGCCCGAAAACCCTAAAATATCAATGGATCAACAGGTTGGGAAGTGCTGGTGCCCAGGAGAGGACTCACTCATTTCCAACAAGTTGCTTCCATAATTGAACATTCATAGCGTCATGAAAGTTGAATACCAATAAGCATACCAACAAAACCTCGGCGTTCAGAAGGTTTTTTCGGCCGCGACCAGATCGACTCTACCCTCTAGTAAGATCGTTCGACGCGCGGAGAACGTTGACTTGGTAGCGGTTCCCGCCCCAAGCAGCCAATCCGAATAGGCACGTTGTTTTGCGGCACTAGCGCGATGTCGACGAACGGCGCTCATTTTCGCGAGTTCCGCTTTTCAGATCCGCCCCGGCGCTTGGTACTCGCGCCAGTCGGGCATGAGATCGAGTTCGATGCCCTTTGCGCCGCATCCCGAGCACACGAGCTTCGGCTTGATTGAGGTGAAGATCATCTCGGGCGGGTAGTCTGCAAGTTTGATCGGCGCACGCCGGCCGCACCGTATGCAGCATTCCTTGGCGATCGGAATGTGCGGCACCCAGCCGCCGATCAGCAGGCCTGGATGAAGAACAGCAGGGCGACGCCGACGCGCGCCGAACGGGGCGCGGCCGCTTCGGCCATCGAGAGGGTTTCGGCAGGATCGGAGGTCATCCCCGATCCTGTAGCCGATTCGGACCGAAGGCCAGCCGGCCACTCGTGCGGGACAGCCCCGCGGAAGCGACCAACGGGCGCGGTCGATCAGCCCTGCGGGCTCCGAGCCGCGCCGCTCCGCTCGACGAGCGCGAAGGCGACGACGGCCACCAGCGCCAGCAGACCGAACAGGGTGAGATCGGAGAGGCCGGTGAGCTCCGGCAAGCGCATCTTGCCCCACTGGGCGACCGAGATGACGTTGTCGCGCAGCCACGGGAAGGACAGGCCGTACAGGATTCCGCCCGCGATCATGCCGACGAAGCCGACCGCGGCGTGCAGGCTGCCTCCGCCCATGGCGGCGATCGCGGTGCCCGGGCAGTAGCCGTAGACGACCATGCCGATGCCGAAGATCGCGCCGCCGAGGGCGACGGCGAGCATGTTGGCGTCCTTGACATGGTACTTTGCCATGCCGACGTCGATGAGTGCGAGGACGCCGATGCCGCCGACCACGATCGCGGTCAGCATGATCTTCAGGACCGTAAAGTCGCGCAGGCGGAACTGGTTGACGATCGTGTCGTAGTCGGCGACGCGGCCGCGGTGCAGGAGCCAGCCGAATGCGAAGCCGAAGACGACCGCGAGCACGAAGGCGCCAGGGCCGGTGACGGGAAGGGTCATGACGGGTCCTCCTCAGGCCTTGCGGAACAGGATGGCGGCGGTCGCGAGGCCGGTCGCGAACATGGCGACGAGGAACGTCCAGCCGGAGACCGCGAGCTGGAGACCGCCGGAGATGCCGTTGCCGCTGGTGCAGCCGTTGGCGAGGCGCGCGCCGTACATGGCGATCAGACCACCCAGGAACGCAGCGACCATGCGGCGACCAGTCGAGGGCCCGAAGCGCTCGCGCCAGACGGAGGGCACCGTCTCGAAACGGAAGCGGCCCGCCGCGACCGCGGAGGCCGCGCCGCCCAGGAAGACGCCGACCAGGAAGAGCGTGCCGTAGTCCAGCACGAAGGGGTTCTTGGCCCAGTAGGCATTCTTGGCGACCGCCTCGGCGCCGATCAGCGGAATGGCGGCCCCGCCCGAAACCTGGGAAAGCGCGGTGGTGATTCCGAGCGGAGCGTTGACGACGGCAAAGACGACCCAGCTCAGGACGCCGATGCCGATCCCCACCATATAGGGAGACCAATCGATCCCCCCGCGGACGGCGGGCCGATCCGCGGTCGAGAGACTCGTCGCAGACATGAGGTTGCCTCCTCTTGCAGTATGGCTCAACCATAACATTAGATATAACTAATTTAAAGTGGGACAGTGCGCACGGGACCGCGTCGTGCAGGCTCAGCCCGGGGTCGGTGCCGCGCCGGTCGGGGCTACCGTGTCGGGTGCCGCGCGGTCGACGAGCCAGTCCGCCAGGCCCGCGCCGGCCCACATGGCCACGAGCGTCATCCAGGCGACGGACGCGAAGACGGCCGCGCCCGAGACGCCGCCCCGACCGCGCAGCCGCCGGCGAGCATACCGCCGAAGCCCATCATGACCGCGCCGGCGATGTAGCGGCGCATCGACTGGCCGTCCCGGAACCCCTCCAGCTTCAGGTCGCCACCGCGCCAGGCGCCCAGGAAGGCGCCGATGAAGACGCCCGGCACGAGGGCGGTGTCGAAGTCCAGGCGCGCGGTTGCCGAGCTCAGGACGAGCATCAGGGTATTGGCCGAGGGCCCCGTAAAGGAGAGGCTGCGGACCGGGGTGGGATCGAAGCTCGACGCAGCGAGCGCGTCGGTGAAGATCCAGCCGGCCGCGACCGCCGCGCCGACACCGAGGCCGCCGGCCCATTCGGTCGGGCGCATACGGCTTTTCACCGCTTAGACGATCCCGGCGACGAGCCAGACGTGGCCGACCAGGACGGCGCCGTCGCGATCGAACCCCGCGGCGGCTGAGATCGAGGAGCCGCGGGTCGTCCACAGTCCAGAGTGCGGCGAGCCGGTCGCGGACCGGCGAGAGGATCCCCCGGAGGGCGGCTTTTGAACGGATCATGAAGCATCCGCCCCGTTGACAGCTTTGTTGACCAATCTCGTCGAGCGGTCCCGCGCCGGAACCCGCCGTGCACGCCCGGATCCGGCTCTGTCGTGATCGTTGGCAGTCGACAAGGTCAGCCGGCGCGAGGCGCGCGGCTGGCCGCGGCCCTTTCCGGCACCGGGCAGCTGAACACCTCGTGACGCCGGCCGTGGTCCGAGTGCCGAAGCGGACGTCGGCGATCAATCGACCAGTTCGCCCGGTTCGGGTGAGCGAACGCAGTCGCGTAGGCGTCCAGCGCCTCGATCACGGCGATGCTGCCGCTGCCGTCTTCAAGGTCTGGCTTTCGTTTCGAGGTAGCATCGGACGGCGCGACGACCAGGTCGTCCTCGAACAGGTCCGGGACTTCATCCAGAGGCACATCCGCCGCGGCATCGTCGACCTCGAGCAGACGCGACCCACCCAGGGAGCCGCTGCAGTCGTCGGCTACCAGAAGGGCGAGTACGTCTATCTCGCCGCGGCAGGTTGGAATGTGGCGAATTCCGGATGCGGGCGTGACCATGCCGTGGGCCTACTGGTCGGTCGCGGGCTTCTGCTGCAGGGGCCTGGCGGGAAGTCGTCGACCACCCTCTCTCGTCGTGTCCGGTGACCGACGGGATCGTCCTGGCTCACGCCCGGATCACCGTCCGACCGTCCGAATTCCGTCCGAAACTAAGTTTGGCGGGGTCCGCCGACGCGCAGGACGGACCGCAAGTGATTGCATCAGCTGCTCCTAATGATTAAAGATTCAGGCAATGTAATCGGGATCAGGTCTCAATGAATCGGCGAGGTGCCGTCGTGATCGGGGTCGTGGGCGCGATCGCGGCTGCCGCGGCCATTGCCTATTGGAGTACGCGTCCCGCGCCGGTCACGGTCGTTGCCGCGGAGACCGCGGTATCCGTCGAGGTATTCGGGGTCGGCAGCATCGAAGCGCAGGTGCTATCGCGAGTCGGCTTTGAGGCGGGCGGCGTCCTCTCGGAACTTCTCGCCGACCAGGGGGACATGGTTCTGAAGGGTCAGGTCCTGGCGCGGCTGCGCGACGACGAGCATCGCGCGCGATTGGCCAAGGCGGATGCGGCGATCCGCCAGGCGGAGGCGAGCCGGGAGAAAGCGAGGGCCCAGTTGGAGCGCGCCCGGGTAGTGCTCGCCCAGAAAGCTCAGAGCAACGAGCGCCGCCAGACCCTTGTCGAGCGCGGGGCCGTCTCGCGGGAGGTTGCCGAGGACACTCAGGCGGCGGCCGACATCGCCAAGTCCGACGCCCAAGTGAGCGCCGCCGATCTCGCGGTTTCGGAAGCCGCGCTTGCCGACGCGACGTCGCAGAAGAAGCTCGAGCAGGTTCTGCTCGACCAGCATGTCCTAGCGGCGCCCTTCGATGCCCGCGTGATCGCTCGGCACAAGGAACTGGGCGTGGTCGCCAACGTTGGGGAAGCCGTTTTCACGCTGGTGGACCCGGCGACAGTCTGGGTGCGCGCCTACGTGGATGAAAGCGTTGCAGGCGATTTGGCCGTCGGCCAGCCGGCCACCGTGCGGCTTCGCTCGCTGCCGGACCGGGTTTTCCAGGGCGAGATCATCCGCATCGATCTGGAGAGTGATCGCGTCACCGAGGAGCGTCGCATCTACGTCCGCTGCAAGGCCCATACGGAGGACCTTTTTCTCGGGGAGCAGGCGGAGGTGACTGTCCGCAAGCGGGTCGCCGAACGCGCCATCCCGGTACCGCTGACCATGGTGGAAGGCTACGACGGCAGGTCGGGCACGGTCTGGACGGTGGAGGACGGGAAGCTGGCGCGTCGGTCGGTGGACTTTGCCGACAGGCTCCTCGACGGCCGGCTTCTGCTGCGCACCGAACTGCCGACCGGCGTCGCCGTGGTCGCCTCCGGCGAACGCCTCGTCGTGGGACGGCCCGTACAGATCCGGTGAGGCCGACATGAACCTGGCAGTCCGGGACATCCGCCACAATCTCGGCCGATTTCTGCTGACCTGCGTGGGGCTTTCGCTGCTCCTCGGCATCGTCCTGTCCATGATCGCCATCTATCGCGGACTGGTGGCCGAGGCATTGACCGTCTCGCGCGTGGCCGGTGCCGACGTATGGGTGGTCGAAGCGCGGACCCGGGGCCCCTTCGCCGAGTCCTCACGCCTGCCGGACGACACCCGCGCCGCGATCGCCTCCCTTTGGGGTGTCGCCGGCGCGGGCTCCGTCGTCTATCAAACGGTCGAAGCCACCCATGACGGCCGGACGCTGCGGCTGCAGGTCATCGGGATCGAGACCGACCGCCCGGGGCGCCCGCCCGCCGTCGTGGCCGGTCGGCCGATCATGCGTAGCCGCTATGAGGCCATCGCGGACCGGCGCACCGGCCTGGTGCTCGGAGAACGGATCACCCTCGGTCGCGACGTCTTCAGGGTCGTCGGACTGACCGACGGGATCGTCGCCTCCGGAGGCGATCCCGTCATCTTCATCACCTTGCGCGACGCCCAGGTCCTGCAATCCGAACTCGCCCCGCCGGCGGCGCGCCGCGAACTGGCCCGGGGAGCCGCAAGCGGCGCGACCGGGACCGTCAATGCCGTCGTGGTCGACCTCCAGGCCGGTGTATCGCCGGAGGCCTTCGCTTCCGAGGTCAGACGGTGGAAGCACCTCTCCGCGCTAACGCAGGCCGAACAGGAAACCGTCTTGACCCGATCCGTCGTCGAGCGCGCGCGTCGGCAGATCGGGCTTTTCACGGCCCTCTTGATGGTGGTGTCCACCGTCATCATCACCCTGATCATCTACACGCTGACCATCGACAAGAAGAAATCGATCGCCACCCTGAAGCTGATCGGTGCACCGGACACGACGATCGTGGGGCTCATCCTGCAGCAGGCGCTCGCCATGGGGGCGATCGGATTCGTTGCCGGCTCGCTTATGATTCACGCCGTCAAAGACTATTTCCCGAGACGGCTGGTGCTCGAGGCAGCCGACGCGGTGACACTGTTCGTGATCGTGATGCTCGCCTGCGTGCTCGCGAGCGGTCTCGGCATTCGGACCGCCCTGCGGATCGATCCTGCAACAGCGCTTGCCGGGTGATCCGATGAGCCAGTCTGCGGAAGCCCTTATCCAGGTCCAGGCCATCTCCAAGCACTTCGGAGAGGGCGAGGCGCGCGTCGACGCATTGCGCGCGGTGTCGATCGAGGTCATGCCTCGGTCCGTCGTCGGACTGCTCGGGCCGAGTGGCTCCGGCAAGAGCACGCTCTTGAACGTCATCGGATGCATCCTGGAGCCAAGCGAGGGCCGACTGAGGCTCGCGGGCGAGCTCGTGTACGACAACCGCTGGCTTCGATCAGACTTGCGGCGGCTCCGGCTCGAGAAGATCGGCTTCATCTTCCAGTCCCACAACCTACTGCCCTTCCTGAGTGCGGTCGAGAACGTGGCGGTGGTGCTCACGCTCGCGGGTGCGGGCGCGGTCGAGGCCCGGCGACGCGCCCGGGACTTGCTCGACTACCTCCAGGTCGGCCGGCGCGCGGACGCCATGCCCGGGCAGCTCTCTGGCGGAGAGGCCCAGCGTGTGGCGATCGCACGCGCCCTCGCCAACAATCCTGCCATCATCCTCGCCGACGAGCCGACGGCCGCGCTCGATTCCGAACGGGCCGGCATCGTCATCGATCTTCTGAAGACGGTCGCCCGGGACCGCAACGCCGCCGTGGTGGTGGTCAGCCACGATGAAAAGATCTACGGCCGTTTCGACCGGATTTTTTCGCTGCGCGACGGCTGCCTGGAACAGGTTCAGACCCCCGGCATCCACAACCCTGTATAGCAGTTTAGCAGACCGCCGCCTTCATTCGTGCAGATCAGATAGAGGCCGACTACCGAAAACAAAACCGCCGACCACGAAGGCCGGCGGGAAAAGTCGGTAGCAAGCTACTCAGCAGTCTATTTCTACTGCATTCCTCTGCAAGGAAGGCAAGCTTGGCTTTAAGGGCATGAGATGGCCATGTTAGAATGCAAATGCGCAGTTAAGTCCAAAGGAGGGAGGGCATGTCCGGGTACTTCGGAACAGAGGCGCAGCAGCGTCTACAGGCACTCGCGGAGCAGCGTAACGACATCATCAGCGCAACGCCCGGCGCTTGCCAGACCGCCCGCTTCATGAGTTGCGACGACTTGGACCGGTTCGGCTGGGACCGAATAGAAGCGTACCTCGACCAAGACGGCATCTGCGGGTTCCGCCTGCTCCCCGCCGATCGGGCCGAAGAGCTACGCTCACGGCTCGCCGCTCGCAATTTTCGCTTGGATACCTGGAACGTGTTTCTCGCCGACCGCGATGCCGCCCTGGCGGCCTCGGAGCCGATCGTCGCCCGCGGCCTGCCGGCGGGACTGGTCGACCTCGCGCGACCGACGGATCCTGAGGGCGAATACACGTCGCGCATCCAGGGCCTGATGGCCTCGGTGGGCGTCATGCCGTTCTCCGGCTCCTTCCTGGTCGGGGCGCTCGTCCCAGCGATAACGAGTGTCGTGGGTACCGAGGACGGAGAGGTCGTGGCAACCGCGCACGGCAGCATGGGCCACAACGCCGAAAGTCGATACGCTCGCTATGCCTGGGGCGGGCTCGCCGCGGTGGAGCCGTCTCGCCGGGGCACCGGTCTGGGGACCCTGATCAACGCCCGGATGGTCCACAGCGTCTTTCACGAGCTCGGCGCCACCCATGTCCACGAGTTCGTCTCCGCCTCCAACATCCCGTCGCGGCGCATGGTCGAAGCCTGCGGCCTGCGGCACACCCCCGAGCTGGTCAGTGGGATCGCGGTGCCAAACGAGAGCGCCCGCTTCACGCGATGACCCGTGCGAACGCTTCGGCCCTCACAGACCGGGAAACGGATTGCCGGCGGCTCAGAACCAATCTCTCGGCGGCTGGGCCCCTCGCACTGTCTCAGACAAGCTACGACTTGCCGCGCCTACGTGGGCCATCTTTATCCATCTCTTCTCACGCCCTACCCGTAAGCCTCCTCGTCCTCCGGCGCCCAGTTTTCCCGGTACCACTCCTCGTTCACCTACATGTACCATTCCGCGAGCTGCGGAAAGAACGCCGACGATGCCTTGGCAAAGTCGATCATCTCGGCCGGATCCGACCCGCCCTGCACATTGAGGTCGCGCCAGAAGCCGACAGGGCCGCCCGGGCACGACGCTGGCGATGAGGAGGATCAGCTACGGGAGAGGCGCGTCTTGATGATCACAGAACTGGAACTCCGGACGTCGAAAAGAGCCGGGGTCGCAGAATTCGCTGCGCAACAGCCCCGATCGCGGCAAGCCCGGCTTGCGATCGCCCGCCCAACAGCTACAAACTAGACCTGACGAGGCGGTCATCTGGTGGATGTCGGATTAGCCACGTACCGATTGGCACCGCTAGTTGAGCCGTGACTTCCTCCTCGACGGCCTCATCAAATTGAGGCGACTTGACATAGGGGACTGCGGGATGCGGTTAGCCATTGCTTCTCTCTGCCTCTTCGTCTCGATGACGGGGCACGTAGCTGCCGACACATCGAACAAGAGCGCTCGAATAGGGATGCTGTGCCCTTCCAAGTGTGTCGGGGCTGGGTACGTGGTCTTTGACGAAGAATTACGCAAATTGGGCTGGATCGAGGGCCGCAACCTAACAATCGAGCGAAGAGAAGCGGAAGGGCGGTACGAGCGTCTTCCGGGGCTAGCGGCAGAAATCGTCGGACTGAGACCGGACGTAATCGTAGGTCCGTCATCCACGGTAGCTCGGGCCGTGAAGGATGCGACATCAGAGATCCCGATCGTCTTTTCTTTCATCGCCGATCCTGTCGGGGCAGGCCTAGTACAAACCCTCGCACGGCCCGGTACAAACGTGACCGGCGTAACCGGTATCATCACGGGAGAGTACATCGTCAAGAATTTCCAAATTCTGCACGAGCTAGTACCTAGTGCGCGGAAATTTGGGGTCCTTACCAATGCTCTCAACGAGACGGCGAAGCGGAGGGTAGCGATCGAGGTGCCTGTCGCTTCCCAGCAACTCGACTTGAAGGTTGAGGTGGTCGAGGTCCAAGCGCCGGGCGATATACCCGGCGCAGTGGCGAAGCTCCGAGAGCTCAAAGTCGACGCGCTCGTCGTGGTCAGCGAGACAATCTTGAGCACCCCGGCTGACAGACTGCCGGATCTCATCGCGCAGGCAGGTATACCTGCAATCTATCAATCTCCGGAAGCGGTCAGGGCAGGAGGCCTAATTGCGTACAGTTGGGATACACTAGGCGTGAGCCGTCGTCACGCCCAGTACGTAGACAAGATTCTACGAGGTGCTAACCCTGCGGAAACGCCCGTGGAGCAGCCGACACGATACAATCTGTTGATCAATATGAAGACAGCAAAAACTTTGGGCCTGGTGGTGCCTAACTCTCTCCTCGTTGCCGCTGACGAACTGATCGAGTGAGTAGATGCTAAAAACCCGGCCCACTCAGTGTTGTCCCAAGGCCCGCCAATTTCTAACGAGCGCCTGGACGCTTGTCTGTGTCAGCGGCGAGATCGAGGGACCGCCTCCCAGGGTCCTCCGCCGGCACAGGGGCATTGACGAGAACCATGACTCCGTCGCCCGTGTAGCTCGCTAGCGTCGCCCCATGCGCCGCGATCGCGGCCGAGCGCCTCGTAGTAGTCCGATAGCACGCTCTTGACCTCCTCCGGCGGCGCCTTGGCCGAGAAGGCCGTGAAGCCTCGCAGGTCGCAGAATGGGGCGACGACGAGCGTACGCCGCGCGTCCAGCAAGGATCCGTCGCCGCTTCGATCGACGAGTTCAGCCACTTGCGGCGCCAGAAACCGCTTGAGCCGGTCGATGCGCTCCTGCCGTTCCAGCGAGAGCGCGAGACCTTTCGCCATGGCATTGAAGTTCTCCGGCAACCGCTGGCGTTAATCACTCGAGTCAATGTCGACAGGGCACCAGCGTCCTGTAGCCGTCGGAGGAGGGCCAGGATAACGTAGTTGGACACCAACCGAGCCCGGTAGGGGAGTGACCGCCGATCGGCATGTAGATGGCCTCCAGGAAATCCCTGGAGCATACGCCGTCTACCGCATGATGTCCGTGGACTTCCCATCCCTAAGTGCGTCAGCGACCGCGATCCACCGCGTGCTCGATCTCGCCGCGGGAGAGCCCCATGTCGCCAAGTAGGCGGTCGTCCATCGCCATCAACAGCTTCATGTCGTTGCGGTGCCGGAGGGACTTGCCCGGGACTTGCGCCCTTACCGTCCGATATCCATCCGAAACGAAAGTGTTGATATATCTGCGTGTTTCCGAAGCTGTGTGACCTTCGGACGGTACGGACGATAGCGCCCCAATAGTCCTCAGCGCCGCCACTTGGGCAGACCGTCACGACCTTCAGAGCTACTCGTGAGGGAACGGTCCAGCAAGGCCGCCCCAGTCGAAGCAACTGCCTTGCGCACGGGAATAGGAGAGGAACGCAGCGTGCGAGTGCACGGCAGGCAGATGTCTGCGGAAAGGGGTATAACGCTCACCGAAAGCAGAACCGCCGACCACGAGGGCCGGCGGGAAAGTCGATAGCAAGCTATTTAGCCCTCGAATAATACCTTACGCCGTTGTGCAATACCAGGGTCGCCATCACCAGATCCGTCGATGGTATACCGATACGACGGGCTCTGCTGGGTCGACCGCTACTGGACCGAGCGCGGCCGGGACGGCTTCCTGGTTTTATCTTCGTCGCCGTGACGGCCCGCATGACTTCGGACGACTGGCGCCATGTGGCGTGGCGGGCGACCGTCATCAGCACCTTGCCAATCCCGGATGTAGCGCCGCAGCACCGTCATCGAGCGGTGCCTGGTCACCTTGGCGATCTCGCGCTCCTCGAGGCCGCGCGCGGCCGCAGCCGTGGTCGAGAAGTCGCCCGCGCTGAGCCCGTGGCGGACGAGCGCGCGCCCGCACGATCCACCACGAACGCAAACGGGCGGATGACGCTCAGGCGGAGCTGCGGGCTATCATGGACCGGATGTTGAAGCTCCAGGAGGTCGCCGCGCGACACTGATGGCGACGACTCGCCGGATAGGCCCGGGCGAACAGATAGAGGGTCGGAGCGGGTCCCGGAAAGCAGGTAGATAAGTGGTGGTCATTCCCCCTTACAATCTTTCCCATCAGCCTACTCCTCCATATAGGGAGGGCACCGAAATTGAAGCCCTCTACTTAAGCGAAGCAGTTACATACCCGATCTGGAAAATGTGATCTGAGTCAACGCCCCGCCCATTCGCTATCTCAACAGTAACATGCTACTATATTTCGATAGTAACATATTAGTATATAATGCTACCAACGGAGGAGCTTATGCGTCCTGTTAATGGCTGCATTGCGTCAACCGTGCTCGCCGCAGGAGTGACCCTGTTCGCGTCCTCGCCCATCTGGGCGGCTCCCATCTCTGCTTTGAAGGGACCAAACCGCGCTGCCCACGCCTTGGCTTCCGAACCAGATGCTGGTTGCAGCCCCGCTAAGACGAGTGTGCCAAGCTGCGTAGAAACGGTGGGCCATAAGTATAAATACAGGTACCACGGAGGCTTCCGCGGATATCGAGCCCCCTACTATGGCTACTATGGTGCACCATACTATTACGGAATGCCGTACTATTACGGCACGCCGTACTACTATGGAGGATACTACCCATATCCCTATATTGGTGGTGACCGTGGTGCCTACTACGGAGGAGGTCGCTGATTGCCACAGTCATGTTGATCCAGGACAAGTTCGAGGCCAAGCAACTCCCCAGCTGTGGGTCGCGGCGTTTTTCGCGATCATGTTCGCTCTCAAGGCTCTGGCCTATGGGTTACCATACCCACCTTCGGTGTAGTTCGGCGCGCGGGCTCCAATAGCCCGAGTTCCCCAAAGGCTGCTGGAGAGCGCATTGAAACGCGTGTGAGCCACACCCTAGGACTGAAAAGCAGACCCTCTCCCGATGGGGACGATAACACTAGGATATTAGAACATACTGAATATTCTGCTCACCCCTTTGTACCGTCGGCGGCGGGGCGGCCCCGTTCTCCTGGGCGGGGCCTCGCGAACCTCCGGCATCGATGACCCCGTATAACGGTTTAGCAAACCGCCGCCCTACCGCCGCAGCACGGTCATCGACCGGTGCCGGGTCACCTTGGCGATCTCGCGCTCCTCGAGGCCGCGCGCGGCCGCAGCCGTGGTGAAGCCGGCGCGAAGGGAGTATCCGGAGAAGGCGGCCGGGTCGATGCCGGCGGCGCCAGCCGCCCCTGCACGACGCGGGCGACAGCGCGGTCGTTGAGGCTAGCCCCGAGCCGGCCGTGGCGGTCGACCGAGCAGAACACCGGGCCCTCCCTGATCTCGGCCTGGGCCAGCCAAGCCTCCGGGCGGCTCTAGTCGAATTTCCCGGGTGCCTAGCGCAGCCACTCCATCCATTGTCCATGGGGGGCTGTCCACGCCTTCGGCTCTCCGTTTACCGCGAGCAAGAACCGCCCCGGCTTCTGCACGGCCACCTTCTGGGCAATGGTGGGGAACACCTCGGGCATCTCGTTGCTAATCCAGATAGCTCCGAGGTCGCGAACCGTGCGGGCAAAGGCCTCCCTGACCACTAAGTCGGGAACGTAGGCGAGCACCGCGGTGTGGAATACGATTAGCGGCACGCCGGGCGGGGCCGCGGCGGCAAGGCGTGGAAGGTCTGAAGCGAGATCGCCACGTTCGATGCGGATCAGGTTGGATTTGGCTACCTCGATCGCGGCGTCTAGGCGAGCTTGGCGCTCAATCTGCTCGGGCCAGACGAGCGTCTTCAGCCACGCCATGTCCTCCGCGGACCATACGTCCAAGGGCTTGATGTCGAGGCCTGCCCGCCAGACGATCGAGGGAAGGCCGGTGGGCAGCGGTGTCGAGGGGGAGGCGTCGCAACGCAGCACGGGGGCTATGGAGCGGCAGGCCTCCGGGGCCTCGATGATCACCCGGCCGTAGTCGTAGCCGTAGAGGTCGGGGACCAGACACAAGCCGGCCGCGGCGCCGACCTCGATGATGGCGATGGGCTGCCGAAGTTGCGCCAGCAGCGGCAGGAGAACTGCGCATCGGCCACATTCGTTGGTCTGCGTCGTCCGGCTGCGCATCAAATCGGCAATGCTCTCGCTATGTGCAGATACCGCCGCTTCAAGCGCGTCCTGGTCGCGCGGAACGCCGGCGACCTGCCGCAGCGCCGCCAGGAAAAGGTTTGGTTGCTGCCGCTCCCGGGGGAGGGTGGCGATGAAATCCAGCACCGGATCGGACCGAGCGACGCAATAGCAGATCATCTCGTAGAGCGGGGAGTTTCCATGGACTTCGTCCTGGGCGAACCGGGCATACCGCTCGGCGAGTGCCTGATGACGCAATGCCTCGGACATGTCCGCCGCCGTGAGCCAATTGGATGGGGTGGCGAGGATAGCACCTTTAAGCCATCGGCCTAGACGGCGACGGCGCGGTCGTTGAGGCTCGCCCGCGGTCGAAGACCGATCAGGAAGGGCAGGGCGTGGAGATCGCGGTCCCGCACGGCCGCAGCATCCGCCCCGTCGACGCCGTCCGCGCGTGGCTGCAGGCCGCGGGCATCACGTCGGGGGCCGTGTTCCGCCCCATCACCAAGGCCGACACCGTCCGCCCCGAGCGCCTGACTGACAAGAGCGCCGCGGACTTGGTGAAGCTCTACGCCGCGAAGGCCGGGCATGACGCCGCCGAGTTCGGAGGCCATTCGCTCCAGGCCGGCTTCGTGACCTCGGCTGCCGACCGGGAGGTCGACGTGCTCCGGATCGCCGAGGTCTCGCGCCACAAGTCCATTGAGGTGCTGCGCGGCTACGTGCGGCGGGCGAACGCCTTCAAGGGCCATGCCGGGTCGGGATTCCTCCAACGGCATATGTGCCGAGACCGATCCCGCCACGCCGACCGCATGGCAGCGGGCGGACGTCCTGGCGGTCCTGAGAACCGTTGCGGAGAGGGGGGGATCTCGCGGTCTCCCGAGCCGGCGAGCGGATCTGGAAGATCGACCGAACAGGTGGCTTCATGGAGCTGCCGCAGCAAAAGGAGAGAGCATGATGGACCGTTCGACGAAGCTGATCCTGATCGCCATCGCCGCCGGCCTCTGGGCCAATGCCGCGGGTCAGTATATCCGGCCGGCTCTCGCTCAGGGCGACAACCTGAATTTGATGATCGATCCCGTCGTGATAATGGAGCGGACCATATCTTCCATTGCTCGGGGCTTATGCTCCAATCCGAAGATCTGCTGAATGAAGGCGCCGACCGTCATCAGCATGATCGGCGACCTGATCGACGCCCGCCACACCATGAACGCGCATTGCCGCGGGTGCGGGCGGACGTCGACGGTCGACCTGGAGGCGCTCCCGCGCCGGCTCGGCCTCGACTTCGTCTATGTGCGAGCCCGCATCCCGTTCTCGTGCGCGGTGTGCGGCTCGAAGGAGGTCTCGATCACCATCGGAGGTGGGCACGGGTTCTCCGGAGGGCAGGGGGAAAGACGATGACGAATGACGAGTGGGAGAAGTTCCTGGCCGAGCGGGATGACGGCGACCGATACGGCAAGGTGATGGCGAAGGCCGAGGCGGAGTGGAAGCAGATGGAGACCTGGACCTCCCGGATCGCGGGCGTGATCGGCTTCTGGCTCTCGGTCTATTTCGCCTGGTACGTGTGGAACTTCGTCCATACCCTGCTCGACTTCCTGGGCTTTGGGATCGTGGCCGAGGTGATCGCGTTCGCGTTGACGATCGTGCCCTACACGGTCGTCCTGGCCTGGGTCGCGGTCGACTGGCTCGATCGGCGCTACGGAGGCAAGCGATGATCTACCGGTGCAAGATCTGCGGGCGCTCGATCTCCGGCGAGCATCAGGGGATCATGTTCCAGCGGGGGCTCCTGCCGATCCTGCCCTACCTCTCGGTCGGGTGCCGGGAGCCGGCCTGCCCGGTGAAGAAGGCCATGCACGAGGACATCATCCGCGGCGCCGTCTTCCTCGTCCTGGGCCTGGCCGTCCTCTCCGCCCTCACCGAATTTTTCGGTATCCGGTAGGAACCCGTCGCCCGCTCACCTCATCCAGGACCTGGCCGGCGCCGACCCGCGCCAGCGGGAGGCCGTCGAGGTCAGCCCCAGTGGGCTCGGCCTCTACTTAAACGTCATCATGCTGATTTCCACGTTGGGCGGCATCGCCAGCTTATCGCAGCGGCGGCGCCCTTCGTCGAGCGCATCGGAGATGAAGCCGAACCACCAGCGATTGGTGACCTTGCCCCCATTTTGCCCTCCCGCAGCTCGGATTGGGGACGTCCGTCCTTCTCAAGCCGCACGATCAACCAACATCACACGTTGGCGCCCCGTCTGGCGCCGCTTTCGGCGGCCTTAGTGTTGGGACGGACCGGCCGAGAGCGGGTCGCCTCGCCTCTGCCGGGCGAACCTGACCTTCAGGGTACGTGGTCGATCGTGCCGGGGCCCGGTCGACCCAGGGATTCGCGTTCGTGATCGCGAGCCCGACCGGAGGTCGGCTGCAGGAGCGGAGCGGACGGAAAGAAGAGCTCCCAGACGGCCCACGAACATCGCGGCGATTACCGGTCCGAGGATGAACCCGTTCAAGCCGACGTCGAGAATGCGCGCCTGTAGTTCGGTCCTGCAAAGTGTGGATGCGTACACCGATGGGCATCTGCGTGTCTTTGCCGACCAGAAGAGGGCGCAGTATATTGTCGGTCGAGCCGATCACCAGCGCGCCGTACTGGATCAGGGTCACGCCCTGCCAGACCGATCCGGTCACGAGCAGGTACAGGGCAACCGGCAGCCAGACCAGGGCCGCACCGACGGCGGGCATCAGGGACAGGAATGCCATGAGGACGGCGCCCAACACCGGCGCATGAATTTCCAGGAACCAAAACATCAGTCCACCGAGCGCGCCCTGCAACGCGGCCACGAGAAGATCGCCCTTGACGGTCGCGCGGATGACGACGGTGAACTTGCCCAGCAGCTCCCGTTGATGCTCGGCACTGAGGGGCATCGCCCGCTGCACGCGACCTCGACGCGCCGCTTCTCACTAGAGGCAGCGACAAGCCTCGTGCATCTCACCGTCTTGCTTTGAGGGCTGCGGTCCTACCGTCAATGGCGAACTTGAAGTCAGGCCGTATCCTGATCGCTTCGTCGTAGTCCTGGATTGCCCGCGTGAGGTTGCCCGTCCTGACATAGGCGAGCCCTCTGTTGGCATAAGCTTCCGCGTAATTGTTCTTTGCCTTTATAGCAGCATCCAGGTCAGTTAAGGCTTTCCGATAGTCGTTCTTGGCAAGATGGACATTCGCCCGATTAAGGAGTGCCAGTGCGAAGTCGGGCTTGAGATCGATAGCTTTTGTATAGTCGCGCATAGCCTCGGTCGGCTTGTTCATCTTGGTGTTCAGGTATCCTCGGTCATTATAGGCTTCGGCAAAATCCGGCTTTAGTCTGATCGCTGTGTCATAATCGGCTCTCGCCTTGGCGAAATCCTGCGCCCGGGCATAGGCGGTTCCCCGGTCCTTGATGACGTCCGCACGGTCCGGCTGAAGCTTGATGACTTGGGTGAAATCCCGGATCGCTTTCGAGATGTCGTTCTGCTGATTGAAGAGATTTGCTCTGTTGATATAGGCCTGAACATATTCCGGATCCAAGCTTAGTGCCTGGTCATAATCGGCTTGCGCGCGCCGGATCTCGCCCAGCCTAAAATAAGAGTAGCCACGATTGCTGTAACCCTCCGCCATCTGCGGTTTCAGAGCGACGACCTTTTGAAAGTCGACCAGTGCATCTTTGTGCCTCCCCTGCATTCCCAACGCTATGCCACGGCTGGTGTAGGCATCTGCATAATCGGGTTTCAGAGCGATCGCCTTGTCATAATCGACAATAGCCCTGTCGTAGTCCCCTCGCTGAGCGTAGATCTTGCCTCGGTTTCGCAATGTAAGCGGTGAATCGGGGTTGATCTGCAAGACTCGATTGTAGTTCAGTAATGCCTCGTCCCAATTCTGCTTTTTGGCATACACATTCCCCCGATTGTTGATGGCCCAATCCAAGTTCGGGCTGAGGGCGATCGCCTTGTTCAAATCTGCTAGCGCGCTTTCAAAAAGGCCGAGCTCGAGTTTCGCCCAACCCCGGTTCCCCAATGCGGAGACGTGATCTGGCGTGATGGCGAGAGCACGATCGAAATCCAAGATGGCGAGCTTGTGATCCCCAAGCTTTTGATGAGCGATCGCCCGGTTGACGTAAGCGAGTGTAAAATTGCGGTCGAGATCGATGGCCTTGTCGTACTCCAGAATAGCCCGCACGTACTTCTCTTCCTTTGCGTACGTGAATCCGATGTTGTTGAATGCTGCTGCAAAATCGGGTTTCAGCAGAATGGCTTGGGAAAAATCGGATCTGGCCCGTTCCAAATCGCCCGATTGACCATAGGCCCGGCCTCTACTGTTGAACGCGGTCGCATTGCGCGGGTCCAGGTTGATCAGGTCGGTGAAGACCGCAATGGCGTCACCGTACTGCCTGCCAAGCAGCAGTGACGCGCCCTTTCTGTCGAGATCGGCGATATCGGGAGATATTGTGACAGATTTCACCGGTTCGGTGACGTCGGACGGCTGTTCGTCTTCGACGATCTTGCTCGTGGAATCATAACGGATGGAGGTCCGAAAATCGGCGATCGCAAGGTCGTACTTGGACTGAGCGTTGAGCGCCAAACCGCGCAAGAAATACGCGGTGCCCAAACTGAGGGAGGGCCGGCCTCCCGCGTCGATGACGGCCGTGCATCCCCGGATGGCAAGATCCACGTCGCGCGCTTGGCAATCCTCTGCGTCTTCGGCGAGAGCGGTCACGGCCGATAGCAGAAGACAGACCCATGCGGAGGCAATCAACGCGATTGATCGCAAGGGAACCTCCCCGCGAGCGGTCGATCTGATAAACGATGTTAGCACATTTGCTGCGCGGGAGGCCGACTGTGCAGATCACATGACTGTTCCCCAGGGCCCCCTGCTCTCTCCAGTGTCCAGGGTCATGGTCGCTAAGCGGACGGCTGCGGTGCTGGGTCGATCAGGCGGACGAAGGGGCGGGGTTCGATTTCCCGCGCCATGGTCGCTGCGAAGTCCGCCCTCACCGTGTGGAGCAGGGCCGCCAAGCCAGGATCGGCCGGCAGGAGCGTCGGCTGCAGTAGGAAGTACCCAGCGTCATGGCGCGTCACCGCCGGCCCGACTGGAACGAGCCGGCCCGCCTGCACGAGCCCGTCGACCAGGGGGCGCCAGCCGAGCGCGACGCCCTCCCCCGTCAGCGCCGCCTCGATCAGGAGCTGGTGATTGTTGAAGGCGAGGCCTGCGCCGGCGTCGGGCCGGGGGAGCCCAGCCCTCTCCGCGTAGGCAGGCCAGTCGAGCCAGGCACCGGTTTCGGTTTCCAGGTGCAGCAACTGGCCGAACCGCGGGGTGGAGGACGGCGCCCCGCCGAGGCCTTCGGAGAGCGTCGGGCTCGCGACCGGCACGACGGTCTCGGCGGCGAGCCGGATCGCCGCGCGCCCGAGCGAGGCCGTCGTGACGAAGACAATCCCGCAGTCAGAGGACCGAGGTAGGCGGCCGCGGCGGCGGTCTGGGCGGTCAAGATGCGGATCTCCGCGTCGAGCGCGATCGCGCGCAGGTCCTTGAGCCGGGGCATCAGACAGTGGGCCGCGACCGCGAAGTCGTGTGGATCGTGATGCGTCGGTGCGAGCGCCGCCGCATGGCGCCGCGAACCCCTCCGCGACGGCGGCGAAGCCCTTCTGCAACGCCGCCTCAAGGTTCTGTCCAGCCTGCGTCGGCACAATCCCTCGCCAGACCCGGTCGAACAGGTGCGTGCCGAGCGCCGCCTCGAGGTTCGCCACGTGGTGGGACACGGCCTACTGGGTCATCCCGAGTTCGCGGGCGGCCTTGCTGAAGCTCCGCGTCCGGGCCGCCACGGCGAACACAAAGAGCTCGTTGAGATGCGGGCGGAGCTGGCTGGATCGCATGAGTGGCCCTCATCGGACCCATGAAGGGATCGTATCTTTACGGACCCGTCGATCAGGCGAACGATCGGCCCGAAATGTCAAGCGATCGTGGGGTCTCCGGACCCACATGCGCCGCCGCCGCAATGGAACTGAGATGAACATCCTGATCGTCATGGCCGACCAGATGGCGGCCGCCGCGCTGCCAATTTACGCCAAGGCCCCGACCCGGGCCCCGCACCTCTCCGACCTGGCGGCGCGCGGCGTCGTGTTCGACAGCGCCTATTGCAACAGCCCGCTCTGCGCACCATCACGCGCCTCCCTGATGACCGGGCACCTGCCCTCCCGGATCGGCGCCTACGACAACGCGGCCGCCTTCGGGTCGGACGTGCCCACCGTCGCCCACTATCTGCGTGCCGAGGGTTACCGGACGGTCCTGTCGGGCAAGATGCACTTCAGCGGCCCCGACCAGTTGCACGGCTTCGAGGAACGGCTCACGACCGACATCTACCCGGCGGACTTCGGCTGGACTCCAGACTGGGACCGCCCCGACGACCGGCCGAGCTGGTACCACAACATGAGCTCGGTGACCGACGCCGGACGCTGCGTGCGTACCAACCAGATCGACTACAACGAGGAGGTCGTGCTCGCGGCCGAGCGCGCGATCTACGACCATGCCCGCGGCGACCGCTCGCGCCCCCTCTGCTTGGTCACATCCCTGACCCACCCGCACGACCCCTTCGCGATCCCGGACCCCTGGTGGAGCCATTACAGCCCCGAGGAGATCGAACTCCCGCGCCAAGAGCTCGACCCGGCCGCCATGACCCCTCACGAATGGCGCCTGCGGCGGGTCTGTGACATGGAAGGGGTTCACATCACTCCGGCGCACGTCCGGGACGCTCGCCGCGCCCATTATGCGGCAATCTGCTACGTGGACGGCCAGGTCGGCCGCCTCATGGGAACGCTGCGGGCCACAGGGCTCCAGGACGACACCGTCGTCGTCGTTACCAGCGACCACGGCGAAATGCTCGGCGAGCGCGGGCTCTGTACAAGATGAGCTTCTTCGAGGGCTCCGCGCGCGTGCCCCTCGTCATCTGCGCCCCCCGGCTCTTCGCGCCCCGGCGCGTTCCGCACTCGGTGTCGCTCGTCGACCTGCTGCCGACCCTCGTCGAACTCGCCGACGACGGTCGCCCGGGTGAATACGCCGGCGAAATCGACGGTCGCAGCCTGCTGCCGCACCTGGCCGGCACGGGCGGCCACGACGGGGTCGCGGCCGAGTACCTGGCCGAGGGCGCCATCGCCCCGATGGTGATGCTCCGCTGCGACCGCTGGAAGTTCGTCCTGAGCCCAGCCGACCCCGACCAGCTCTACGACCTCGCCGAGGACCCGGACGAACGCACGAACCGCGCGGAGGACCCCGACTCCTGCTGTTCAACAAGCTGACCGGGATCGCGCCGCGCGGGGTGGCCTACAAGTCATCGTCCGACGCACAGCTCAACATCGTGGCCGGACGGCTGCAGTCGATGATCGTCACGATCGCCTCAACCGCGGCTCAGATCGACGCCGGGCAGCTTCGGCTGGTCGCCTACACCAACGACAGTTTCTCGGCCTCCTCGCCGAAGGCGCCGACCATGGCGGAGGCGGGCCTGCCCGGAATGGAGGGGATGCGGAGCTGGTGAGGGATCTTCGCGCCAGTCGGGCTGCCGGCCGAGATCCTCGCCAAGATGCACGGCCTCATCAACGAGGCGATCGGCAGTGCCTCGTTCACAGCGCTGATGGCCCGCTCCGGGGCGACGCCGATGCCGATCTCCCAGCCGGAATTCGTGGCGATCGTCACGGAGGAGGTCGCGCTCCTTGACGCCTTCTTCAAGGAAAACAATGTCTGACCACGCCCCCACCGGGCCGACAGCCCGCGGTCGCTCCCGCGGCTCCGAGCGTCATCGGAGCTAGCCCTGGAGGGCGGCCACCGCGGACTTGCCGTCGAGGGTTTCGACGCTGTCTAACCAGTCCTTGAGGAAGTCTGGGCGCTTCTTCAGCTCGGGGCCGTCGCGGGGGGCGGCACCACTGTCGGTCGGGTCGCGGCCTGGCAGCCGCTCCTTAATCAGTCGAAGTCCGGATGCGCGATCTAATTTGCAGTACTAACATAAAATTTAAGTATTAAATGGAGGATGACATGAGCCGCGCGTTCCGCAGTGCCGGTCGTCTCGCCGCCCCGGTCGTCACCGGGACCAACGCTCCGGACTTCATCGATCTTCAGGCCCTTCGGCCGAACTCGGCCGTGGATGCGTATGGATTGGACGGAAACGACACCATTCTGGGCACGCTCAACCAGAACGTTCTCTGGGGCGACGATGGTGATGACGTCCTCGAGGGGCGGACGGGTTCTTACGGCGGCGGAACCAGCACCAAGAGCGCACTTGTTCGCGGGCAGGATACGATCTACGGCGGTCTCGGAAACGACATGCTCTTCGGCGACGAGGCCAACGCCGACCGGACGGCGAGCCTGCTTGGGCCGCTGGACGGCCGCGATCGAATCTCTGGTGGGGATGGGGATGACACGGCCTTCGGCGGCGGCGGCGATGACGGGATCCAGGGCGACTCCGGGCACGACCGCCTTTTCGGCGAGAACGGGCGGGACTCGCTTGCCGGCGGCACCGGAAATGACAGGCTCGACGGCGGCTCCGGAAACGACGGGCTGACCGGCGGAGACGGCGACGACACGATCCAGGGAGGTGACGGTAACGACTGGATCGAAGATGGTGCCGGGGCCGACCTCGTGGAGGGCGGAGCGGGCAACGACACGATCGTGAGCGGCGGCGGTCTTCTCGATACCCTGGACGGCGGCTACGGCAACGACCTCATCTACGGCGGGCCGGATAGCAACCTCATCGCGGGCGGAGCCGGAAACGACACGATCTACGGCGGTGATCTTGCCGACGAAATCACCGGCGGCTCAGGCAATGACCTGATATTCGGTCAAGGCGACTTCAACGAAATCTACGGCGGCGAGGGAAACGATACGCTCTCGTCCGGCCAAGGCGGGGAACTGTACGGAGGCGATGGACGGGATCGGCTACACGGCAGTGAATTTTTCGACGAACTTCACGGCGAAGCGGGCAACGACAGGCTGGATGCCGGAGCATCGTCTGACAGTCTTCTGGGGGGGGCCGGCGCGGACCGGCTCCTCGGTGGGGCGGACAACGATGTCATGTATGGGGAGAGCGACATCGGCTCCGGCCTCCAGCCCGGCAACGACACCCTCGATGGGGGTGCCGGCGACGACCTCATGACGGGCAACCAGGGGGCCGACACCTTCGTGTTCCGCTTCGCGGCCGATGCCGGAAACGACACGATCACCGACTTCACGTTCGTGGAGCACGACCGGTCGACCATCGACGTGCTCGACCCGGCGAAATTCGATACGTCATCTATCACCGTGGTCGACGACGGTAGCAATACGACCCTCAGCTGGGCGAGCCACACCATCGTGCTGGAAGGGGTGACCGGTGGCGCGCATCCGCTCCAGTCCATCGAGGATCTGAACGCGCTGAGCCGGGCGGCCGCCGGCTATGACGCGGTGCTGCTGGTCTGAAGCGAGGGCGGCCAATTGCCCGCACAGATGAAGGGATAGCGGATCAACTCATGTCGTTGACACTTTCCGCCTCCTCCTCATCCTCCGCCGCCCAGTTCTCCCGGAACCATTCGTCGTTCACCTGCCTGTACCATTCGGCAAGCTGCGGATAGTAGGCCGACGATGCCCTTGCGAAGTGGATCATTTCGGCCGGATCCGACCCGCCCTCCACGTTGAGGTCTCGCCAGAAGCCGACGAGGCCGCCGGGCAGGGCGCCGTCGATGAGGCGGATCAGTTCCCGCATGGTGAGTGGCAGCCGGGACGTTTTGGGCCGGACGGTGTAGCCGTCGCCCGCGCCCTGGTCGTCGTATTCGTCCCGGATCCGATAGGCGATGCGGTCCTTCAGGCGGCGGGCGCGGATCGAGAAGACATCCGTTGTCGTCGACTTGAGCGTGACGCGGGCGATCTCGATTTCGTTCGGGCGCAGCTTCGGCAGGTACTCGCCACCCATGAAGGCGGGATGGATGGCGGAGCGAAATGTCCTTTCCTGCTGGTCGAGCGAGGAGACCACCTCGGCCGGATCGAGCGGGGTGCCCTCGTCGGCTCCGACCAGGGCGCGCCGGCGTAGCTCACCGGTGATCCTGGCCTCGAAATGCGTCTTGAGCGACTGCGGTCCCCAATAGGAGCGAGGACGGAAGTCGAGGTCGAACCGGCTCACGTCGGGCATGATTGTCCTCCTCAGGCAAGAGCGGTTTCGACGACGGGAACGTGGGGGTCTGGGCTCGTTGGCGATGCTACTGCCGGAGCGAGCCGGTGCGGCGGCTCCCACCGGCACTCCACTCGGCCGATGCGTCCGGGACGCGCCTCAGAGAAAGCTTCCGAGGGAAAGGACCCTCGACGGACGGAAATCGACAACCGTGACGGCGGACATGGGTGTCGCTTCCTGGTGCCGAAGGACGCACCGAGGAGATCACGCGCAGTCTGGCTGGTCTGGACCCGTTTCGTTGCCATTCGGCCGCATCCCGCTCTCACGGACACCACCTTGCCCGGGTCGGGCAGGTTGGCGAGGGGGAGCCCCTCTTCTCGATGTGGTTCAATTCGTAGCACAATCTCCGGCGCAGTCCAAGCCGCATGGGGGCCGATCGAGCGCGCTGAGACCCCCGCACGCAGGCAGTACTCGATCGCCTGCGCCGGAGTGTTCGGGTAAGTGCGGACCAAGGTCCCGGCAGTCATTGCGCGGACGATCCGGCCACGGACGGCCCAAAGCCCATCTCAGCCGAGACCAGCGATGGCGAGTTCGATCGCCTCTTCATCGGCCCCAGCGAGAAGGCGCCGGGCGATCCGAGCAGCGAGGCGGGACCGGTCGGCCGACAAGCGCGCGAGGAGCCCCAGGGCGACACTCACCGGGTCTGCGCCGATCAACTTCGCTAGGTGCTGGACGGCCGGTTTCCTTGCGAGCTGGTGGACCTCGGCCAGAAGGGCCGGCTCGAGATATTCCGCCAGCCTGAAGGGGTCAGAAATCCGTCCCCATGGAACCCGGTTTGCGAGGTCAGATCCCGCAGATCGACTGGTGGGCGCATCGCGACCAGCCCCAGCACTGTTCCGGAGCTGATGTCGGTTCACGTCCATTGGATCGGGTGCCAACTGAGGCGAATAAAAGTCTGGCATTGAAATGCAGTACGCTATGTACACTGAGGAAGCAGCCAGCGCCACCTTGCGCGTGGCCGGCAGGCCTTCGCTGATTGCTCCAGCCTCGTCGACGAGCACGAGGCTGGTCAGGTGGGTGACGAGCCCGTGGCTGACCGCCAGTTCCGTTGCGCCCGCCTCGTCGAGGTGAGCCATGAATAGGGACGCGGCGTACGCCGCCACACCCTCTTGGGCCGCTGCGATGGTGCCCTCGGTTACCATCAGCTCGGCCCGGATCACCATGCCGGCGCGGCGGACGGTCAGCTGCTCCGGCATCGACCGACCGCGCGGCACGAGCTCGTCCATCGGGCTTCGCGCCGCCTCAATCGCCGCGGCGAGGATCCGCCCGGTGTCCTCCGTCGCAGCGACAAAGATCTCCCCACCGGTCAGCGCCGCGAGATGGCCGACATTGGCCTCCAGGCTGTCCTCGCCGACGAGCACGACAACGAAGCGACGGCCGGTTTGGGCGAGGGCCTGGACATCGAGCGCGTGGCTCTTGCCGTCCGTCACGACCACGATGGTCCGGGTCCCGTCGCAGCGCGCGACATCCGAGAGGGCCGCGCCGATCTCGGTGCCGCCACACGGGCCGGTGAGTTTGGTTGCCAGTGCGGAAAGGTCTCGCCCGGAATGGGCTTCTCCGATCAGGTGGTGGCTGCTGTCGAACTGCCAGAGCCTGACGACGTCGCCGGCACGGATCGCGCCCGCGGCCCGCTCGAGCCCGCCCATGACCGCCTGATGCTTCGTCCGGCCGGTCTGGTCCCGTTCATTCATCGACCCGGACTGGTCCACCAGGATGTCACAATCGAGCCTATGGTCTCCCGCGGACGCAGGGTCGATCGATAGCCTGACAACGCGACCGTCGCCGAAGGCTGCGGTCAGCGGCCGCGGCACGAGCCCCTCGATCCGAAGGTCGATTGGGCGGTTCAGCAGCACCGTCGCCCGTCCGGCGCCGACAAGCGACCCGCCGAGAAAGACGCGACCGCTGTCGGCCGAGACCGCGATCTCCGCCTCGGCGATCGGACCTCCGGTCAGGAGATCGTCGGAATCGGGCAGCGGCGATCGGCCGTAGACGTCGCCGACCGTAACCGGGATGCGCAGATGCCCGTCTTGCCCCAGCGCCGTGAGCGCGATGGCCCAGCTGTCCTCCACTGCAATCTCTGCGCCTGGCGGGACGTGACCAACGGAGAGCATGTGGATGCCGCGCAGGACCTCCTCGTGCAGGACCGCCGTGCGGCCGGTGTCGATCGCGGCCTCGTAGGTCTCCCGGGCGGCGGCTCGTGGCTGCGCCTTCGCGCTGACGGTCCGGCCGTCGATCATGGCGCGGAGCCCATGGAGCACGCCGTGAACCGGGACCGGGAAGGTGATCGTCGCCTCGATGCTCTCGGTCTCCGCATTGCGGAAGGTGCGCCGGGTGGTGACCAGCGCCAGGGCGCCGAGGATGTGCACGTCATAGCGGGTCGAGACGAGCGGGATCGGCGTCCCGCTGCCGCGGACCCGGCCGCCGGCGGTCCAGGCGGCGAGAGGATCGGAGGACACGACGGAGGCGTCAATCACCATGGCTGCGATCCTTCTCCATGACCGTCCGCACGACCTCGGCGAGGCGCGCGACGAGGGGCTCGATGTCGGCCCCGCTGCCGATGAGCCGGGGCTCGACCATCAGGGTCAGTCCCGGTGCGACCGGGAACGGCACGGCCGTTCCCTCTTCGAGAAGCACCTTGATCGCGGCTGGCGGCAGGCCCTTGGCCCTGAGGTCGGTGTAGCGCCGGATTGCCGCGACATGATCCTCGCCATAGTCGGCCTTCGCCCGCCCGCCGCGCGGCGGCGGCACGAAGCCCTCGGCGATCATGTACCGGATCTGCCGCTCGACGACCCCGGTCGCCGCGGCGAGTTCGCGAATGTTCAAGGGGATGCTCCTTTCGACAAACTATATGTCGCAATGGCGCAAGGCGGTCAAGGGCTTTTCACAAACGATTTGTCGATATGAGCAGAAGAGCACTGCGTTCTGGCAACTCGATCCCGGAAGCTTCCCGATGCCGCGCATGGTCCCGGCGGCTACTCCGCCTAAGGATCGCGTATGAGGGTCTTTTGATGTGGCATTGACAAGGGACGTGTGGACACCCGCTTCGAGCACTCAGCCTAGGCCGGCCCAGTACTAGCGAGGCCAGTCGGCCAGACTAGAAGATCGGTCTTAGGCCAGAGATCGCCGGTCGGACAGGAATGACCGTCCGTACCGTCCGGCTACCGTCCGAAGCTAAGTCTCTACATGATAGGCGACATTTGCAGTGTCCGCACGGCTTTCGGACGGTTCGGACGGTCGGAAGCGCGGTATCACCATGGTCTTACCCGCGTCATCCGCCACTGCATCACTGGTCCCGTACTGGCTGTCCGGCTCTGAGCTAGTTTGCGCATTCCGCCAGCGGGAAGAGATCGATAATGCGAGACACCGGTTATTGCGCCGTCCAAGCCGGTTCGGGTTTGGGGAGCGATCGGGCGTTGGAGTACACAACTTTCATTGCCCGCCCACGAAACTCGCTCCGGGTGCGGAACTCGCCGATGGCCCTGAAGCTGTAGACGATCACCGGAAGAGCGCCAAGGATGCGGGTTAGGAGAACTCAGCTCACGGCTTCCGTCTCAGCGGGGCGGCCTTAGGCGCGTTCGGCCTCCTCTTGCGTTGCACGCCGAAGCGCGCGCTCGATTGCGGCCATGATGGCGGCGTCCTCCACTGGGATCTGCACCGTCCGGTCCCGCCGGGTGCACATCGACGTATCGACCGTCCCTACCGTCCGAACCGTCCGACGGGGCCAAATTCAAGGGCTTGTCTCGGACGGTCGCATTCTCCTTCGACCCGCTACCGTCCGATTCTCGACCGACCGTCCAATCGGAGCCCAGGCGCAAACCGTTGATCCTTCGAAGATCAGGACCACCTTCGGACGGTTCGGACTGTACGGATGGTGTCTCGCCGGAGAAGCTGAGATCTTTAGTCCGTCTCCGAGCCGGCGTGTGCGATCGACCGAGCGAAACACTCGGTCGTGCTTGATCCCGGCCCGTGCCAACCATGCTCCAGGGCGGCGGCCGGGCAGATATCGCGGCCGGTCCGGTCAACGCCGATCCCCTGCCTTATCGGCCTTTCGAGCGGCGGAAGGTCACTCCCAGGCCTTCGGGCGAGACGGCGGGGCGTGATTGAGGGCCGTGAGCTCGGGTTGGTGGACCGCGCCGACAATGCCGAGGAGAAGCTAAACGAGGCAGGGCCAACGGCTCGGGGCTAGATGCCACATCGTGGATCATTATCGTTATCCTGGGTCGCAGCACGAGGGATGTGGCATTCCATTCTGCAGTTCGATTTGAGTATACCCCATGCGAACTGCCTGTATGCTGGTTCGATAATGGCGCTTGACGACCTATGTAGAACTTATATGGTGCGAACCACTCTAAACGAACCGGAGTGGCTCCCATGTTCGTCCGCACCTACCTGCGTGCCTCAACCAGCCAGCAGGATGCCGAGCGTGCCCGCGGCGACCTCGAGCGCTTCGCCCAGGAGCGCGGCTTGAAGGTGGCGGCCTGGTACATCGAGACCGAGAGCGGCACGTCGCTGAAGCGACCTGAGCTCCGCCGGCTCCTGGCGGACTGCCAGAAGGGCGACGTCTTGTTGATCGAACAGGTCGATCGCCTCACCCGCCTGACCGCCGAGGACTGGTCGGCGCTGAAGGCCAGCTTGTCGGAGCGGGGCGTACGTGTCGTCGCGCTGGACCTGCCGACGTCGTGGCTGATGATGACGGCGAGGGCGGACGACTTCACCGGCCGCATGTTCGAGGCGCTCAACGCAATGATGCTGGACGTGCTCGCCGCGGTCGCTCGTAAGGACTATGAGGATCGCCGCCGGCGGCAGCTCCAAGGCATCCGGAGAGCCCAGGCCGAGGGCCGGATGAGGGGCCGGCAAGAGGACGTGGAGCGCAACGCCGCCATTATCGGCATGTTGAAGTCCGGGCAGTCGTGGAACTCGATCGTGAAGGCGACTGGGTGCTCAAGGTCGACGCTGGCGAGGCTTGCAAAACGGGTATGATCAGACTCTAACCGAGGCAATGTCACGGGGGCGAACTGTGGTCCTTCAATCTGCCCGGGGGTCGCGCAGAGGTAAACGTCCGTACCGTCCGCCCACCGTCCGGAAGCGAAGTACCTGATGGTTCATAGGTTTTTCCGAAGCTACACGCCCTTCGGACGGTACGGACGTTAGCGGGCCAACAATCCTCAAGCACGCCACGTGGGAACACCACCAGGGTCACCATCGCCAGATCGGTCGATGGTAGGCGAGGCGATCTCGGCTGATCGGATGACGCCAGTCCCGAATAAGGTGCCACGACCCTCCGAAAATGGAAGAAGCGTTTCCGATCGCAATCCCGCCGTGGTCGAACAGGACGTGGTGGTTCAGGCAGAGGCAGAGGAGATTGCCGAGCTCAACCGGCCCATCATGAGGACGGCCTACAGGCGGATATGGGCAGCCTCCGCATAAGGCCCGCCCTGACCGAGACCCCTTGGACATGGCCCAGCCGGGCGATCCAAGGAAGGGGAGCAGCTCAAACCCCCTGGAAATGGCTCAGCCGGGCGGTCCAAGGAAGGGGAGCAGGTCACTCGTCGACGGATCCTAGCTTCTGAGCGAGGGCATTCCAGCAGGCATGGTAAGATCTGCCAAAAAATGGGGTTGTCTCTCGCCCGATAACAAACCCGACTATGCCGAACCTGGGTGCAGCCGACCTACTGAAGCTCTTCCCTGAAACTTCGGCTCCGGCCGGGGTATGGAGATGCCGGTCTTCGCAGAACTTCAAATTTACAGCCGCTGATGAGTTGAGAATACAGCAATACGGCGTATAATCCACTTTTTGAAATGTAATCAGGAGGGGAAAATGGCTATTCCAGTCCTTGAGATAAACTATAACACTCATCCAGATCTAGCGGATAATATATGGAACGCCCAAATGGCGGACCATCCTTCGGTCTTAACTTATGCGGGGCCCGATCTCACGGTGAGGCGGCAAACACGAAACGACGCGATGCACTTCAACGACGGCCCTTATGTAGGCGAAATACCACATATACTGAGCAGAGACGAATATCCATTTGCTTGTACCCAAGAAGGAGGTGGAGCATCTTTTGTGGGGCACATCCCTGGCCGACAGAATTCCTCGCAGGGTGGAATCATTGCGGCGTTCCTCGTGAAGCACGAGATCACACAGGGCAAGCAATTTGAGGTGCGCGTCATTAATCACCCTGACGGCGACGTGAAAACAATTAAGCAGAACAACTTGGGAGCGAGTGTAGCCTTACGCCGTGCCCAACGCCGCGCGAATAGCGGAGGTTTCGTTGATCTAGGTGGCAAGGGTGCTCCTCGCGGCTTCGCGGCAAACACCAAGAAATGGGACTCCGCTACGCACCAATTTGTTGGTGCCTCAATTGCCGGTGCGATCTCCGAGTTCAACAGGATTGTGACCCAATTGAGAATGCACAACGCCGCGGCGGCTGCATGGGAAGAGTACACAAATCGAGAGGGCGAGATAAGCCGAGTCCAATCCCAATTGCCGATGTACCCAATCGTAGTTCGGTTCTTTTTTAGGTATAGGCCAGGATTGACCGAAAACATGCCAGACGATTACATCTACGACGGAATGGCTTATCAATCGATGTCCAGCGGGTACAATGTTCCTGGCTTATCTCCCATGGGTAAACGCGATGCCCCGTTCTCGTTTCAGATTGTGCTGCCTGCTCGTGATGCAGTCGTCAATACTCCCAAGCCGGTGCAGCCACCAGCGCCGCAAAATAGCCCTGAGTGGATCAAGCGCTATGACATGATAGTTTCCAATCTTGAGAAGAACTCCTTGGAGATAACGATTGTTTTTCAAATTCTCAACGGCATGTGGATGGCCGACATGCTGAGGTTGCTCGCCAAGTTAGACAAAGAGACCAAATGGATGCGACTACTCGAAAATAAGGTACTGGAAGGAAACTACGGCGTCCATATCGAGCGAATTCGCGCCGCCTTTTGGGCCGTTCGCCTCGCGGGTAATGTTGTAAACGCTCACGGCTACTACAAACAATCCTGCAAAGAATACGCCAATCTTCCGGAAGACCAACGAAAAGAGATTGATGCGTTTTTTGGTGCCCCTGCGAGTGAAGCCGAGGGAAAAACGGAAACGTCCAAGGGTCCAGAATGGTTAGTGGGTTGGTGGACCGTATACGATGGGCAATACTACTACTATTATTTTTACGACAATTGGAGAACGTGTTATATAAAGAAGGCCCCGCAAAAGACGTGGGTTCCTCCGGAGGGCACGGGCAGTAGAGGAACCTATAAATTCGTGAAAGACGATATCACATTACGTGTTACCTGGGTCAAACTGGAAGCGGGAGAAGAGGCGACTGTCGAGAATTTCACCAGAGTGGGCTGGACTAGTAAGACAGAGATGAATGGAGATTCAAACAAATACTCACCGCTATTTGCCCGTAAAATGTAATGCCGTGTTTGGTAATAAGTTTAATCGACATTATCAAATCAAGAAGTGGCGATATATTGCGCAAGGTCAGAAACTGTCACCGGCCAGCAAGTGTGTTTGAGTGTTCAGGGCCATCGCTGTCCGGCGTCGTAAGGCAACTGGAGCTCTGCTGGCGGCACCTTCGCTTGCATGGCAGATAGCTCCCGGGTATGGAGTGCGCCAAGCAGAGGGCACTTGAAGATGCAAAGCAAGATACCCTGAAGGCGTTCAGGGGCGACAGCCCGTGACGACGGGCAACATAGCTGATCGACATGCCGGGCTGCATCGTCTCGGACACGATGGCGAGCTTCTGCTCGGTCGTGAACCGCCGACGACTGGCAACTCCGGTAATCACTTCCACCCTCGAGAAGGTCTCGGACATAGGCGTATGCCTAGGACTGCGCCTAGGTCCTCCGGCTGAAGCCGGTGTCCGGTCGAAACGGCGAGCACTTCAGAGGGGCCCTGGTGGAGCTACGTCCCGAAGGACGATAGGCTTGTACCTGGCCTGTCTTCGGACAGCAATTAGGCGTGTAGTTGCCGGAGCAGGGCCACTAGCATGTGGCCAGAGATCAGGCTGAGGCCGTAGGGGTGGCCGCGAATCGGCGTGTTTATGGCCGTCCAGGGAGAGGCCTGCAGCAACGAACGCTATCTACAATGCGACGTCCGCCGTACCGCATCATGTGAACGGCCGCGGTCCAACGTACGCGATCTCGCCCCGGGAAAGCCCCCTGTCGCTGAGCAACGTACGGCGCCCGAAACCGCTAGCAACGAACCAGTCCCATGGTCGGACCCGCTTGTCTCCGACATCCTCGACATTGTCCCAGATGTTCAGGACCGCCGGGACAGGCCGTACGCGATCAGCGCGCCGGCCACGGCCAAGGCGGGCAGGCTGGCCAGCTCGGAAACAAGGAAGGAATGCATCGCTCGGTCCCTCATGTCGTTGCGGACCGAGCAATGCATGCAGGTGACGATCGTTCCGTGACGGGCTATATCCGCCCCACCGCCTGGTACTCGGTCCAGTCGGGCATCAGGTCTAGGTCGAGCGCCTTGGCGCAAAGTCCCGAGCGTGCGAGCTGGATCACCTGGGGCGGCTTGCGCCTGCCATCCTGCTATATGCCCGGATGCACCACACGGATGCCCCTCGACGGCTCGCGCCTATGGGAAAGTGCTGCTTCTAACGTCAGTTCAATGCACGAACACACCAAATTGAGTTGTAGCAATAAAGAATAAGCGCACTATAACTTACATTCCTCGCTGAATGCTGGAGGATGGTATGTCTGTTGCTGTATGTTCATGACCAGTAGTGAGGACAAACCGAGGAGCTTTCATCGATAGGCTTGTGAACGGGTTTTGGAGGCTGGTATGCTCGTCACTCAGATGCTCGATGGTATGATATGGCGAGTTACTCTATCTGATGGCACTGTATTTCGGGTTAAGCTGCAACTTATCTCAGCTTTCGCCGGAACAGCTTCCATCCGCAAGACCAAACCAGGGAGAGATCGCGTCACACAGAAAATTCCCGTGGAGAAGCTCAAGGGACTATGGTCGTTCGTCAGGAGCACGCTTGTCGTGTCACTCATGTCTGGACCTGATCAATTGACGCTGCAGTTCAATTCGCCGCTGAAATGGGAGGGCAATTCGGGAACGGCTAGCTTTCTCGGAAAGACGGCCGGCGGAAGCTCGGACTTCACTGCGGACTGGATCAATCCTGTGATTGTGATTGACAAGCCCATCGTCATCATGTCGCAGCGGACATTCCATCGTGGGGTGAAAGAAGCGATTCGGAATGTTGATTCAGCCACCAACACGCTTGCCGCCTATGTTGCAAACTGCGCGAAGCCGTATAACGACGCCTACAAAGCGCATACGAAATTTGTCAACGATATCGAAAAGGACTCGCTGGGCGACAAGGTTCTATTCAGCATATTCGTAGTTGCTGTCGCAGGTTACGCGGGCTCGCTCATTGGGCAGATGGCGGAGAAAGCAGTGGCAGCCAACACTCTGGTCTCGCCTGTAAAAAACATCTTCGATCTGAACGCCAAAGGCGCCGGAGATGCAGCAAAGGACTTCATTAAATTCGTGATCAGGGAAGGAGCGACTGCGGCCGCATTTTCCGCAAGCGGGCCGAAGGTCGATATTGACCCATTTTCATTTTATATCGATCTAGATGCGCGTATTCGTTTCGAGATGGAAAAGTTCAAAAGTGAATTAAATCGGGCGGCAGATAAATCTGATCCAGACAAAGTATCCGAAGAGCAGTTTTATAAGAATTTTCCGGAATTGTTCAGCCCGGAGGAGGCTGTCGAACAGCTATTATATTATGATATTCCTCCTCTCACGCGTATCCGGGATATCAAAATACCTGATGCATCTCAACAGGCCGCTTGGCAGGCAGAGATGCAACGGAAATTCTTGCTGAAATGGCTCGAAAGCAAGCCTTTCAGCCTAATCCCGTCGACGCGCTGGAGGGAACGGAACCAGGTTCGTGCATACGGTAATTCTATCAACATGCCCAGGATCGACGAACTTCTTGATGAGTATGGCCCCGACTATTCGCTCGAGGCAAATCCTTACGGAGCGTGATCGGCACGGCAGTTCTTCCCAAAGGTCGTTCGGTCCGTGATGGCCTTGCCGGTCGGCTCCGCGGTGCTGGACGGCGAGGGCGTTGTGCTGCGGCCAGGCGGGTACAGCGACTTCGATGCGCTCCGCAGCAAGGATGGCGGCCGCCGGGCCGTGATGGTCACCTGGGATCTGCTGGAGCTCGACGGGATCGACTTCCGGCGAATGCCCCTCGAGCACCGGCGGGAGTGCCTTCGCGACATTGTCGGGGGCGCCGCGCCCGGCCTTCTGTTCAGCGAGAGCCTCGACGCGGAGGGACCCGAGGTGTTCGAGCACGCCTGCCGGCTTGGGCTGGAGGGCATCGTGTCGAAGAAGCGCGGGTCGGTGTACCGGTCGGGGTCGGTGAGGACCTGGATGAAGACGAAGCATCGGGCATTCGTCAGGAGCTAGGTGCTCGCCGGTACGCCGGCAGGGCCAGCCCCCTGTGGACCGGCGCAGGTGTGCCGGTATCTCGGGCATGTCGTCGACCATCTTCCGGTGCGCCGCCGACAGCCCGCCCGTCGCGGCCGCCGGGGAGTCCGCTGGCGGCAAGGGCGGCAGCGGGGTATCAACCCCAAGGCGCCCTCGCCGTGGCCGTCCTGGGGCGCCGCAGGCGGTTCTATGGGCGTGACCTGCTCGGAAGCCTCCGGCACCACATGCACGTCCGCTGCGGCGGCGTCGAGGGGAGCGGCATCGGTAGGGCTGTCGAGCGGGCGCCGGCGACGCTCGTCCCGCAGGTGCTTGAGTAGATCCCGGTAGTCGGAGTGGATGGCCACCAGAACTGCCAGAACCCTCAACTCCTTCCGTGCCCGGACGCTGTCCACCCCTTTTCATCGCTTCCGGCGCTTGATCAAATCGTCCAGGGTGTCGAGCTTCTCGCGGATGATGTCGTCCTGGTCATCGGGCGGCATCGCCTGCAGACCTTCGATGTTGTCCGCGAGGGTGGACTTGGGGGTCTTCGGTTCGGGCTTCGGCTTGTCGGCCTTCGGCTTGTCCGCGGCCAGCGCGCGGGTCACCGTGCTCTTGTTGAGGCCCATAGCTTTCGCGATCTCTAAGGGCGCCCCGATCTTGCCCCGCCCGCCTCTGTTGGAAACTGGTGCAAGGCTGCACCAGTTTCTCGGTGGACGAAGCGCGCTGCGCTTTCAGGATCTCGGCGTAGTCACGGATCAGACGGTCCCGCACCGCCTTGTCCAACTCGCGGCGGTGCACGTTCTCGGCGATCTCGACCAGGCGAGGATTACAGGTGTCCTGGTCCTCGAGGACGACGCAGTCGATCTCTGTCCATCCGAGCCGGCGCACGGCCTCCAATCGATGCCGTCCGGCTACCAGGCGACATTGGCTGCCCTGCCGGAGGACCGTGATCGGTTTGATCAGGCCGTTGACCCTGATGCTCTCCATGAGCTGAGGGATGAGTTCCTCTCGAACGGGCGGACGGTCTTCCGGGATAACGATCATCGCCGGGTTGCGAGGCTGGGTGGCCATGGTTCAGCCCTCCGCCTTGCGATCGAGCAACCTGTCGATCTCGTCCTTGCGCCATCGACTGCGGCCGCCAAGTCCAGGCACTCGAGGCGGCAAGATGCCGGCGGCCTCCACCTGCGGCGGGTGACCTTCGTGATGCCGAAGGTGATCTCGATATAGCGGCCGTCGACGAGCCGTTGTTCAGGTCGTACTTGCTGCAATTTGCACCCCCTTTTTTGGGAATGCTCCCGAACATACACACATGATTCCCGAGTTGCCAAGTACTCGCACTAATCGTTTGTTAACGCGGCTAACTGCCCGACTACGTGCCCTATGTCCAGAACATGTCCACGTTGGTCGCCTACCGGCGAAAGTTCTCGATCATCCGCCGATAGCGCTGAATCACAGTGTCTTTCCGGCTCCAAATACCGGTAAGCATGCGAGCTAACCAGGAGTCCGATAATGTCCACAGCTTGGGCCGCGCCTCATCAGCTATGAGGTCGAGGAGATGGTCACAACACTGGCGGAACTCTTGCAGCCTTTCGGGATAGCCGGAGTGCCCGGGAGCCTCGGCGCGATATCGTGCAAGCTGCAAGTCCGCAAGACGTCTGTCGACGTCGGAGAACTTCTCGGAAATCCGAGCAGGGAATAGAAATCTGGTTTCGCGCCAAAGATCCCTGAACATAGCGGTTTCTTCCGGGCTCAGCTGATCGTTGCGACATGCGCTCGCGAGCACAAGGACTAGTTTCGCGTAGAAGTCCATCCGCCGGCTCAGAAGGTCAACCTTCACCTTCTGATGTGCTGTGTGCCACTGTAGCCACGCAATGGTGACCCCGACGGCAGCTACTAGAACCCCCAGCCCTCCAACCGTTATGTCCATCAGTACGAATTCTCCGAGACCGTGGCGTGTGCAGCTTAGCCGTTCACGCGGCGCCGCGCGATGCCCGCCAGCCGCGCCACGAAGCCCGGATCATTGGCCAGGTCGGTGACGGCCAACAGCTCGACGACGCGCTCGCGCTCGGCCTTGGGAAAGCGCTCGATCACCGACTTCGCGTCCCGCACCATGGCGTCGGCCTTGTCGCCGTGCTGGGCGCTTAACTGCTGCCACGCGGCCTCGGGATCGCGGCCCGGCTTCCCGGCCGCCAGGTCCCGGTCGGCGATGCGGTCGGCTATCAAGACATAATCCAAGTCGGAATGGTTGAAGCCAAGCTGGTGGGCCAGACGGCCGAGCTCGCCGCGAGCGTCGTCGGAGATGGGCGCGACCGACGGTTCGTGCGGGAACGTGTAGGCGTCCGGCGAGGGCGGCGGCGCGGCGGCGGCCTCCATTGCCGCGGTGACCGGCGACGGGCTGGCGACCGACCCGTCGGGGCCCCGCTCCAGACCTTGCTTGCCCGAGCTCGCGAAGGCGGCCTGATTCGCCTTAGTCCAGATGTGCGATCTCCTCGGCGAGCTCGGGCACGAACTTGGTGGGGCGGGCCATGCCGGTCTGTCCTGCACAGAAATTCGAAGCGTCCTCATTCTACTCCAACACGGACCGGGTGTCCCGAGCGACGTCCGCTAGGGTATACCCCAACGAACGTTTCGGACGTGCCCGGAAAGGGTGTCCGTATGGGTTGACTTCGGCCTACGGACAGTCTATTCAACGAACGAGACCCATTCGTACAGGGATGGTCCGATGACCAAGACCGTTCTCTACGCCCGCGTCTCCACCGCCGATCAGACGCTCGACCACCAGAAGGCCCAGGCCGAGGCTGCGGGGTTCAAGGTGGACGAGGTCGTGGCCGACCATGGCGTCTCGGGGCTCTCCACGAGGCTCAAGGAGCGGGAGCAGGGTCGGCGGCTGTTCGACATCCTGAGGCGCGGGGACGTGCTCGTGGTCCGCTGGCTCGATCGCCTGGGCCGGAACTACGAGGACGTAAAGGGGACCGTCGAGGACCTGATGCGGCGGGGGGTGATCGTGCGGACGGTCATCAACGGAATGACATTCGACGGAGCCACCACCGACCCGATGCAGAAGGCCGTAACCAATGCCCTCCTGGGCTTCATGGCGGCGATGGGCGAGGCCCAGGCGGAGGCTACCAAGGCGGCCCAGAAGGCCGGCATCGCCCATGCCAGGGAGACTGATCCCAACAGCTACAAGGGGCGGAAGCCATCCTTTACCAGGGACCAGGTCGGGATCGTTCGGAACATGCTGGCTAGGGGGGATGGTGTCTCGCTGATCTCCGAGACCACCGGGCTGACCCGCCAGACCGTCTACCGCATCAAGGGTGACCCAGCAGGGGCCGAGGCGACTTTGGCAACATGGGGCCTTTGAAGCTCCTCTTTCCGGCGGGACCAGCCTCGCCTGAATGTCCTTCCAGTAGAGACACCGAGATGAGGCTACGCGATCCCGCCCGGCGGTGATCTTGAAGTCAGGACGACCGGCGAGATCAGGCCGATGCGGCCATGTTCTCGGACAAGTTGGTGATGGTCGCCTCGCTCTCGACCCAGTTCGCGTCTTCGACGATTTGGTCTAACGGTGCGTGGACTTGGGACGTGGCTTCTTCAGGTCGAAAGATCACCGTCATGGCGCGACCTCACAAGTGTTTGGTGGCCCGCGACTGTTGTCCACCGGATCTGCGGCTGGCTATACGATCCGGATCGTGCGGAGCACGTAGCGTTGCACGTCGACGAGGTGGGGCCAGACCCTCTCCTCCATTTCGTCGAACTTGCCGACCGCGTCGGGTGACCAGATCGGGTCATGGGCGCATTCGATCCGATAGCGGGTGGTCAGGGCGTCGCGATCGAAGACCAGGACCGACGGTCCTTCTTGCTGGGGATCCCTTCGATCCAGCCTAGCCCAGCGGCAGGCGAACGCGAGCGACCTGGTCAAGCACACCTTCCGAATGCCGGACGGAGCTAACCTGAGCTTGTTCTGCCTCATGATCTGGTCCGCGTAGCGGGTCCCGTGGAAGAGTAAGTTCTTCCGGCCCCATAGCCCGCTGAGGACAAACCTGGGGGCCCATGGCGACGCCAGGAGCTTCGCCTCAACGACGACTTCGGACGGGCTTCGGTCGGGTAGGACGAGCCGGTTCATGGCCAGGTGATCCCGATCTTCTCGCAGTCGCGGCGGAGGATCTCCTCGTCCACCTCGTCGTAGGCGGCCAGGAGGCGGTCGAAGGTCGACCAGTGCATGCCCTTGGGCTTGCGGATCTCCATCCCGGAGACCAGGTCCATGAGGCTCAGCAGCTGCCCCCGCCGCCATTCGAGCCGCCTCTCGGTCGGGATGTTGTGGGAGGCGTAGGCAAGGTCGTGGGCGTGGCGCGACAGGAACTTCTTCCCATCGACCGGCATGTAGAGGGCCGTCACCCGCTTCCCGGTCGCCGGGCAGATCGCGAAGGCCCTGAAGCCGCCGAGCGGCGCCGGGATGGCCTGCAGCTCGATCTCCTGCCAGTCGGCTCCGGGCTGCGGCAGGATCTTCAGGGTGCCCTTCAGGTCGGCCTCCATCGAGACCTGGACCCGGGTCATCCACTTGACCCGCTTGCCCTTGCGCTCCCTCGCCGAGGTGATGATGCGCCCGAGGTAATAGATCGGGAGCTGCCCGCCCGCTGCGGTGACCAGCCCCTGGACCCGGATCTCGTGGCAGTCTTCCAAGACGATCTTGGCCACCTCACCCTCCACAACGACTCTGAGAACCGCCAATCTTCTTCCGATCTGGTTGTATTACAACCGAAATTGGATCTAACATATCTTGGGTTGTGTCGCCGATCACGGTACACCGCCGACCCGCAAGCGCCGGAGAACCTGAGGATCGAGGCCGCCCTCTTCGAGGAGGTCTCGCACTTCCCGAACCGCTTCTTGGTGGCGTCCTCGCGACCACGTTGCGTGGCACTCCGGGTGCACCAGAACGTGTTCGCCGCTCCCGTCGAGGACGGGCAGCATCACCTCGCCGGCCCGCTTTCCGCACCCTGCACAGGCCGTCCCGCCGGCCTCGACCGCGGGGTAGCGCCAGAGCCACCTGCGGACGCAGCACTCGAAGGCCTGGCCCTCGGCAGCATGCGGGTCGAGGTCTCCCTCGAACCGCGCGACCCGGGCCCGCTCTTGGAAGTACGCCACCCAGTCTTCGGCGTCCCATTCATCCCGCCCCCGGAGCAGCGACAGGATCGCCCACTTGTGTTCGGTCAGGTCTTCGACGACGGGAGGCGGGGGCGGGAAGTCCGCCTCGACCACCAGTTCGTCCCCATCTGCCTGAACTGCCACGCCGACCTCGCGCGCGAGGCGCAGTGCACGCAACGCGCTCATATCCTGGTTCTCCACTTTGGAGAGGTCTCCGGGCGGTCTCCGAACGGATCGTCCGTACCGTCCGCACCGTCCGAAATGGCTCTTTTCAGCGGCTCATATCGGACGGTCTGCCCGGCTCGCATTTCGCGACCGTCCGACGTTTTCGCAACCGTCCGGTCCGGCCCCCCGTCCAGGTCGTTGGTGGAGTGGTGCGCGGACGGCACGGACGGGCCGGACGGTCCCATCCCTGAGGTCTCCGACGAGGACAGCCCAGCCGGCCGGATGCGGATGGTCCGCGTGCGCGCCCGGCCACTGTCCCGTTCGAACTCGACCTCGATCCCGAGCTTCCGCAGATAGGGTGCCGCGCGGCGAAGTCGCCCAGATAGGGCATTCGGCATTTTCGGCCACTCTCGCGAACCCACGATCCGCTGGTCGGTGATCCCGCCCAGGCGGGCGAGAAGGGTCGCCGCGGTGCCCTCCCAAGTCGGATTGAGATTGAAAAATTCCCGGAGAGCGATCGCGATCGGGTCGGCGTCCAGGACGTTCTCGACCGCCTCATCGCGGTTGCCGCGATACGCTGCCTCGAAAGTGCCCTCCGGCCAGAAGGCCGTCTCGCAGGCCGCCCCCCAGATCGCGAAGTCTGCCATCCGGGGCAGCTTCGAGAGCCTGGTATGGGGAAGCCTCCGGAGGCCGACGGCGACCGCGTCCAGCAGTGCGCCCAGAATGACGGGCCGCTCTACTTCGAACTCCTTCCGGAGTTCGGCTTCCAAGCGCCGTTTTCCCTCCTCGATGGGGTCGAGATGGAGAAACAAGGCCCGGTCCGCGAGATCTGGCCGGCCGACGACGTCCTCGATGCCGTTGAGGATGACCGGCCGGGCGGCCTCGAACAAAATTTCGTCCTGATCCGAGTAGAGCTGCCGGGTCGCGAAGGCTCCCCCGGTCGAGAGCCGGCACAGGGTGTCAGACATCCAGGGCGCCAGAACCGACACGTTGTCGAAGGCGAGCACATGACTGTTGTTCGCCGCGACGAAAAGGTCACGCTCTTCACGCGGGAGCGCGCGCAGGGGCGCAACATTGGGATCGACCAGGGCTCGCACGAGGTCGGAGAAGGTGGACTTCGCCGAGCCCTGCTCGCCCGACACGACGAGGAGCGGGTATGGCCCTCGACCACGCAGGGCCGCCAGGGTCCACGAGACGACCAGGACGAAGTCGGCATCCGAGCGCACGTTCAGGTACTGCCGGAGGCTCTCGATCGAGCCGCCCTGGACAGGAACAGGCAGCGCCTTCATGCCGGAAGCTCGGCGAAACCGCACAGGAGGGGCATCGACCATACGCCAGCCAGCCGCGTCGACTTCAACGGCTCGCCAGGTGTCGTCCCCGAGGTCGAGGTAGATGCGGCCTTCGAGCTCGCCGACACGCACGAAGACGCGGCGCTCGGGTCCGTCGTATCGCGCCTTCGCCTCGATGACCCCCAAGGCGGACTTCAGCGCTTCCGATCCCGGTGCGCTCCTGGTCCTTTCATAGTAGCCGCGACACAACCAGTCCTGGAAGTCACGCCCGGCCACCCTCAGGGTCTTACGCCGACCTGCGACCACAACATCCGCATAAGCGGAGTTGTTGGGGTCATGAAACAGATCGGCGCCTGCTGCCAGGTCGACCAGGACGTCTACTTGCTTCCGCTGAGCCGATTTCGCAGTGCCCTGGTCCGTCGCCGATGGCGTGACATCCGCCACTTCGGAGGCGGCGTCCACAAGCTGGGCGACGAGCTTTTCCTGGTCGGTGCTCATGCCGCCGCTCCTCTCATAGAGCCGGGGATCCCGAGAAGGACGTCGTTGAAGTCAGTGCCGGCCGGCGGACGCGCGATGCGGACGCGGCGGCCTTCGCGGGTCCAGCCCCGCCCCGCGGCCTCGGCGGCCGAGTATCCGACTTCGTCGCCGTCAGCGAGGACGATGACCTCGCGAACCGACGGGGGCAGGATCAGCGTCTTCAGCCCCGAGGCCGAGAGCGCGGCCCAGCCGGGCATCCCTGTGGCCTGCATTGCGGACAAGACGGTCTCGATGCCCTCCCCAACCATCAGACGCTCTGCCGACGGGGCGAGCCGGACGGCGCCACCGCGAACGGGGCCGAGCATCATCTTCGAGGGTGTGGTCGGCGCCTTGCCCAGCCCGCAGGCTGCGAGGAACGTCCGATGGATCGCGACCGGGTCGCCATCTCCCCCTCGGGTGACGAGGGCGACCATCGCGGGCCAGACGCCCCCTTTCGGGTGCTTCAAACCCGGATGGAAGCGCAGCGCAGCGGGGGCTGGCAGAGTGATGGAGCGGTTCTTCAGGTACTGCTCGACCGGCGATCTCTCTGCCGGCTGCGCATGATGCCAGATGGCCAGTGCCGCCTCGGTTCGCTTCGCGCCGTCCTGCAGGTCGTCGAAGTGGCTCGCCGGGGCCGCGTCGGCCCGGCGGCCCGAACCCGAAGATCCCGTCCACAAACCGCGCGCCTCCAGAGCCGCGACGACGTCCGCCTGAGTGCAGCCAGCATGGCAGTGGACCAGGACCTTGCCGCCCCTTCCTTCTCGGATCGAGAGGCTAGGGTCTCGGTCATCGTGAGCAGGGCAGCGGGCCAGGAAGCCGGAGCCAACCCGGTGGCCAGTCAGCATTTTGGCGAGCTGTTCAGCGCGCACGACGCGCGCCTCCCGCTACAGGGCTGGAGGCCTCCGCAGAGGCGCGCTCGATGAGGGAGTCCAGTTCGCGGCGCGGAACCAGGGTTCGACCGCCGATCCGCACCAGCTTCAAGACGCCTTCGGACGCGAGCTTGTAGAGGGTCGTCCGTCCGATGCCGAGCACCTTGCAGGCGTCAGCGACCGTATACGCAAGCCGTTCGGGAGCGGAGGACATCATCTACCTCGCGTTCGTGCACGTTCGGGTGCACCCATGCGTACCGAGGTAGCTTCCGTTTTGCGGGATTAAGTGTGGGGGGATAATCCCGCTACTTCGAGGGCCTTGAGAAGCTGCCCCCTCCCATGCTCGTCGGCTACTGCAACGCGCTGATCCTCAGGCAGCCCGGCGAGCTTTGCCATCATCATCTCCCGCATCTTACGGTAGGTACCAAGAGCCAGCTCATGCTTGACGTCGCCCGCCTCGAACTGTTTGTGCCAATCCGCCGAACTCGCACGGAGGTCCCTACTCCGACGCGAGGGGCGCAAGGCAAAATCAGAGAGCTCCGGGACCAGCTTCTGCACCTGGTCGCAGGCCGCGCGCTTCGACATCCCACCCTCGATCCACCACTGGATTGCCAACGCGGTGCAGGCCCTCGCCATCCAAATCTGACCAGGATCGATAGGGCGATTTCCCGGGTTCTCAGCTGCTAAGAACGGAGCGGTCCTCCCGTTGTCGAGATCTCGCAATGCGATAGTCAAATCCAGAATTCTCTTCGGCGCTGTCGAACTCTCAAACTCTTGCTCCAGGAAATCTACGATCAGCTCGAGAGCATTGATGTGGCGATGCCGATCAAGCTTGAACCTGTTAGAATAGTTGCGAGCAGGGTCCGTATAAGCCGCCTCGATCTGCCTCAAGAATTCCTGCAGCCTTGACGTTGTTTGGATGACATCTTTCGACATGAGCTGTTCCTACCGCTCGATTCGAAGTTGGTCCAACAAGTCCGCCCACCACTGCATCATTCGGACCCGCTCATCCCAGAATTCACCCCTCGCGTAGGCGCGGCGGATGGCGTTCTGCTCGACATGCGCCAGCTGACGCTCGATCGCATCCGCGTGCCAGAGGCCGGACTCGTTGGCAATGGTCGCGAAGGTCGCCCGGAAGCCGTGGCTCGTCATCTGGTCGGGGCCGAAGCCGATCCGGCGCAGCGCCTGGTTCAGAGTGTTCTCGCTGATCGGCTTCTGCGCGCTGGTGGTCCCGGCAAAGACCAGATCCGAGCGACGGGCGACCTCGCGGTACTCTTCCAGGATCTCGATGGCCTGCCTGGGTAGGGGGATCTTGTGCGGCCGCCGCATCTTGGTGCGCGCGGCCGGAATGCTCCAGACCTTGGCTTCCAGGTCGAACTCCTCCCACTTCGCCAGCCTGAGTTCGCCGGGGCGGGGCACGAGCAACGCCAGAAGCTGCAGGGCCACCTTGGTCGCCGGCTGGCCCTGGTACCCGTCGATGGCTTGCAGGAGCGGCCCCAGCCCCTTCGGGTCCGTAACCGCGGCCCGGTGCTTCACCCGAGGCGTAGTCAGAGCTCCTCGCAGTGCGCCAGTCGGGTCGTTCTCGGCGCGCCCGATCGCGATCGCATACCGGAAGACCGAACCGATAGCCGATCGAAGCCGGATTGCGGTCTCGTGAAAGCCCTTGCCCTCGACCTCGCGCAGAACCTCCAGGACCTCACGAGCCGAGATCTCGTGGATCGGCCGGGAGCCGAGGCGCGGTCGAACGAGCCGCATCAGCCACTCGCGCTTCGAGAGCGTCGCCTCGGCCCGGCCCTCCCGCTTCAGCTTCTCGAACAGCTCCCCGGCGATTGCCTCGAAGGAGTTGTCGACCGAGGCCGCCGCCTTGGCGGCCATCTTCTCGAAGGAGGGATCGGCTCCCGCGATCAGCTGCCGCCGCACATTGTCGCGGGCCTGTCGGGCAGCGGCTAACGAGACCAGGGGGTACGAGCCCAAGGCCAGAAGCTTCTGCCTGCCGTGCAGGCGATAGGCGAGCCGCCAGAGCTTCGATCCGGTCGGCATGAGCCACAGCTGGAGGCCGCCGCCGTCGGACAGCTTCTTCAGCTTGCCCTCGGGCTTCAGGTTTCGAATCGCGGTGTCGGTGAGGGGCATCGGCGCTCTCCTGGGGGAGACCAGGTACAAGCGCCAATGTAGGGGAGACCAACAGATCTACCAACAAAACGGCTGGCTGCAGGCAAACTTGCACAGACGGGTCTGGACACCTAGGAAGGCTAAGCTCCTGCCCGCTCTGGGATTTCTGGACAACTCCGGACAAATACGGACAAGCTTATGGTGCCCAGGAGAGGACTCGAACCTCCACGGCTTTCACCACTGGTACCTGAAACCAGCGCGTCTACCAATTCCGCCACCTGGGCAACGGCGGGGACGTTTAGGGGGTCTCGCGGGGCTTGTCAACGACCGTCGCCGGGGTGGCGCGCTGAGCCGCGGTTCGGTCGGGGAGGGCGCCGCGGAGCCTCGGGCGCGAGCGGCGTCTTAACCGGTTGGTCACCGCGAATCGGCTAGCTGGTGGGGTTGGGCGGGCCGCCCGGACGGCGCGTCGCTTGGGGACTTTCCGCATGGGACGGACGGCGCGGACGGCCATTGGAGCCGCCTTCTCCCTCATCCTGGCCGTGACGTCGGCCGCCGCCGGCCAGAACGGTCGCCGGCAGGACGTCGACGACCGGGTCGCGGCCCGGGTCCGCAGCGCCATCGGCCCGGCCGCCGACGGCATCGACGGCCAGCCCCGGATCATCGGCGGCACCAAGGCGCCACCCGCCTCCTGGCCCGCGGTCGTGGCGCTTGTCCGGGCCGGCGTCCCCGCCGACTACGACGCCCAGTTCTGCGGCGGCACGCTGGTCGGCCCGCGTTGGGTGCTCACGGCCGCCCATTGCGTCTTCGACATCACCGAATCCCAGCTGGAGATCCTGCAGGGCACCCAGATCCTCTCGACCACCGGCTCCCTCGGCACCCGCCACGCGGTCGCGGCCATCCACGTCCATCCCGACTGGGACAGCACGAGCTTCGAGAACGACGTCGCGCTCGTCGAACTGGCCGCCGACATCGCGGGCGCCCCCACGCTGCCGATGCTCGGCGGCGGACGTCCGGCCCGTCTCGCCCGCGCCGGCACCGGGGTCACGGCGATCGGCTGGGGTGCGACCGACAAGGCGGGCACCGTCTACCCGACCGAGCTCCGGCAGGTCTCGCTCGAGGTGGTCCGACGCGCCGAGTGCAATGAGAAGAAGTCCTACGACGGCGAGGTCGCCCGCACGATGCTGTGCGCCGCGAGCCCGAAGGCCGGCGCCCGCGACAGCTGCAACGGCGATTCCGGCGGCCCGCTCCTTGTCCGCGATCGCGACAACGGCGGCCAGTGGACGATCGCGGGCCTGGTCAGCTGGGGCAAGGCTTGCGCACTCAAGCGCTTCCCCGGCGTCTATACCCGCGTCGCCGCGGTCTCCCCCTGGGTGCGCACCACCATGGCGACGGTCTCGCCGTCGCCCGCCCCGGATCCCCGCCGCTGCCGCAAGCTCGACGGCGCCGACGCGCAGGCCTGCTGGAACGCGGTGATCGCCGCGGCGGAACGCCGGCTCGATCGCATGGTCGCCGAGGTCGGCGCGAGCCTCGGTCCCGACCGGCTGGCGGCGCTGCGCTCCGGCCAGGCCGCCTGGCGCTCCGCCCTGACCGGCCTGTGCCGCGCCGCCGAGACGATCGAGGGGACGTCGGCCGGCCGGGCCTGCATCGCCAAGGCGCTCGACCGCCGCATCGCCGACCTCGCCGCCCTGCCGGTCGAGACGGAGGACTGACGCCCGCGACCCCTTCGACCATCGGCGGCCTCGCGCGCCTCCGGCCGATTGCGTATCGGTACCCCCCGGTGCCTTCACAGGGTCGGCCCGACCCGGTATGAACGCGCCCGACGGCGCGCCGCCGCGACCGGCCGCGCCCCGCGAAACCGAGGGTAGGACCCGTCATGACCGCACCGCTCAACGGAAAACTCGTCACCGTCTTCGGCGGCTCCGGCTTCGTCGGCCGCTACGTGGTGCGCGCCTTCGCGCAGGCCGGCTGGCGCGTGCGCGCCGCCTGCCGCCGCCCGGACCTGGCGGGCCACCTGCAGCCCTACGGCGCGGTCGGCCAGATCCAGGCCGTGCAGGCGAACCTGCGCCCCGAGCACCGCTGGTCGGTGGACCGGGCCGTCCACGGCGCCGACGCGGTCGTCAACCTGGTCGGCATCCTGCACGCCTCCGGCCACCAGACCTTCGAGGCCGTGCAGGCGGAAGGCCCGGGCATCGTCGCCGAGGCCGCCCGGGCCGCCGGCATCGGCGCGGTCGTCCAGGTCTCCGCCATCGGGGCAGACGCCGAGTCGTCCTCCGTCTACGCCCGCAGCAAGGCTGCCGGCGAAGCCGCCGTGCTCGCGGCCGTCCCCGGCGCGGTAATCCTGCGCCCCTCGATCGTCTTCGGCCCCGAGGACGACTTCTTCAACCGCTTCGCCGGCATGGCGCGCCTGTCGCCCGTGCTGCCGCTGATCGGCGGTGGCGAGACCCGGTTCCAGCCCGTCTATGTGGGTGACGTCGCCGCCGCGGCCTTCACGGCGGCCACCGGCGGAGCGAAGCCGGGCACCGTCTACGAGCTCGGCGGCCCGGAGGTGAAGACCTTCCGCGCGCTCATGGAGGAGATGCTGGAGGTCGTCGGGCGCCGGCGCATCCTCCTGCCGATTCCCTTCGGCCTCGCGCGCCTCCAGGCGAAGGTCCTGCAGCTCCTCCCCAGCCCGCTCCTCACCGAGGACCAGGTCGAGGTCCTCAAGGTCGACAACGTCGTCTCCGAGGCGGCGATCCGGGACGGTCGGACCCTGAGCGGCCTCGGCATCGAGGCCCGCACGCTCGCCTCTATCCTGCCGAGCTACCTCTGGCGCTTCCGCCAGTCCGGCCAGTTCGATACCCGCCGGACCGCCTGACGCCGCCGGTTCCGCGCCGCCCCGATCCGCGCTAGCCTGCCGGCGACGAGCGCGGCGGAGGAGCCCTTGCGCACAGCCCTGACCCGACGGGCCCTGCTGGCCGGCGCCGCCCTCGGCCTCGCCGGCGGCCCGGGCGCGGGTGTCCCGGCCGGCGCCGACCCGGTCGGCCGGCGCGTCGCCCTGGTGGTCGGCAATGCCGCCTATGCCCGCTTCCCCGCCCTGAAGAACCCGCGTGCCGACGCCGAGGACGTGGCCGCGGCCCTGCGGGCGCTCGGGTTCGAAACCGCCGCGCTGACCGATCTCGACCGGGACGGCTTCGCGGCGGCGCTCGGCGCCTTCGCGTCGACCCTCGCCGGGGCCGACGTCGCCCTCTTCTTCTTCGCCGGCCATGCGATCGTCGACCGCGGCCGGCAATACTTGGTGCCGGTCGACGCGGCCTACGAGGACGATGCGGCGTCCCGGCGGGACTTCGTCGAGACCGACGCGGTGCGCGACCTGATGGCCGCCGTCCGCGGCGTCCGCATCCTGGTGCTCGACGCCTGCCGGAACGAGCCGCTGCGCCTGCGCGACGATCCCGGGGGCGGGCGGGCGGCCCCCCGGCCGGCATCGGGCCCGGACGCGCCGCGCGGCACCGTCACCCTCTACGCGACGGCGGGCCTCGACGTGGCGGAGGACGGAGACGCCCGCAACAGCCCCTTCACGGCCGCCTTCCTGGCGCGCCTGCCCGAGCCCGACCTGGAGATCCTGCCCTTCTTCCGGGCGGTCGGCCGGGACGTCACGGACCGGACGGGCGGCCGCCAGGTGCCCGAGCTCGCCTTCACGGTCGGGGATGCGGTCAGGCTCAATCCGTCGGGGTCCGACGCGGCCGGCTGGGCACGCGTCGGCGCCTCGGGCCGGGCCGCCGATCTCCGGGCCTTCCTGGCCCTCCACCCCGCCTCGCCCTTCGTGGACGCGGCGCGGCGCCGCCTCGCGGACCTGTCGGCCGGAAACTAGGGGAGGGCGCTCCGCTCCGCCGCCACCGGCGCCGCGAGGCCGGCCTGCTTGGTCGTCAGGTGGCCGGGCGGCACGAAGGCGATCATCACGAGGCCGAGCGCGCCGACCACGATGCGCCACCATGCGAAGGGCGCGAAGCCGTGGCGCGACACGATGTCGAGGAACAGCTTGACGACGATCAGCCCGGCCACGAAGGCCGCCGCGAAGCCGAGCGCGATGAACTGCACCTCGCCGAGGTCGAGCGTCGCGCGGTTCTTGTAGAGGTCGTACGTGAAGGCGCCGACCATCGTCGGCATGGCGAGGAAGAAGGAGAACTCCGCCGCCGAGCGCTTGTCGGTGCCCATCAGGAGCGCACCCGCGATGGTCGAGCCGGAGCGCGACACGCCCGGGATGAGTGCCAGGCACTGGCAGAGCCCGATGCGGAACGACAGCCCGAGCGGGTAGCTCATCACGTCGGTATAGCGCGGCTTCAGGTGCATCCGGTCGATCAGGAGCAGGATGATGCCGCCGACGATCAGCGCGATGCAGATCGTCGTGGGTGATTCGAACAGGATCGTCTTGATGAAGCCGTGCAGCCCCGCGCCGATCACGGCCGCCGGCAGAAAGGCGAGCAGGATGCCGATGACGAAGCGTCGCGCCCCCGGGTCGCTCGGCAGCGCCAGCGCGATGGCGAGGAGCTTGCGGAAGTAGACGAGCAGGATTGCCAGGATGGCGCCGAGCTGGATCAGGACCACGAAGGTCTTCCAGCTCGCGCCCTCGCCGTCCACGCCGAGAAAATGGCCGAGCAGCAGGAGATGGCCGGTCGAGGAGACGGGCAGGAACTCGGTGAGACCTTCCACGGCGCCGAACACCAGCGCCTCGACCACGCGATCGATATTCATTCAGGAAACCTCATCGGAAAAAGCGGAGCCGGCGGCGAAGCAGGGTTGTTCACGGCCCGCGCGGGCTCTATACCCGATCCCCGCCCGAATGGCCAAGTCGGCCGGTTCCCTCGCGGCCGGCGGGCGCGGCTCCGCCCGGCGCCGGGGCGGCCGAACCGTACGAACGTGGCGGTCCGCATGCTGAAAGTCTTCCATCATCCCTTCTCGGCGAGTTCGCGCTTCGTCCGCCTGATCACGGCCGAGTACGGGATCCAGTCCGAGTTCGTGGTCGAGCGCCCCTGGGAACGTCGCCGCGAGTTCCTGCTCATGAACCCGGCCGGCACGCTGCCCGTGCTCAGCGAGAACGGCGGCCCGCCAATCTGCGGCCCCGGCCCGATCATGGAGTACATCGACGAGACTCGCGGCTACGCCATGGCGGAGCGCCGGCTGATGCCCAACCATGCCGAGATCCGCGCCGAGGTGCGCCGGCTCGTCGAATGGTTCCTGGGCAAGTTCGAGGGCGAGGTGACCGGCTACCTGGTCAACGAGAAGATCTACAAGCTCGAGATGCCGCGCGACGCCGGCGGCGGCGCCCCGGATTCGGCCGTGCTGCGGGCCGCCCGCGCCAACATCAAGCATCATCTGAAATATGTCGGCTACCTCGCCGGCACGCGTGACTGGCTCGCCGGCCCGAAGCTCTCCTTCGCCGACCTCGCCGCCGCCGCGACGCTCTCCTGCGCCGACTACCTGGGCGAGGTCCCCTGGGAGGACGACGAGCAGGCCAAGCACTGGTACAGCCGCGTCAAGTCGCGCCCGTCCTTCCGGCCGATCCTCGCCGACCGGCTCCTCGCCATGCCGCCGGCCTCCCACTACGCCGACCTGGATTTCTGAGCCGATGGCCTCCGGCAAGCCCTTCGTCATCGCCATCGACGGCCCCGCCGCGGCCGGCAAGGGCACGCTCGCCGAGCGTCTTGCCGCCCATTACGGCCTCGCCTACCTCGATACCGGCCTCCTCTACCGCGCGATCGGCCGCCTGATGGCCGACCGCGGCTTCGACCTCGACGATCCGGTGATCGCCGGCCAGATCGCCGAGGCGCTCGACCCGGAGGACCTCACGCACCCGGGCCTGCGCGGCCGCGAGGCCGGCGAGTTCGCCTCCCGGGTCGCCGTGCACCCGTCGGTCCGCTCCGCCCTCGTCGCCTTCCAGCGCGGCTTCGCGGGCCGCGCACCCGGCGCGGTCCTGGACGGCCGCGACATCGGCACGGTCATCTGCCCGGACGCCGACGTGAAGATCTTCGTCACCGCCTCGCCGGAGGTCCGCGCCCGCCGCCGCACCGACGAACTCGCCGCCAAGGGCCGCGACGTCGACTACGAGCGCATCCTCGCCGAGGTCCGCGAGCGCGACGCCCGGGATTCGGGCCGCGCGACCGCGCCCCTCAAGGCCGCCGACGACGCCGTCATCCTCGATACCAGCGCCCTCGACCGGGAAGGCGCCTTCCGGGCCGCCGTGGCGATTGTCGACGCCCGCCGCTGACATCCCGCGCCGAGGATGGCGGCCCGTGGCGATCCTAGGCCGCGCCGCCTTGCCCCGTGGCCGCAAAGCCGCTATATCCCACCGCGTTTTCGAGCGGGCGCCCCGGCCGGGGCGTGTCCGTGCGCGCCGGGGCAACCGCGGGTCCGAACCCTGCTCCCCACGCGCGGATCCCTCGCAGAAGACGGGAAGTGTGGTCTCGACTGTCGTTCGCCAGCGCCGGCTCGCGGGAGCTTTCCCGCGGACGTTCCCTCCGTCCGGAGGGGCCGGGCGGCACCGGGGCCTTCGTCAACCCGAACCCGCCGGCGCATGCCGCGATCCGCGGCCCTAGGAGCGTTAATGTCTCAACTGAACCCCACCCGCGAGGATTTCGCGGCCCTTCTCGAAGAGTCCTACACCGGCGGCGAGCTGTTCGAAGGCACCGTCGTCAAGGGCACCATCGTGGCCATCGAGAAGGACCTCGCGGTCATCGACGTCGGCCTCAAGGTCGAGGGCCGCGTGGCCCTGAAGGAATTCGGCGTCCAGGCGCGCGACGGCGCCCTCAAGGTCGGCGACATCGTCGAGGTCTATCTCGACCGCGTCGAGAACGCGCTCGGCGAGGCTGTCATCAGCCGCGAGAAGGCGCGCCGCGAGGAGAGCTGGACCCGCCTCGAGGAGGCCTTCAACAAGAACGAGAAGGTCACCGGCATCATCTTCAACCAGGTCAAGGGCGGCTTCACGGTCGACCTCGACGGCGCCGTGGCGTTCCTGCCGCGCTCCCAGGTGGACATCCGCCCGGTCCGCGACGTCGGCCCGCTGATGCACATCCCGCAGCCCTTCCAGATCCTCAAGATGGACAAGCGCCGCGGCAACATCGTCGTGTCGCGCCGGACCGTCCTCGAGGAGACCCGCGCGGAGCAGCGCTCCGAGCTCGTCCAGAGCCTGCAGGAGGGCCAGATCGTCGACGGCGTGGTCAAGAACATCACCGACTACGGTGCGTTCGTGGACCTCGGCGGCATCGACGGCCTGCTGCACGTCACCGACATCGCCTGGCGCCGCATCAACCATCCGAGCGAGGTCCTCTCGATCGGCCAGACCGTGCGCGTCCAGATCATCCGCGTGAACCCCGAGACCCACCGCATCTCCCTCGGCATGAAGCAGCTCGAGGCGGATCCGTGGGAGGGCATCGCCGCCAAGTACCCGGTCGGCACCAAGTTCACCGGCCGCGTGACCAACATCACCGACTACGGCGCCTTCGTGGAGCTGGAGCCGGGGATCGAGGGCCTGATCCACGTCTCCGAGATGTCCTGGACCAAGAAGAACGTCCACCCGGGCAAGATCGTCTCCACCTCCCAGGAGGTCGAGGTGATGGTGCTCGAGGTCGATCCGGTCAAGCGCCGCATCTCGCTCGGCCTGAAGCAGACCCTGGCGAACCCCTGGGAGAGCTTCGTGGACAAGCACCCGATCGGGTCGGTGGTCGAGGGCGAGGTCAAGAACAAGACCGAGTTCGGCCTCTTCGTCGGCCTCGACGGCGACGTGGACGGCATGGTCCACCTCTCCGACCTCGACTGGAACCGTCCGGGCGAGCAGGTCATCGAGGAGTTCCGCCGCGGCGACAAGATCAAGGCCGTGGTCCTCGACGTCGATGTCGAGAAGGAGCGCATCTCCCTCGGCGTCAAGCAGCTCGCCGGCGACCCCTTCGAGAAGGCGGGCGACCTGCGCCGCGGCTCGATCGTCACCTGCGAGATCCTCGAGGTGAAGGACTCCGGCCTGGAGGTGAAGATCGTGGACACCGAGTTCACGACCTTCATCAAGCGGTCCGAGCTCAGCCGTGACCGCGGCGAGCAGCGTCCCGAGCGCTTCGCCGCCGGCGAGCGTGTCGACGCCCGCGTGGTCCAGTTCGACCGCAAGACCCGCAAGGTCCAGGTGTCGATCAAGGCCCTCGAAGTCGCGGAAGAGAAGGAGGCGATCGCCCAGTTCGGTTCGTCCGACTCGGGCGCCTCGCTCGGCGACATCCTCGGCGCGGCCCTCAAGGCCCGCCAGGACGGCGACAAGTAAGACCCGGGGACAAGCGCGAGGCCGCGGGCCTCACGCCGACTTCCCGCGACTGTGACCGGAGCGTGGCCCGACCGCCGCGCTCCGGTCTTTCGTTTTGTGGTCCCGTGCTGCCATGATGGCCCGATCGCCGCGCGCCCGTGAGGCGCGACCCGGTTTTCCCGGGGTCCGGCGGATTTGAGGAGGATGGCATGGGCGATCCGATAGCCCTCGACGGTCCCGTGGGCCTCCGCTTCCGCACCCAGAACGTCGCGAACACGAACATCGACCAGCAACGGGTGATCTACCTGCTGGCCTCGATCCCCTCCTCGGAGGGCGGCATGGGGGACGAGTGGGCCGTCCAGCCGCTCGCCGGGCCGGACCGCCAGTGCCCCAAGCACGTCGCCGACGCGATCTGGAAATTCCAGTCCTTCTGGAAGGCCAGGGGCGTCTTCCGGCACATCGACGGGGTCGTCGACCCGGGGATGAACACGCTCCGGCAGATGAACAAGCTCGCCGGCAACGCGGTCCCGCCGGGCCCCGCCCCGAACGCTCCCGATCCGAAGACGAGCGCCGAGGGCGCCAAGCCGCTGGCCGCCGCGCTCGTCGCCGACGCCGTCGGGGCCATCCTCCAATATGCCCTGTCGGCCATGAACGGGTTCGACATGCCCCGCTCCCCGCTGATCCGCACGGCCCTGGAGACGCATTTCCGCTTCGGCACGGACGGGGGCGGACGGGCGGAGAACGATCTCCTCGACGTGATCCTGGCCAACTACCGGGAGGTCCAGGGCGTCTTCCAGAACAGCGGGACGATCTGGCGGTCCGCCACCGAGAGCGAGTGGAAGGCCGACACCGGCAAGACCGACCCGGCGGGCATGGACCCGGCCTATGCGGTCCACCGCAGCTACATCAAGTTCACGCCGGCCTTCCGTCCCTGGGATCCCGACCGGCGTCAGGGCCAGGGCCCGCAGAGCGCCGCCGCCATCCTGATCCACGAGAGCATCCACTACGTCGACCGCGGCGCGCCGGACTTCGCCTACGAATGGCAGCCGAACTACGAGTTCCTGACCATCGACGAGGCCATCCACAACCCGTCGAGCTATGCGAGCTTCGCGGCCCACATCCGCCGAGGCTTCGACCGCCCGCGCCCCGGCGCCGGCAACCCGTCGCTCTGACCGTCGGTCCCGGCCGGCCCCCTGCGCGCTGCACCCTTGCCGCTCCTGCCCGCGGCTGCTACCCCTCGTGGCCCTGGAGGCCATGCATGTCACTCGATCCCGACGTCATTCTCGACCGGCGCCGCCTCAAGCGGAAGCTCGGCTTCTGGCGCATCGCGGCCTTCGTGGCCGTGGCCGTCGCCCTTGTCGTCGGCCTCGCGGAGTCGGGCACCCTGAAGGGCGTCTTCGAGCGGTCCGCCCCGCACGTCGCCCGCGTCACCATCTCGGGCTTCATCCGCCCGGACCGGAACTTCGACGAGATGCTGGAGCGCATCGCCAAGTCAAGCTCGGTCAAGGGCGTCATCGTCGAGATCAACAGTCCCGGCGGCGCGACCTCGGGCGGCGAGGCCCTCTACGAAGGCCTGCGCAAGCTGTCGGCCAAGAAGCCGGTCGTCACCCACGTCGACAGCCTGGCGGCCTCCGCGGGCTACATGGCCGCGCTCGGCACCGACCAGATCGTCGTCCGCCGCAGCGCCATCACGGGCTCGATCGGCGTGCTCGCCCAGTGGGCGGACGTGTCCGAACTGATGGGCCGCCTCGGCATCAAGCTGGAGGAGGTGAAGTCCTCGCCCCTGAAGGCCGAGCCGACCCCCTTCAAGCCGGCCTCGCCGGAGGCCAAGGCCGCCATCGAGTCCATGATCCGCGACAGCTACGGCTGGTTCGTCGGCCTGGTCGCCGAGCGCCGCGGCCTCTCCCCCGAGGCGGCCCGCGCGATCGGCGACGGCCGCGTCTTCACCGGCGCCCAGGCACTCGAGGCGAAGCTCGTCGACCAGCTCGGCGGTCCCGAGGTGGCGCAGCGCTGGCTCGAGACCGCCCGGGGCGTGCCGAAGGACCTCCCGGTCCGCGACTGGAAGCCGCGCGACGAAGGGGGCGTCTGGCCGCTGTCCCAATCCCTCGCCGCCTCCGCGACCCGCGGCGTCCTCTCGGCCCTCGGCCTCGACGGCCTGGCCGACCGTGCCCTCGCGCTTGACGGTCTGACCTCCGTTTGGCACCCTGCTCTTTCTGAAAAAACCAATGATTTCGGGGGGATTGGGCGATGATCAAATCGGAGCTCGTGCAGCGTCTGGCAGAACGGAACCCGCACCTCTACCAGAGGGACGTCGAGCACATCGTGAACGCCGTCCTCGACGAGGTCGGCAACGCGTTGATGCGCGGCGACCGGGTCGAATTGCGCGGCTTCGGTGCCTTCTCGGTCAAGAACCGCCCGTCTCGGACGGGGCGGAACCCCCGCACCGGCCAGAAGGTTGCCGTGACCGAGAAATATGTGCCCTTCTTCAAGACCGGCAAGGAAATGCGCGAGCGGCTGAACAACGGCGTCGATCTCGGCGATTGACCGGCGCCCGCAAGGAGATCCGAATGACTCGATTCCTCTGGTGGCTGATCGGCATCCCCGTGGGCATCATCCTCGTGACGCTCGCGGTCGCCAACCGCAAGTCCGTCACGGTGTCGCTCGACCCGTTCCAGCCCGACGCGCCGGCCCTCTCCTTCGCGCTCCCCCTGTTCCTGCTCTTCTTCAGCGTCCTGATGACCGGGGTCCTGCTCGGCGGCTGCGCCGTCTGGCTGAACCAGGGCCGCCATCGCAAGGCCGAGCGGCGCTGGCGCGAAGAGGCCGACCGCCTGCGCTGGGAGCGCGAGCGGACCATCGAGCGCGACCGCGAGACCCGCCGCGCGTCCCTGGCGGCGCTGCCGGCCCCGAGCGATCGCCGGGCGGCCTGAGCCCGCCGCCGGACGAACGCCCGGTCGTCGCCCCGTGTCGTCCGGCCGCCGAAGCACCGCTCGGGCGGGGCCGCGGCGTCGATCCCGAGCGAGGCCGGTCGCGGCCCGGAGCCAGCCATGCGCGTCGTCGATGCCGACCAGGTCGGCCAGCTTCTCGTCTATCCCGACCTCGTCGACGGGCTGGAGGCCGCCTTCCGCTCGCCCGTCGTGATCCCCGTGCGACACCACCACCCGGTGGCGCGCGGCGGCGAGGCGGAGGCCATCCTGCTCCTCATGCCCGCCTGGGACGACACCGCCGAGGCGGTCGCCGATGGCGCACTCATGGGCGTCAAGATCGTCACCGTCGTGCCCGGCAACGCGGCCCGCGGCAAGGCCAGCGTGGTCGGCGCCTACGTGCTCCTGTCGGGCGTGACGGGCGAGCCCCTCGCGGTCCTGGACGGCACCCGCCTGACGCTCCGCCGGACCGCCGCGGCCTCGGCGCTCGCCGCCCGCCACCTCGCCCGGCCCGACGCCTCGCGCCTCGTCATGGTCGGCGCCGGCGCGCTCGCCCCGCACCTGATCGAGGCCCATGCCAGCGTGCGGCCGATCCGCGAGGTCCTCGTCTGGAATCACAGGCCCGAGAAGGCCGAAGCCCTGGCCGCCCGCCTCGACGGTCGGCCCTGGCGCGTCACCGCCACCCGGGACCTGGCGGCCGCCGTCGCCGGCGCCGACATCGTCTCCGCCGCGACGCTGTCGGCCGAGCCGCTCGTCCGCGGCGCCTGGCTCCGGCCGGGCACCCACGTCGACCTCGTCGGCGGCTTCACCCCGGAGATGCGCGAGAGCGACGACGAGGCGGTCCGGCGCGCCCGCATTTTCGTCGACACCCGGGCGGGCGCCCTCAAGGAGGCCGGCGACATCGTCCGTCCCCTCGCGGCGGGCGTGATCGCGCCCGAGGCCGTCGAGGCCGACCTGTTCGACCTCTGCGCCGGCCGGCATCCGGGCCGGGGCAGCGCGGAGGAGATCACGCTCTTCAAGTCCGTCGGCACCGCGCTGGAGGATCTCGCCGCGGCCCGCATGGTCTGGAGCCGCCTCGGCGGCTGAGCCTCAGGCGTCCTGCGGCGCCGGGGTCATCCAGCCCATGGCGGCGCCGTTGCAATCGCGCACGATGACGATCCGGCCGACCCCGGGCACGTCCCAGGCGGGCCTCAGGACCGTGCCCCCGGCCGCCTCGACCCGTGCCGCCAGCGCGTCCACGTCCTCGACCGCCACATAGGGGAACCAGTGCTCGGGGATGCCGTCGAAGGCCGGCCCCGCCATGGTGAAGACGCCGGCGACCGGCGCCCCGTCCTGGCGCGCCACCCAGTAGGGCCCCTCCGGCATCGGCATCTCGTCGAAGGTCCAGCCCAAAAGCTCCCCGTAGAAGGCCCGGGCCGCGTCCGGGTTCCGGGTATTGAGCTCGTTCCACGTGAAGGTACCGTGCTTCCACATCGACTGCGTCCCCGCTCCTGCCCCCGGGCGAAGGTCGACGGCCTTCATGACCGCACGATGGCGGGGGGAGGGGATCGCAGGCTGGTCGGAAACAGGGTTACTGGATCGCTAACGGCGCCTGGGCCAGGTAGAGGATCCGCTTCTGCTCGACCCGGCCGCGCGCGACGGAATCGAGGATCAGCCCGCAGGCCGTGAACAGGAACGCGATCACCATCAGCCCCATGGCGAGCACCGCCGTCGGCAGCCGCGGCACGAGCCCTGTCTCCAGGAAGACCGCCAGCACGGGCGTGGCGAGGGCGAGCGAGAGCGCCCCGAATAGGCCGGCGAGGAGGCCGAAGAACACGGCCGGCCGGGTCTCCTTCATCAGCATCGCGATCATCATGAGGATCCGGAAGCCGTCCCGGAAGGTGGACAGCTTGGAGTGCGAGCCCTCCGGCCGGCGGCCGTAGTCGAGCTCGAGCTCGGCGGTCGGCATCTTCAGCTGGCTCGCGTGCACGCTCATCTCGGTCTCGATCTCGAAGCCGGACGAGACCGCCGGGAAGCTCTTGGCGAAGCGGCGCGTGAAGGCCCGGTAGCCCGAGAAGATGTCCGTGAAATCGCGGCCGAAGAGCCGGCCGTAGATCAGGTTGAACACCCGGTTGCCGAAGGCGTGCCCTTCGCGGCCCGCATCCTCGTGCACCCCCCGCCGGGTGCCGACCACCATGTCGGCGCGCTCCTCGATCAGCTTGGCGATCAGCGCCGGCGCCGCAGCCGCGTCGTAGGTGCCGTCGCCGTCCGCCATCACGTAGATGTCGGCGTCGATGTCGGCGAACATGCGCCGGACCACGTTGCCCTTGCCCTGCCGGCGCTCGCGCACCACCCGGGCCCCCGCCCGCGCGGCGATCGTCGCGGTGTCGTCGCTCGAATTGTTGTCGAATACGAAGATGCGCGCGCGCGGCAAGGTCCTGCGGAAGTCCCGGACCACCTCGGCGATCGTCAAGGCTTCGTTGTAGCAGGGAATCAGGATCGCGATGTCCAGGCCGTCGAAAGCATCCTGATCGGTCATGGTCGCCCGGTGCGCTCCAGTTGTTCAACTGGACTATGCGGGAACGGCCTTAAGCCCGCGTAAGGGGACGTGGTCAAACGGTCCTTAAGGCGAAACCTCGCATTCGACTCGAAGTCGCGGCCGAGCTTGCACGCGGCCGGCGGTCGCGCGAGTCTGCCGGAACCGTGAATCGCCGGCCGGCCGCCCGCGCCGGATCCGCCCGAGGGCCCGCATGAGACGTCTGCCGCTCCCCGTTCTCGCCGCCGCGCTCCTCTGGTCCGCGCCGCTCGCCGCCCAGTCGACCGGGGAGGAGGGGCAGTCCGAGATCGCCCGCGCCCGCGCCGAGCTTCCCAAGGACGCCGCCAAGGTCCTGTTCGGCGCCCAGACCCGGCCCGCCCCGTTGCCCGCCCGCTCCATCGGCGCCTATGCGCGCGGCTGCCTCGCCGGCGGCGTCGCGCTGCCCGTGAACGGCGCCGCTTGGCAGGTCATGCGCCTGTCGCGCAACCGAAACTGGGGCCACCCGGCGCTGATCGCCTACCTGGAGCGATTCGCCGTCGCCGCCCGCAAGGAGGGCTGGCCCGGCCTCCTCGTCGGCGACATGTCCCAGCCCCGCGGCGGCCCCATGCTGACCGGCCACGCCAGCCACCAGATCGGCCTCGACGCCGACGTCTGGCTCCGCCCCATGCCGGACCGCGAGTACGCGCCGGAGGAGCGCGAGTCGGTGAGCGCCATCTCCATGCTGAAGTCCGGCACCCGCGAGATCGACCCGGCGATCTGGACGGAGGCCCACGCCCGCCTGATCCGCCGCGCCGCCTCCGATCCCGAGGTGGCCCGCATCTTCGTGCATCCGGCGATCAAGAAGGCCCTGTGCGACTGGAGGCCCGCCGGCGAAGGCTCTCGCGCCTGGCTCACCAAGGTCCGCCCCTGGTACGGCCACAACTACCATTTCCACGTCCGCCTAGCCTGTCCGGCCGGCGCCGACTGCAAGGACCAGGACCCGCCGCCGACCGGCGACGGCTGCGGCGCGGATCTCGCCTGGTGGCTCGGGCCCGAGCCCTGGAAGCCCTCGCCCCCGAGCCCGCCGAAGCCGCCTCTCAGGCTGGCCGATCTCCCCGAGGCCTGCGCCCAGGTGCTGGCGAAATAGTCGCCGGAGGGGTCGGCGCGCCGCCTCACTTGCCGGCGCCGATCGTGCCTTCGTAGGAGGTCTGGCCGGACAGCTTGTCCATCAGCGCGAGCAGCACGCCCGTGATCACGAACACGAGGTGGATGATGGTCATCCACATGATCTCGCGCTCGGTGAATTTGGGCAGGCCCATGAACACCTTGAGGAGGTGGATCCCCGAGATCGCCACCATGGAGGCGATCAGCTTCATCTTGAGGGCGCCGAAGTCGACCTTCCCGTGCCAGTCCGGCCGGTCCTCGTGGTCGCCGATGTCGAACTTGGAGACGAAGTTCTCGTAGCCGGAGAAGATCACGATCAGCAGCAGGTTTCCGGCGAGCGACAGGTCGATGAGCGTCAGCACGCCGAGGACGACGTCCGATTCGCCCGCCGAGAAGACGGTCAGGACGAAATGGACGAGTTCCTGAACGAACTTGACGAGGAGGCCCGCCAGGGCGAGCACGAGCCCGACATAGAAGGGGGCGAGCAGCCAGCGGCTGGCGAAGAGGCCGCGTTCCAGATTCCGTTCGATCATGGCTCCGTGCGCCTCCCGCAAAGCACCCCACCTTGCGAATAGCCGCTTCCGTGGCGGAGGCCAAGCCGCAATGCGGACGTGCGGCGACGCGCTCAGTCGGGCTCGTGCCGGCGAAGCCTGTCCAGCCGCGCCATGAACGGCTCGGTCCTGCGCCCGTAGAGCGCCGCGCCGAGGTCGAGCGCCTTGTCGGCGAGCCGACGGCGCCGGGCCGCGACCGCCTTCGCCAGACGCCGCGCCGGCTGCGGGCCCCCGGCCGCATCGGGGTCGGTGTCCAGGCGGCGGGCGAGCAGCGCGAGGTCGTGCTCGTCGCCGAGAAGCTCGGCGAGGCGGTCGAGGTCGACCGCGATCCGCTTCGTGGTGGCCGGCGTCCGGCCCTCGACGAGCAGCGTCAGGTGCCAGCGGTCCTTCACGCGCTTTCGCCAGTCGTGCAGCAGGTCCTCGTCCTCCGCCCCGCCGTCCCGGGCGCGCTTCCAGTCCTTGCGGCCGCGCCGGTACGCGGCCCCGAAGGCGTCGACCAGGAGCTCGTCGCCCTTCTCGAGCACCGGCAGCGAGGCGGCGTCCGCCTCCGCGATCCTGAGGCAGGCCGCGGCGCGCTCGGTGTCGACCGTCCGCTCGTGCGCCGCCCGGGCCTCCGCGGCGAGCCGGTCGATCAGGGGGGCGGCGAGCGCCGGGTCCTTCAGCCGGCCCGCCAGGGCGCGCGCGGTCGCGACGGCGACGTCGGCGTCGCGTGCCTCCGAAAGCAGGTCCGCCGCCTCCTTGAGAACCGCCTTGCGCCGCTTGTGGTCGTCGCCGACCACCGGGCGGAACACGGCCGCGAGGCTTCGCGCCCGCTTGAGCGTCCGCCGCACCCGGTGGATGCGCCGCTCGGCCTCCTCCACGTCGTCGGCGAGCGTCGCCCTGGCGAGGGCGAGCTCGGCGAGGAGGATCCGCTTCAGCCCGGCGCCGGCCGGCTCAGCCCTGCCCAGACGAAACGACATCCCCCCTCCCGCGCGGCTCCGGTCAGCCTGCCGTGACGCCGACCCCGATCGGGCAGGAGACGCCCGTGCCGCCGATCCCGCAATAGCCGCCCGGATTTTTGGCGAGATACTGCTGATGATAGTCCTCGGCGTAGTAGAAGGGCGGCGCCGGCGCGACCTCGGTCGTGATCGAACCGTAGCCCTTCGCCTTCAGGGCCTCGCCGTAGGCCGCCTTCGACGCCGCCGCGGCGGCCGCCTGGGCCTCCGTGGTCGTGTAGATCGCCGACCGGTACTGCGTGCCCACGTCGTTCCCCTGCCGCATGCCCTGGGTCGGGTCGTGGCTCTCCCAGAAGACCTTGAGCAGGGCCTCGTAGGAGATCTTCGCGGGGTCGTAGACGACCTTGACGACCTCCGTGTGACCGGTCATGCCCGTGCAGGCCTCCCGGTAGGTCGGGTTCGGGGTGACGCCGCCCTGGTAGCCGACCGCGGTCGTCCAGACGCCGTCGCCGAGCTGCCAGAACTTGCGCTCCGCCCCCCAGAAGCAGCCGAGCGCGAAATACGCGACCTCGAGCCCCTCCGGGTAGGGACCGTGCAGCGATCGCCCGTTGACGAAATGCGTCTCGGCGGTCGGGATCGCGGTCGCGCGGCCCGGCAGGGCGTCAGCGGCGGTCGGCAGGTGCAGCTTCTTGTTGAACATGTCGATCAGGAACATGGGATCCTCCGGCGGCGGACCCGGGGCCCGCCCTCATGCGCCCAATATGGGGCGCGCCGCCCGTCCCGTCAGCCGGGCACAGCCCCGGCCACCGGAATGTGACCGCGCGGCGCGTCAGACCACGTAGGCGGCGTCGCGCTTCCGGCGCGAGCCGAGCGCCACCAGCATCGAGCCGATCACGAGCAGCACCGCCCAGGTCGGCAGGAGCAGGACGAACTGCGCCAGCGTGTCCCAGACGAGCGGATGGGTGTACTTGCCGACCGCCGCCTCCGCGGCCTGCAGGCTGGCGGGCGCCAGGTCCGACCACGTCCGCCGGAGCGGCGTCAGCACCGGCCGGCCCGCCGCGATGGACTTCATCCCGTCGACCACGATCGACGCGACCCCCGCGGCGACCATCCAGAGCCCGACGGTGCGGATCAGGAAGGTGAACATCGCTCCGCTCGCTCCTCGCCGGTCCGGTCGGGGCGACACCGGACCCGGCCCATTTTCGGATATCCGACTCTAGGCGCAAGATCCGCGGGGCGTTAAAAGCCGCCCTCCGACGCATCTCGATTCCGACTGCCGGGATCGCTAACTTCGACAGATACTTGGTCGCGGTCCCGCCCGCAACGGCGGCAGGGCCGGGGGAGGGGACGCCGATGACCGGGAATGACGAGAAATCCGCAGCCGCCGCCGCGTCCCGCCTCAGCGAGCTGGAGGAGGCCGCGCTCTTCTTCCACAAGAGCCCGCGCCCGGGAAAGCTGGAGATCCAGGCCACCAAGCCGCTCGGCAACCAGCGCGACCTCGCGCTCGCCTATTCGCCCGGCGTCGCCGCGCCCTGCCTCGCCATCTACGCGGACCCGGCGACCGCCTTCGACTACACGGCCCGCGGCAACCTCGTCGCCGTCGTGTCGAACGGCACCGCCGTCCTCGGCCTCGGCAACATCGGCCCGCTCGCCGCCAAGCCCGTGATGGAGGGCAAGGCCGTCCTCTTCAAGAAGTTCGCCGGCATCGACGTCTTCGACATCGAGGTCGCCGAGACCGAGATCGACCGGCTGGTCGACGTCGTCGCGGCCCTGGAGCCGACCTTCGGGGGCATCAACCTCGAGGACATCAAGGCGCCGGAATGCTTCGAGGTCGAGCGCCGCCTGCGCGAGCGGATGAACATCCCGGTCTTCCACGACGACCAGCACGGCACCGCCATCATCGTCGGCGCCGCCGTCCTGAACGGCCTGGAACTGGCCGGCAAATCCATCGAGACCGCCAAGATCGTCACCTCCGGGGCCGGCGCGGCGGCGCTCGCCTGCCTCAACATCCTGGTCTCGCTGGGGGCGAAGCGCGAGAACATCTGGGTCACCGACATCGAGGGCGTCGTCTACGAGGGCCGGACCACCCTCATGGACCCGCTCAAGGCGAACTATGCCCAGCCGACCGACAAGCGGACCCTCGGCGAGATCGTCGACGGCGCCGACGTCTTCCTCGGCCTCTCGGCCGGCGGCGTGTTGAAGCCCGACATGATCCAGCGCATGGCCGCGAAGCCGCTCGTCATGGCGCTCGCCAATCCCGTGCCCGAGATCATGCCCGACGAGGCACGGGCGGCGCGGCCGGACGCCATGATCTGCACCGGCCGGTCGGACTTCCCCAACCAGGTCAACAACGTCCTCTGCTTCCCCTACATCTTCCGCGGCGCCCTCGACGTCGGCGCGACCACCATCGACGAGACCATGAAGCTCGCCGCGGTCCGCGCCATCGCGGCGCTCGCCCGCGAGGAGCCCTCCGACGTCGCCGCTCGCGCCTACGGCGGCGAGAGCGAGACCTTCGGGCCGAACTACCTGATCCCCTCGCCCTTCGACCAGCGCCTCATCCTGCGCATCGCCCCGGCGGTCGCCCGGGCCGCCATGACGGCCGGGGTCGCCACGCGCCCGATCGCCGACTTCGACGCCTACCTGGACCGCCTCAACCGCTTCGTCTTCAAGTCCGGCCTGGTCATGAAGCCCATGACCACCGCCGCCAAGGCCGCTCCCGAGAAGGCGCGGGTCATCTACTCCGACGGCGAGGACGAGCGCGTGCTGCGCGCTGCCCAGGTGATTCTCGAGGAGGAGATCGCCACCCCGATCCTGATCGGCCGCCCCCAGGTGATCGAAAGCCGCCTGAAGCGCTACGGCTTGCGCATCCGCCAGGGCGTCGACTTCGCGGTCGTCAACCCCGCCGACGACCCGCGCTACAAGGACTATGTCGACCTCTACCTCGCCAAGGTCGGCCGCAAGGGCGTGACCCCGGAGGCCGCCAAGATCATCGTCCGCACCAACCAGTCGGTTATCGGCGCGCTCGCGGTCGAGCGGGGCGACGCGGATGCGCTGCTGTGCGGCATCGACGGGCGCTTCAACCGTCACCGCAAGGTCGTGCACGACGTGATCGGCGTCGCCCCCTCGCTCGCCGACGAGGATTTCGCAGCCCTGAGCCTGCTCCTCAACCAGCAGGGCGCCTATTTCCTGACCGATACCTACGTGTCCATCGACCCGAGCCCGCTCGAGATCGCCGAGACGACCATCCTGGCGGCCGACCACATCCGCCGCTTCGGCATCGTCCCCAAGGCGGCGCTGCTCTCCGCCTCGAACTTCGGATCGCGCGAGCTGGCCTCGGCCGAGAAGATGCGCAAGACCCTCGAGATCCTGCGCGAGAAGGCCCCCGACCTCGAGGTCGACGGCGAGATGCACGGCGACGCGGCGCTCTCCCAGGAGATGCGCGACCGCGTCAATCCGGCGAGCTACCTGAGCGGCGAGGCGAACCTCCTGGTCTTCCCGACCCTCGACAGCGCCAACATCGCCCTGAACCTCATCAAGGTGATGACCAACGCGCTCCATGTCGGCCCGATCCTCCTCGGCACCAACAAGACGGCCCACATCCTGACGCCCTCGGTGACCAGCCGCGGCGTCGTCAACATGTCGACGCTGGCCGCCGTCGACGCCCTGAACCGGCGGGGGGCGGCCTGAGGCGGGGGCCGTTTCGCGGGTCCCCCGCCCTGAACGACACATTCAGGATCGGTGCATCGACGTCTGTGGATACTCGATGGCAAGTGCCGGCACGGGCCGGCGTCAGCCGTCGAGGACAGCATGGCAAACTGGAGGACCGAATTCCGCAAGAAGCTCCGCCCTCGGGTGAGCGCGTCCGATTTCGATGACCTCGAGCACAACTTCGAGTGGGATCGCTCCTTCAAGATCGCGGAAAACCTCGAGATCCGCTACATCCCGTTCAGCGGCTGGATGGAGGTCTACGACAAGAAGGAGATCCGTCCCTTCGACGTCAACGTCCGCAGCTATCGTGTCCAGCGGAAGCTGCACTACGATTCCGTCGCCGACGCGGTCCGGCTCATGCTGAAATACGTAACCGGCCGCACCTTGCTGGCGGCCCTCGGAGACCAGGGCGAAACCGTCCGGGTGTTCCCCTATTTCGACTGGGGCAAGGACAACTTCAACGCCACCGCGTCCAAGAACGACCCGGCGGACGGCACTTGGGCCGGCGAGCCCCAGCGCGACTCCGACGGGCATCCGGTCAAGAACGGCTTTACCGGCACCGGCGTCGGGTCGGATGCCACCGTGCGCATCTCGACCTTCATGTGGGGCGAGCATGGCACCTCCGGCAAGAAGCATCCCGGCAGCACCGCCGACGAGGTCCTCTTCCACGAACTGGTGCATGCCTACCGCTACATGGACGGGGCCGGCGACCGCCGGAAGGTGACGGCGGGCTACCAGAACGAGGAGGAGTTCATGGCCGTGGTGGTCACCAACATCTACCTCTCGGAGAAGAAGCAACTGATCCTTCGCGGCGACCACGGCCACGGCGCGCGCTCCATGAGCTCCTCGCAGTTCCTCGACAACGTCCAGAACATCAACCCGCCGCCGCGCCAGATCCTGGACAGGTTCAAGAGCCGCCAGCCGCGCTTCTATCGCGACCTGGCCGCCATCCGCGGTCACATCGCGCCGTTCAATCCGATCCGGGTGCACCGGCACGAGGCCGGCTTCATCTGACCGGCCGGGCCCGGTCCGGGGAAGCGATCCGGCACGGGTCGTGCTAGGGGAGGGGCCGCACTGGCTGCCCGGACCCGCCCATGACCGCTCCCCTGCCGCTCCCCAATCCCTGGCTCGCCGCCACCGAGGCGCCGCCGATCCCGGTGGCGCAAGCTTGGACCGCCGCCTATGACGGCCGCGCCGGCCGGCTCCTGAACCTCAGCCAGGCCGCCCCCGGCGACCCGCCCCCGCCCGCGCTGCTCGAGCGCCTCGCCGCCGCCGCCGCCGATCCCGCGGTCGCCCGCTACGGGCCGATCGCCGGCGACGCCGCCCTGCGCGACGCGCTCGCCGCCGACATCGCCGCGCGCTACGGCGGGACGGTCGGCGCCGACGACATCGTCGTCACCTCCGGCTGCAACCAGGCCTTCTTCATCGCGCTCATGGCAGTCGCCCGCGCCGGCGACGAGGTCATCCTGCCGGCCCCCTGGTACTTCAATCACAAGATGATGCTCGACATGCTCGGCATCGCCGCCGTGCCACTCGTGCTCGACGCCGCCGCCGGCTTCGTGCCCGACCCGGCCGCCGCCCGCGCCCTGATCGGCCCCAGGACCCGGGCCATCGCGCTCGTCTCGCCGAACAACCCGACCGGTGCGACCTACCCCCCGGCGGTGCTCGACGCCTTCCTGGACCTCGCCGCCGAAACGGGCCTGCACCTCGTCCTGGACGAGACCTACCGCGACTTCCTGCCCCCCGGCCGCGACCGTCCCCACGGCCTCTTCGCCCGTCCGGACTGGGGCCGCAACCTCGTGCATCTCTACAGCTTCTCCAAGTCCTACGCCGTGCCCGGCCACCGCGTCGGCGCGCTCGTCGCCGGCCCCGCGTTGATGGGCGAGATGGCCAAGGTTCAGGACTGCATCCAGATCTGCGCCCCGCGCGCCGCCCAGGCTGCGCTCGCCTGGGCCATCCCGGGCATCGCCCCCTGGCGCGCGAACATGCGCGACCGCATCAACGCGCGGGCGGCGCGTTTCGCGGCCGGCATGGAGCGGCTCGGCCGCTGGAAGGTCGACCAGATCGGCGCCTACTTCGCCTTCGTGCGCCATCCTTTCGGGCAGGGCTCGGCGGCCGTCGCCGAACGCCTCTGCCGGGAGGCGGGCCTCCTGGTGCTCCCCGGCGCCTGGTTCGGTCCCGGCGGCGATGCCCATCTGCGCATCGCCTTCGCCAACGTCGAGGATGCCGACATGGACAACATCGTCGATCGGCTCGCCGGATTGGACTAAGACTGGTCCCGGCTCGCAGCCGCCGGGGGGGCACGGCCGCGGACGGGGAGGCCGCCTTGTACCGTTTCCTGATCGTCGACGATCATCCGCTCTTCCGGGACGCGCTCGAGGGTGCCATCCGCCACGCCTACCCGGACGCCGCGGTCGTCGAGGCGACCACCATCGCCGAGGCCCTGGAGGTCGCCGCCGACCCGGCCGGCTTCGACCTCGCGCTCCTCGATCTCAGCATGCCGGGCACCACCGGCTTCGACGGCGTCCTGCAGTTCCGCACCCGCTACCCGCGCCTGCCCGTCGTCGTCGTGTCCGGCCTCGAGGACCCGCGCATCGTCCGCGAGGCGCTCGCCTACGGGGTCTCGGGCTTCATCCCGAAATCCTCGCGCAAGGCGGAACTCGTCGACGCCATCACGGCCGTGATGAACGGCGGCGTGCATCTCCCCGCCGACCTGGAGCGCGGCGCCTTGCCCCTGCCCGAGCCGCAGGCGCGCGCGGGCGACCTCGTCCAGCGGCTCAAGTCCCTCACCCCCGCCCAACTCCGCGTCCTGCACATGCTCCGGCAGGGCCTCCTCAACAAGCAGATCGCCTATGAGCTGCAGGTCGGCGAAACGACCGTGAAGGCGCACGTCTCCGAGATACTCCGCAAACTGGGCGTCGTCTCCCGCACCCAGGCTGTCATAGAGGTCGCCAAGATCGACTTCGACCAGGTCGCCGAAGGAAGTGCGGACGATCGGTCGTGAGCCCTAGGACCGGACCCGCACCAGGGATCGGCCCGGCACCAGGTTGAGCTTGGCGAACCCGTCCTGGACGTCCTGCGGCCAGAACCAGAGCCGGTAGGGCTCCGGGATTGCCATGTAGCCCTCCGGTTCGTGGAGCTCGCGGGTCCGCACGTCGGCCGCATAGCGGCTGCGCCATTCGAAGCGCTGGGCGGTGGTCAGTTTCTCGCCGGCCTTCAGGCGCCGGGTGATGTCGAAGAGTTTCTCGCACATCCGGTACTCGTAGCCGGTCAGCGACAGCGGATCGGCCCACTGGCCGCGCTTCGCCTCGAAGGCTTCGACGGCCTTCGCGGTGAGGAGGGGATAGTCGAGTTCCCCGGGGATGTTCGGATAGAGCACGAACGGCGCTGCCTGGCCCGCCTCGACCAGCCCGAGATTGAAGGTGGCGCGCTCGGCGTGGGTCATGGTCGCGCGCTCCTGCGGACTGTAGTTCGGCGCGATGTAGGCCAGCAGGCGGCCGTAATTGTCGAAGGGGGCCTGCGAGACCCGCACGAAGAGTTTGCGCCGCGACCCGTCGGGCCGCGTGAGGCGGCGATCGATTTCCGCCTTGAACCAGTTGCTCGCGGCTTTTCCGTTCGTGAACTGCAGGGTTCCGGCCTGGCCGGTGGAAAGCTTCGGAAGGATGTAGGCGGCGAAGTCCGGGCTCGCGGGAGCCGATCCGGCACGGAGCCACTCGGCAAGCTGGGAGAACTGTTGATCGACCATCGCGGCGCCCTCCGCGGTCCGGGCCGTCACCTCCGGCGTGTCGACCGACAGCATGCGGATCGGCATCTCGATCTTCGGCGTGTCGCCGTCGGTCACGTCGACCAGGGCCTTGCTGCCGATGTCGGGGATGTTGACCCCGGCCGGGGTCCAGAAGACGGCGATCGGATCGGACATCGAAGTCTCCCGCTTCGATCGGGGTTTCGACGGGCCGGATCCTGGACGTCGCAGAAGGCGAATTGATGACGGCTGGTTACTGGAGGATGTGGGCCATCAGGGCCCGAAGCTCCGCTGGCTTCACGGGCTTGCGCATCAGTTCCGCGTTCGCCGCCGCGACCTCGCCCGCGACCGCGTCCGAATAGTCGGCGGTCACCACGACCGCCGGGATGGCGCGGCCGAACCGGCTCCTCAGCGCCCGGATGGCGTCGAGGCCGGTCCGCCCCTCGTCCAGGTGGTAGTCGGCGAGGATCAGGTCGGGCGCCTGCCCGGCGGCCTCTCCCGCCGCCGTCACGGCCGCGACCGAGCCCCCGGCCACCACCCGGCACGACCAGCGCTCGAGCAGCGTCGTCGTCGCCTCGCGCACCGCCTCGTCGTTCTCCACGACCGCGACCAGCGCGCCCGAGAGCCCGTAGCCCTGCAGCGACCGCGCCATCAGGGTCTCGAGCGCCACCGGGGCCACCGGCTCGGCGCGCGGCAGGAGCAGCGAGAAGGTGGTGCCACGCCCGACCGCCGAGTGCAGCGTGAGGTCGTGGCCGAGCGCGCCGACCAGGCGCCGCACGATCGACAGGCCGAGGCCGAGCGCGATCTCGCCGTCGCCGACCGCCGTGCCGCCCCGGTGGAACTCCTCGAAGATCACCTCGTGGCGTTCCGGCGGAATGCCGCTGCCGGTGTCGACCACGTCGATCCTGAGCCGGTCCGCGCCGCGCGGCCTGACCCCGACCAGGACCCCGCCCGCCTCCGTGTAGCGGATCGCGTTCGACACCAGGTTCTGCAGGATCCGGCGCAGCATCACCGGGTCCGTCACCGCGAAGACCGAGGTCGGCGCGATGACCAGCCGGAGCCCCTTGCGCAGGGCGACCGGCCGGAAGTCGGACTCGAGCGCCGACAGGACCTCGGCGACCGCCACGGCCCCGAGATTGGGCACCATCACGCCGGCGTCCAGCTTCGACATGTCGAGAAGCGTCCGCAGCAGCGTCTCGATCGTGCCGAGCGAGCGGTCGATCTGGCGGACGAGCCGCCCGCCCTCCTCGCCGACCCGCGTCTCGGCGAGAGCCGAGATCGACAGCCGTGCCGCGTTGACGGGCTGCAAGAGGTCGTGCCCCGCCGCCGCCAGGAAGCGCGTCTTCGACCGGTTCGCCTGCTCGGCCAGGTCCCGCGCGGTCGTCAGTTCGTCGTTGGCGCGTTCGAGCTTCCGCAGCGTGCGCGTCAGTTCGTCCGTCCGCTCGCGGATCTGGCGCTCCAGCCCGATCGCCGTCTGGAACAGCGAGAAGGCCGAGCCCTGGCTGTCCATCGACCGCTCGACCCGGTCTATCAGCACCGAGTTGATCTTCTCGAGCTTGGCGACGCGCGCCTCCAGGACCGCTATGCGCGCGTCCGGGTCCGACGGCTCGACCCGGTCGAGCCCCGCCAGCTTCCGCCGTTCCGTCACGCCGCGCTCTCCCGCCGGCCGATCGCGACGCCCGTGAAGGTCTGGTTCAGGTGCATGGTCCGGTACTGCTCGCCGTAGGTGTTGAAGCCGACCACCCGGTGGCGTCGGTAGAGATCCTCGACCTTGCGGAGCACCTGCCGGTTCTCCGCGTCGAGCCGGCGCAGCACGCAGTCGAAGCCGATCAGCGCCTCGATCCCGCCGACCGCCTTGTCGACGTCGTCGAGCGCCCGGCCGAGCGCCCCGACGAGGTCGACCGGCCGTGCCGCGGTCAGCACGACGCCGGTGTCGATGGCGCAGAAGAAGGAGAGGCTTCCGTCCGGGTTCACCTTCTGAATCGAGCGGGAATAATATTCGCCGCCGACGCGCACCAGCACCGGATGCGACGCGAAGCTGAGGGGGCCCAGGAAGTCGCCCTCGAGCCCGACCGCCGCCGCATAGGCCGCCGCCGCCGGCTCGGCGTTGATCTCCGAGACGGTCCGCGTCTCGCCGTCGCACTCGGTGACCACGAGCTTCACGTCCGTCGGCTCGAAATGCTCCGAGCGGACGAGCTCGAAGGGCCGCTCCGTATGGACCAGCACCAGCACGCCCGCGTTCGTCCAGGCCCGCCCGCCGTGGAACACGAAGGTGCGCGAGAAGTCGAGCCCGTCCCCGCAGGAGCCGCCCACGAGCGGCATGTTGTCCAGGCAGCGTTGCAGCCCCGCGACCACGACCTCCTCGCGCCGGCACATCCCGTCCAGGAACGTCACCGCGAAGCGCCCGCCCGGCGGCTCCGCCCCGAGGCGACGGGCGAGCCGGGCCTGCATCGGCCAGACCACGTCGGCCGCCTTCTCGACCGTGAAGTTCCGCAGGTCCGGCAGCAGGGCCGCCTCTACCGTGAAGCCCCCGCGGGGCAGGGCGGTGACGACGACGCTGCCCTCCTCGAGCCCGCCCGGCCCGATCTCGCCCGCGGTCGTGCCGCCCGCGAAGCCGACACCGGGGAAACGGTCCGCGAGCCCGGCCGCCAGGGCGTCGGCGTCGTAGCGGGGGCTCGCGAAGAGGAACAGGAACGCGGCCTCGCGCCCGTCCTCGCCGAGCGCCGTCGCGATCTCGTCGACCGCCGCCGCGGTGTCGGGGGCGCGCGACGAGGCGACCCGGATCTCGCCGGACCCGTCCCCGGGAGAGCTGCCCTCGGCCCGCGACGCCGCGCCTGCCATCCGTCCGTCCCTGCCTGCGGCCGTTCGCCGGCCTTGTCGTCGTTCCGTCATGGTCCGGGTGGACGCTACCAGACCGGAACCCAGCCGACTAGAAATGCGCGACCGAAAGTACAATTCCATAGATCGGAACCCCGGCTACGATCCGCCTCCGTCGCGAGGCCGGCCGTCGGGGGTCGGCGGGTCCGCAGCAAGACGGACGCGGCAGGGAGGGTGTCTCAGATGGAAATGACCGGCGAGTACCGGATACCGGCTCCGCGCGCCCAGGTCTGGGAGGCGCTGAACGATCCCGAGGTGCTCAAGGCCTGCATCCCGGGCTGCGAAACCCTGGACATGCAGTCGCCGACCGAGATGACCGCCAAGGTCGTCGCCAAGATCGGCCCCGTGAAGGCGACCTTCAACGGCAAGGTCCACCTCACCGACATCAACCCGCCCGAGAGCTACACGATCTCCGGCGAGGGCCAGGGCGGCGTCGCCGGCTTCGCCAAGGGCGGCGCCAGCGTGCACCTGGCCGAGGACGGCGCCGTCACGGTGCTGACCTATGCCGCCAAGGCGCAGATCGGCGGCAAGCTCGCCCAGCTCGGCGCGCGCCTGATCGACTCCACGGCCAAGATGATGGCCGACCAGTTCTTCGCCAAGTTCTCCGAGGTGGCGGCCGCGCGTTCCGGCGCCATGGCGCCCCCGGCCATTGCGGCTGTCGAGCCGGCCGCGACCGGCGCCTCCCTCGAGCAGCGCGTCGAGGACACCGTGGAAGCCGCGATCGAGCTCGCCGGCGATGCCGCGCGAGCTGTCTCGGGCGTGGCGGCGCGGGCCGCCGAGGGCCTGGACCGCTCCGCCGACCCGGTCGGCAAGGCGGCCGCCAACCTCGCCGGCCATGCCGACCGCGCGCTCGCTTCCGCTTCGTCAACGAGCGGCATTCCGAAGTGGGTTTGGATCGCGGGCGGGCTTGTGCTCGTCGTTATCCTGTTGAAACTTGTGTTCTGACGGACGGCCCCGGGCCGCCCCGACGAAAAAGGGTCAAGCCCCGGCCGAGACGGCCGGGAACTGGGAGGAAGAGCGAATGACGACCGTTTCCATGACGGTGAACGGGCGGCAGGTCTCGGCGGACGTCGAGGACCGCACGCTGCTCGTCGACTACCTGCGCAACGCTATCGGCCTGACGGGCACGCATGTCGGCTGCGACACCTCGCAGTGCGGCGCCTGCGTGGTCCATCTCGACGGCCGCGCCGTGAAGGCCTGCACCTGCCTCGCCGTCCAGGCGTCCGGATCGTCGGTGACGACCGTCGAGGGCCTCGCCAAGGGCGACGAGCTGCACCCCGTGCAGGCCGCGTTCCGCGAGCATCACGGCCTGCAGTGCGGCTTCTGCACCCCCGGCATGATCATGACGGCGGTGGACATGATCAACCGCCATGGCGGCAACCTCGACGAGGCGACGGTCCGCCACGAGCTCGAGGGCAACATCTGCCGCTGCACGGGCTACCACAACATCGTCAAGGCCATCCTGGACGCCGCGTCCAAGATGCGGATGCCTGCGGCCGCCGAATAAGGCGGACGCCCCGAGACGGACGGCGACCGGCCGAATCCGTGCGGCGTTCCGGGCCCACCCGTCCGCCTCGCGCCCATCCCGGGCGCGCGACGGAAGAGGGCTGGGAGACTCGTCCGTCCGACGCAGCCTGGGAGGGCGGCGGCGGGTGGGTCCCGGATCACCGTCGCGGCCGGGCGCCACGGCCAAGAGATCTGTTCCTGGGAGGGACATCATGGGTATGGAAGGCATCGGACAGCGCGTCGTCCGCAAGGAAGACAAGCGCTTCATCACCGGCAAGGGCAAGTACACCGACGACGTCAAGCTGCAGGGCATGACCCATGCGCATTTCGTCCGCTCGCCCCACGCCCACGCCCGCATCCGCTCGATCGACACGGCCGCCGCCGCCGCCATGCCGGGCGTCGTCGCGGTTCTGACCGGTGCCGAGCTGGTCGGCGACCGCATCGGCAACCTCATCTGCGGCTGGATGATCCACTCCAAGGACGGCAGCCCGATGAAGATGGGCGCCTACCCGGCGATGGCGCCCGAGACGGTGCGCTACGTCGGCCAGGCGGTCGCGGTCGTCGTCGCCGAGACCAAGAACCAGGCCCGCGACGCCGCCGAGGCGGTGGTCGTCGACTACGAGGAGCTTCCGGCCGTCACCACGGTCCTGGACGCCATCAAGGAGGGCGCCCCGCAGCTCCATCCCGAAGCCCCGGGCAACCGGGTCTACGAGTGGTCGCTCGGCGACAAGGCCGCTACCGACGCCGCCTTCGCGGGCGCGGCCCAGGTCGTCTCCATGGACATCCTGAACAACCGGCTGGTGCCGAACCCGATGGAGCCGCGCTCCGCGGTCGCCAACTACGACGCCGGCGACGACCAGCTCACGCTGTGGACCACCTCGCAGAACCCGCATGTCGCCCGGCTCGTGCTCTCGGCCTTCTACAACATCGCCCCCGAGCACAAGCTGCGCGTCATCGCCCCGGACGTCGGCGGCGGCTTCGGCTCGAAGATCTACATCTATCCCGAGGAGATCGTCTGCCTCTGGGCGTCCCGGAAGGCGAACCGCCCGATCAAGTGGACCTCGGACCGCACCGAGGCCTTCCTGACCGACGCGCACGGCCGCGACCACATCACCAAGGCCGAGATGGCCTTCGACGCGAACCACAAGATCCTCGGCCTGCGCGTCCACACCTACGCGAATTTCGGCGCCTACATGTCGCTGTTCTCGTCGTCGGTGCCGACCTACCTCTACGCCACCCTGCTCTCCGGCCAGTACGTCATCCCGGCGATCTACGCCGAGGTCGACGGCGTCTACACCAACACGGTGCCGGTCGACGCCTACCGCGGCGCGGGCCGCCCGGAGGCGACCTACGTGCTGGAGCGCATGATGGAGACGGCGGCGCGCCAGTTCGGCGTGGATCCGGCGGAACTCCGGCGGAAGAACTTCATCACGTCCTTCCCCTACCAGACCCCGGTCATCATGACCTACGACGCGGGCGACTATAACGCCTCGCTCGACGCGGCCCTGAAGGCGATCGACTACGCCGGCTTCCCGGCCCGCAAGGCGGAGGCCAAGGCCCGCGGCAAGCTGCGCGGCATCGGCCTTTCCTGCTACATCGAAGCCTGCGGCATCGCCCCGTCCAAGGCGGTCGGCTCCCTCGGCGCCGGCGTCGGCCTCTGGGAATCCGCCGAGGTCCGGGTGAACCCGGTCGGCACCGTCGAGGTCCTGACCGGCTCGCACAGCCACGGCCAGGGCCACGAGACGACCTTCGCGCAGCTCGTCTCCGAACGGCTCGGCATCGGCATCGACCAGGTCGCGATCGTCCACGGCGACACCGACAAGGTGCAGTTCGGCATGGGCACCTACGGCTCGCGCTCCGGCGCGGTCGGCATGTCGGCGATCCTGAAGGCGATGGAGAAGGTCGAAACCAAGGCCAAGAAGATCGCCGCGCACCTGATGGAGGCCGCCGAGGGCGACATCGTCATCGAGGGCGGCGAGTTCAAGGTTGCCGGTACCGACAAGAAGATGCCCTTCGCGCTGGTGGCGCTCGCCGCCTATACGGGCCACAACCTGCCGGACGGCATGGAGCCGGGCCTGAAGGAGGGCGCCTTCTACGACCCGACCAACTTCACCTTCCCGGCCGGCACCTACGTGTGCGAGGCCGAGATCGATCCGGACACGGGCAAGACCACGGTCGTCAACTTCGTCGCTGCCGACGATTTCGGCCGGATGATCAATCCGATGATCGTCGAGGGACAGGTCCACGGCGGCCTCGCCCAGGGCATCGGCCAGGCGCTCCTCGAAGGCACGGTCTACACGGACGACGGCCAGCTCATGACGGCGTCCTACATGGACTACGCCATGCCGCGCGCCGACGACCTGCCGTCCTTCGACCTTCACCACACCACGACCCTCTGCCCGGGCAACCCGCTCGGCATCAAGGGCTGTGGCGAGGCGGGTGCGATCGGCTCGCCCCCGGCGGTGATCAACGCCATCACGGACGCCCTCGGGGTCCGCGACATCGCCATGCCGGCGACCCCGGCTCGCGTCTGGAACGCCATCCACGGCCGCATGGCCGCGGAGTGATCGACACACCGGCCGCGGCCCGCTAGGCTCGCGGCCGGTCCCGCTTCAGTCGCCGTCCCGATCGCCCCAAGTCCCGAGAGGATCCGCGGGGGACGGACCAGAGCTCCGGAGGAGACGAACCCATGTACGCCACCAACTACGCCCGGGCGACCAGCCTGGCCGACGCCGCCGCCCGCATCGGCGCCGCGAGCGACGGCAAGTTCCTCGCCGGCGGCCAGACCCTGCTCGCCACCATGAAGCAGCGCCTCGCCGCCCCGACCGACCTCGTCGACGTGACCCGCATCCCGGACCTCTCCGGCATCAAGGTGACGGGCGACGCAGTCGTGATCGGCGCCGCCACCCGCCACTACGACGTCGCCACCTCGGCGGACGTGAAGGCCGCGCTTCCCGCGCTGGCGAGCCTCGCCGCCGGCATCGGCGACCCGGCCGTCCGCCACATGGGCACGATCGGGGGCTCCGTCGCCAACAACGACCCGGCCGCCGACTACCCGGCCGCGGTCCTGGCCCTCGGCGCCACGATCCACACGTCCAAGCGCAAGATCGCCGCGGCCGACTACTTCCAGGGCATGTTCACGACGGCTCTCGAGCCCGACGAGATCATCACCGCGATCTCCTTCCCGATCCCCGCCAAGGCGGCCTACGCCAAGTTCCCGAACCCGGCCTCGCGCTACGCGCTGACCGGCGTCTTCGTGGCGAAGATGAAGGACGGCTCGGCCCGCGTGGCGGTCACCGGCGCCGGCGAGGGCGGTGTCTTCCGCGCCTCGGCCCTGGAGCAGGCCCTGTCGTCGAACTGGTCCGCGGCAGCGCTGGCCGGCGCGAGCATCCCGGCCGACGGCCTCCTCTCAGACATCCACGGCACGGCCGAATACCGCGCCAACCTGATCGTCGTCATGGCCCGCCGCGCGGTCGCCGCCGCCGGCTGACCGATCCTTCGTGAAAGGCGAGGGCCCGCCGGCGGCGACGTCGGCGGGCCCTCTGCGTTCGGCCCGCGCTGCCGGCCCCGTCAGCCCAGCCGGTCCAGGTCCGGATCCCGCGCCACCGGTCCCTCCGCCGGCGTGGTCGGATCCATCGCCCCGGTCTGCGGCCCGGCGCCGCTTCGCGCCTGCGGGCCGGTCCCGTCCTCCGCCTCGATCTGACGGCGCGCCATGTCCCAATGGACGTGCTCGCGGCCATCGGGGCGGCCCTCCTCATTCCAGATCCTGTACGCCCGCTCGCGGATGCGGGTCTCGTCGGGCATGTCCATGCGGCTCCTCCGGCTCTCGGCTGCGACCGCCCGAACCGCGGCGGCGCCCCCGGCGTTCCGCGGCCTTCGGCCGCCGGGCGTTTACGTTAAACAATCGTGAACGGCGTCCTCCGTTGACCTCGGTCGTGATCCGTTTATGACTTCGGGCTATTGATGAGGTCGGATCCCCTGTCGGATCCGGTCGTGGTTGCGCGGGGTCCGACCCCGGATGTCGTTGCGAGGACAGGATTTGATGCAGTCGCGTCCGCCCGGGGCGGCCTTTGGGATCGACTGGCGGCGCCCGCTCGACGCCGTCGCGGCCGCCGTCGGCCTCATCGCCGCGCTGCCCTTCATGGCCCTGACCGCCCTGATCATCCGCATCCAACTCGGCAATCCGGTCTTCTTCCGCCAGCGCCGCGCCGGCCGGGGCGGGTCGACCTTCACGGTCCCGAAGTTCCGCACCATGCACGACACGCGCGACGCCTCCGGCGCGCTCCTGCCCGATGCCGAGCGCGAGACCCCCATCACCCGCTTCATCCGCCGCGTTCGCCTCGACGAGCTGCCCCAGCTCACAGCCATCCTGAAGGGCGACATGGCCCTGATCGGCCCGCGCCCGCTGCTCCCGGAGACCATCCAGGCCATGGGCGCCCAGGGCCGCCACCGCGGGCTCGTCCGTCCGGGCCTCACCGGCTGGGCGCAGGTCAGCGGCAACACCCGGCTGAACGACCGCCAGAAGATCGCCCTCGACATCTGGTACATCGACCACCGCGGACCCCTGCTCGACCTGCGCATCCTGGCCGAAACGGTCCTGGTCGTGCTGCTCGGCGAGCGGCTGCGCCCGGATCGCATCGCCGAGGCCGAGGCCTACCGCGACAGCCTCGGGCTGCCGGGCGTGCCGCCCGCGGGGGCGCCGGCATGAGGCTCGTCTTCGTCGGAGCCGTGGAGGGCTCGCTCGTCGCCCTGAACGCGCTGATCCGCGCCGGCCTCGCCCCGACGCTCGTCGTGACGCTGCCGGCCGCCAATGCCGGCCGCCATTCCGACTTCGCCGACCTGATCGGCCCGGCCCGCGCCGCCGGCAGCGCCGTCCACGAGACGACCGACATCAACGCTGAGGCGACCATCGCGGCGATCGCCGCGGTCGAGCCGGACGTCACCGCCGTGATCGGCTGGTCGCAGATCTGCCGCGCCCCGTTCCGGGCGGTCGCGCGCCTCGGCAGCATCGGCTTCCACCCCGCGCCCCTGCCGCGCTTTCGCGGCCGCGCCGTGATCCCCTGGACGATCCTGATGGGCGAGACGGAGTCCGGCTCCTCGCTCTTCTGGCTCGACGAGGGCGTCGACTCCGGCGACATCCTGCTGCAGCGCCGCTTCCCGCTCTCCCCGGACGAAACCGCCCGCAGCCTCTACGACCGCCATACCGCCAACCTCGCCGCCATGCTTCCCGAGGCGGTCGCCCGCATCCGCGACGGCCACGCCCCGCGCGAGCCGCAGGACCATGGGCAGGCGTCCTGGTGCGCCAAGCGCACCCCCGCCGACGGCCTGATCGACTGGCGCGACGACGCGGAAGCCATCCTGCGCCTCGTGCGCGCGGTGGGCGATCCCTATCCGGGCGCCTTCACGGCCCATGCCGGCGAGAAGATCGTGATCGACCGGGCGAGCCTCTTCCCCGGCGGCCGCCGCTACATCGGCATGGCCGGCCAGGTCCAGCTCTTCACCCCCGGCGGCTTCGTGGTCCGCTGCGGCGACGGGGAATGCATCGAAGTGACCGGCTGGCGTTCCGCCTCGGGCAAGCGCCCGAAGATGCACGCCCGGCTCGGCGGAGACATCGCATGATCGCCAGCATCCAATCCCTCGGGCGCACGCTCGTCATCGCGCCGCACCCCGACGACGAGATCCTCGGCTGCGGCGGCACCATGGCCCGCCTCGCCGAGGCCGGGCTGCCCGTCTACGTCGCGGTGGTGACCGAGGGCCGCGCCCCGGCCTTTCCGCCCGAGCAGGTGGCCCGCGTCAAGGCCGAGGCCGCGCGCGCCCATGCCCACCTCGGCGTGCGCGAGACGCTCTGGCTCGGCCAGCCCGCCGCCCAGCTCTCCGAGCACCCCCACGCCGCCCTCAACGCCGCGATCCGCAAGGCCGTCCTGGACGTCGCGCCCGACACCCTGCTGATCCCCCATCTCGGCGACATCCACATCGACCACCAGCTCGTCTTCCTCTCCTCCCTGGTCGCCGCGCGCCCGCACCAGGCCGAGTATCCGCCGCGGATCCTCGCCTACGAGACCATGTCGGAGACCAACTGGAACGCGCCCTACCTGACGCCGCCCTTCGTCCCGAACGTCTTCGTCGACATCGGCGCGCAGCTCGGCCGCAAGCTGGAGGCGATGGCGCTCTTCGAATCCCAGGTGAAGCAGCCGCCGCACGAGCGCTCGGTCGAGACGCTCCGCGCCCTCGCCACCCTCCGCGGCGCCACCGTGCACCGCACCGCCGCCGAAGGTTTCGTCCTGATCCGCAACGTGCTCTGATTGCCCCCTGACGGGAAACCCTCTTTTCGAGCGAGGACCGAAGTCATGAACCGCTGGCCGACCTACGACGAGGAACAGATCGCCGACGTCGTCGCCGTCCTCCGCTCCGGCGCCGTCAACGCCTGGACGGGCCCGCACGTGCGCGATTTCGAGGCCGCCTACGAGGCGCATCTCGGCCGTCGCCACTGCATCGCGCTCGCCAACGGCACGCTCGCCCTCGACTTGCCCCTGAGGCTCATGGACCTGCAGCCCGGCGACGAGGTGGTCGTCACGCCGCGCAGCTTCGTCGCCTCCGCCTCCTGCGTTCCGCTCGCCGGCGGCGTGCCCGTCTTCGCGGACGTCGATCCGGACACCCAGAACCTCTCGGCCGAGACCATCGCCAAGGTCCTGACGCCCCGCACCCGCGCCGTCATCGTCGTCCACCTGGCCGGCTGGCCGACCGACATGGCCCCCATCATGGACCTCTGCCGCCCGCGCGGCATCGCGGTGATCGAGGATTGCGCCCAGGCCCACGGCGCCGAGGTCGGCGGCCGCCCCGTCGGCAGCTTCGGCGACTTCGCCGCCTTCTCGTTCTGCCAGGACAAGATCATCACCACGGGCGGGGAGGGCGGTCTCCTCGCCCTCGACGACGATGCCCTGTGGCGCCGGGCCTGGAGCTTCAAGGACCACGGCAAGTCCTACAAGGCCGTCTTCGAGACACAGCATCCGCCCGGCTTCCGCTGGCTCCACGAGAGCTTCGGCACCAACTGGCGCATGACCTCGATCCAGGCCGTGCTCGGCTCCCGCCAGCTTCAGCGCCTGCCGGCCTGGACCGCGGCCCGCACCCGCAACGCCGGCATTCTCCTTGATGCGCTCGCCGACCTTCCCGCCCTGCGCACACCCGTGCCCCCGCCCGGCACGGTCCACGCCTGGTACCGCTTCTACACCTTCGTCCGCCCCGAGCGCCTGAAGTCCGGCTGGACGCGCGACCGGCTCCTCGCCGAGATCGCCGCGGCCGGCATCCAGGTCTTCACCGGCAGCTGCTCGGAGATCTACCTGGAGAAGGCCTTCCAGGACGCCGGCTACGTGCCGCCGGAGCGGCTGCCCGTGGCCCGGCTCCTCGGCGAGACCAGCCTCGCCTTCCTGGTCGACCCCGTCCAGGACGAGGCGGTGCTGGCCGACAACGCCCGCAAGATCCGCCGCATCGTCGAAGCCGCGACCCTCGCGGGCGCCGAAACGGCGGCCGCCTGAGATGGCACCCTTCCGGGTCCTGGTCTCCTCCGCCGGGCGGCGCGTCGAACTCGTCGAGTGCTTCCGCCGCGCCGCCGCCGACCTCGGCCGCGGCATCGAGATCCTGGCGAGCGACCTCGACCCGGACATGAGCGCCGCCTGCCGGATGGCCGACCGGCGCTTCGCGGTGCCGCGCTGCGACGATCCGCGCTTTACCGACGCAGTCGAGAAGATCGTCCGCGACAACGGCGTGGACCTCGTCGTCCCGACCATCGACACCGAACTCATCGCCATGGCGGACCTCGCCGAGCGGCTCGCCGGCACGGGGACCCGCGTCCAGGTCGGCAGCCGCGAGGCCGTCGCGGTCGCCCGCGACAAGCTCGAGACCGTGCGCGTGCTGGGCGGGGCCGGCATCCCGGTCCCCCTCACCGCCGACTGGGAGACCGTCTCGGCCCGCCCGGCCGCCCATCCCTGGCCGCTCTTCATGAAGCCCAAGGGCGGCAGCGCCAGTCGCGGCCTCGCCCGTCTGGACGGTCCCGCGGACCTGCCCGCGAGCGTGCCGGAGCCTATGATTCTGCAGGAGTTCCTGTCCGGCCCCGAGATGACCGTCAACGTCTTCGTCGACCGGTCGGGGACCTTGAGGACGGCCATCACCCACCGCCGCCTGCGCATCCGCGCCGGCGAGGTCGAGAAGGGCCGCACCGAGCGCCGCGACGACACCGCCGCGATCGCCCGCGCGATCCACCGGGCCCTGCCCGGGCTGACCGGCGTCTTCTGCTTCCAGGCCATCGCGGACCCGGAGCGGGGCACCAAGGTGATCGAGATCAACGCCCGCTTCGGCGGCGGCTACCCGCTCGCCGACCGCGCCGGCGCCACCTTCGCGCGCTGGCTCCTGGAGGAGGTCACGGGCCTGCCCTCGACCGCGAACGACGACTGGCGGGAGGGCGTTCTCATGCTCCGCTACGACGCCGCGGTCTTCGTCGAGTGAGCGGACCCGCCCCGACGACCGTCCTGGTTTTCGACCTGGACGATACCCTCTACCTCGAACGGGATTTCGCCCGGAGCGGTTTCGGCGCCTGCGGCCGCTGGCTGGAGGCCGAGCATGGGCTCTCCGGCTTCGCGGACCGCTGCGCCGCCCTGCTCGAGGCCGGCCGGCGCGGGACGATCTTCGACGAGGCCCTGGCCGCGCTCGGCCGCCCCGCCGACAAGGCGCTCGTCGCGAAGCTGGTGGAGGTCTACCGGGGCCACACCCCCGAGATCGCCCTCGCCGAGGACGCCCGGCGCTACTTCGCGCAGGCCCACCCCGGCCGCGCCCACGCCATCATCTCCGACGGCCCCCATCTCACCCAGGCCGGCAAGGTTCGCGCCCTCGGCCTCGACCGCCTCGTCGGCCTCGTCCTCCTGACCGACGCCTGGGGCCGGGACTACTGGAAGCCCCATCCGCGCGCCTTCGAAGCCGTCGAGGCCTGGTCCGGCCTGACCGGGCCTCGCCTCGCCTACGTGGCCGACAACCCGACCAAGGACTTCGTCACCCCAAAGGCCCGCGGCTGGCACACCATCCAGATCCTGCGCGGCGGGCGAGTTCATTCGGTGGAGGCGCCCGACGAATCCCACCAGGCCGAATCACTCGTGACGTCTCTCGACTCGATAGACCGAATTTTGACTGGTCTCGGCACGGAATGGGCGAACGAAGTCGGTGACTTGGACTGAGGTCGCGTAATCAGCCCACTGTAATCGGAGAGGGCTGGGGCGATCGATCACGAGTTCGAGCGCAGCGGAACAGGATTCGATTACCAAGCGTTTTCAGAGTGTTTGACCGGCCTTCACGTAGGGGCGGCTGACAGCATGCTGCGACGCAGCATAACCTATGGTAACGGTTGGTACGCAAAAATCGTCCTGAATCCACTTGGCGTGTGGAACAAAATGCACGTGACACCACGAGTCACGACCTCTAAACAGGATGGCGTGACCGTATCCGGAGGGGCGCATGGATGGTCTCTGGGGACTGGTGCTCGTCGTCGTCCTGTTCGTCTGGACGATCTACGCTCTCGCCCGACGCAGTCGGGTCGATGAAAGGGCGAGCGAAGCGGCCGTTTCGTACGGGCCGCCGTCCGGGTCCGATGCCGTGCCGGCCCGGTCGCCGGACCGGCTGACCGCGGCGACCGACGCCCTGATCGACGCCCTCGCGGGCTTTCGGATCGCCCACGACTTCGCCCTGGCGCGCTCCGGCGAGCAGGCCGAACGCCTGCGGCTCGAGTCGATCGAAGCCATCATCGAGGCCGGGGGCCTGGGCCGTGCCCTGGTGGTGCTCGCCGACGAGGTGACCGCCTGGGGACCCTCGGCCGACACGGCTAGAGCCCCCTGGTTTCCCGCCGAGGAGCGGGTGCGCGCCGCCTCGCCGGCCGATCCGAAAGCTTTCGGCTGGTCCTTCCGGTTCCATGGCGACACCTACACGGTGTCGATCCGCCCGCCGAGCGTGGCCCCGGCCCTGGACGGCATCCGCAGCCGCTCCGTGGAGCTCAGCTGGAGGGGCGAGCCCGTGCTGGCCGTCGAGGTCGAGCAATACCCGGACGTCGAGTTCGGCCCGCGCCGCTCCTTCCGCACGGCCCGGTTCGCGCCCGGACCCTGGATGGGTGGACTGGTCGCGATCGACTCGCACATCAACCTCGGCCGCGAGCGGGTGAAGCGTGCCGACCGCGGCGAGCGCCTGCGCGCCTGACCGGCCGGGCCCCCGGCCCGGCAGGCGGGCCCCTCAAGGGCTCGGCTTGTCCGGCATGTCGCCGGCTCGCACGGAAAGATATTCCTCCAGATTGGACCAGCCGTCTCCGTCCCGGTCCTTCCACCGGTCCGAGGCGTTCCGCGCGTCGAGCCCTCGGGCGCGCTCCCAGTCGTCCGGCATCCCGTCCCCATCGCTGTCCTGGGCGCCCCGCTCCACGGGGATCTCGGGCCATCCTCCGACCTGGTCGGGAGAATCGATGACGCGCCCGGTCCGCTCCCGGACCGACGCCACCAGGGCCTTCTGCAGCGAATCCTCCATGGTCCCGTTCGGCAGCCGCGCGCCGATCGTCGGCAGCAGCACGTCCGGGAGGGTCCGCGCATCGAGAAGCACGCCGTCCGGCTTCAGGTCGTCGGCCGGGATCATCTGGTCGGGCGAATTGAGCCGGATCTCCGCGGGCACGGGCGCCTTGTCCTTCCGGTGGACCATCAGGTTCCCGGCCGCCTGGACCTCCACGCGCGAATCCGGCCGCGTGTCGTAGGTCTCCAGGATCGGCGGCTCATTCGTCTTGCGCGTCGAGGGCCCCACCATGGCGAAGTTGTTCAGGTAGATCACCCGCGGATTGAGGTAGTGGTCGTAGGCCTCGCCGAACTGGCTGAAGGGATCGTACAGGATGTTGTTGATCACCTCGATCGGGCCGAGCGAGGACCCGTGCGTCTCGGGATTGCGGTCCCGGTTGTGCGCGAACAGGTTCTCCCGGATCGTCACCAGCCCGCAGCCGGGCCCGCTCTTGATGCCCGAACAGGTCAGCGAGCCCTTGGAATGCGGCCCCTTCAGGTGGTTCGACTTGTCGAGCCCGTAGGCCACGAGGCTGCGTTGCAGCGTGATGTCGCGCACGGCCGCCCGTTCGAAATGGACGCTGAAGTTCTGGTCGACCGCGAACTGGATGTCGCAATGGTCGACGATCACGGTCTGGCTGTCCTCGATCAGGATCGCGCTGATCGCATTGCTCGGCTCGCGCCCCGGGCCCGGCCTGAGCTTGAGGAAGCGCACCACCACGTCGTGGCTGTTCTTGATGATCAGCGGTGTGGCGAGCGCCGCTCCCAGCCGGAGCTGGATGCCCTGGCCCGGTGCGGTCTGTCCGGCGATGTAGACGTTCGACCCGACCATGATGGGCCGGTTCACCGTGATCGTGCCACTGACCGCGAAGACGCAGACGCGCGGCCCGCGCGCCTCCGCGCAGGCCCGAAGCGTGCCGGGACCCTCGTCGTCGAGCTTGTCGACGGTCATCACCGCCCCGCCGCGCCAGCCGGTGGCGAAGCGTCCGTAGCCGAGGGCGGTCGGGAAGGCGAGGGACTGGGGGCCGGCGGCCGGGGCGGGGGCCGGGAGCATGGGCGAGAGCGCGAGCGCGGCCGCCCCGAGAAGCGCCGCACGGCGGATGTGGACCGGGATCATGGGCTTGCGTGTCTCCGGGCGGTCGGGACCGCGGACCGCAGCGCGACCGAGGGGCTGATCGCGAGCAGCAGCGGCACGATCAGGAAGCGCGCATACATGTGCGGAAACGTGGCGGCAAGGACCGCGAAGACCCCGGTCGTCGAGAAGACGACCAGGAAATCGAGGCCGCGGTCCGGCCTGCGCCCCGCGCCGAGCGCGGCCACCAGGCCGCCGAGGAGGATCACCATCCAGCCGCAGATCGTGACGAGGCCCCCCTCCACCCCGAGCAGGAGATAGAGATTGTGAACCGGCGCCTTGTGCTCGCTGACCGTCCGGAACACGTCGGCCCCCATGCCGACCAGCAGGTTGTCGGGCAACATGCGGAAGGCCTCGACCATCAGCTCCCAACGCCCCTGGAAGGTACCGGCCTGGGTCAGGTCGCCGCTGCTCAGGGCCGGACCGACCCGGCGCAGGAAGACGCCGGGCAGGATGAATTCCGCGAACTGGACCAGGAGCCCCACCACGAGGAGGCCCGCGAAGGCGGTCTTGACGAAGGTCGCGATCTCGAGTCGGCCGATGGCGAGGATCACGAGGGCCGTCATGAACACGAGGAGCCCGGTGTTGGAGCTCGTCAGGATCACCGAATAGAGGAAGAACAGGATCAGCACGGCCCCGAACCATCGTGGCAAGGACTTCTTGCCGACCGAGTAGGCGAGCGCCGGCAGGGTCAGGCCGATCATCCCCGACAGCGTGTTGGCGTCGCCGACCAGCGACGTCAGGCGGCCGCTGCCCGACACCGCGTCGAGCTGCGGCGTGGTGGCATCGCCGAATTCGACGCCGGTGAAATACATGAACAGGCCGACGCCGCAGATCGCCACCATGGACCAGACGCCCATGCGCACCAGCTTGACCATCTGATCGTAGGGTCGCGCCAGGAGCGCGAAGGGCAGGACCAGGTATGCGAATCCGTACTGGATACCCACGATCAAGCCGCGGAACGGGTCGCCCCTGAGGACGCTGCTCATGGTGATCCCGCCGATCAGCATGGCGCAGCCGAGCACCCACACGGCCATCCCCGGCCCGAGCGGCCGGAGCGGCAAGGTGCCCGCCAGCACGCGCAGGACCAGCACGGCCATGAACAGCACGTCGCTCAGCGTGAGCAGGATTTCGGGCGGCCGGAACGCCTGGAAGGGCGCGAACAGGACCGCCAGCTGGACGAGGGCGAATTCCACGTTCGCTAAGGTGAGCCCGCGCGATCGGCCGGCAGGCAGGCTGCGGTCAGCGGTTCCGTAGACCATTCGATACGCGCCGATGCCCGAAGTGAGGAGGTTTGGACGAGGCGGCGGCCGTGGAACGTGTCCGGCCCCGAGCGTCAGGCTAGCGGGGGGACGTTAACATCGAATGGCGAAGCCCGGAAGACGGCGCCGCCCCACGACGGTCTGAACGCCCCTTGACTTCACGACACACCGTCGTGATTTACCAGTTTGGCGGGTTCATGCTTCACAAGGCCCCGATCTCGGGCAATAATTTGCATTATATGGATCTGAAGCGTGACATTATGACCGGCGCACCGGAAACGATCTGTTTTCCCTTTATCGGCGACGAGATCGGCGGCAGCCACATTTCGGCGATGAAGCTGATCAAGCACCTGGACCGGGACCGGTTCCGGCCGCTGATCGCGCTGCACGACGCCTCCTCCGCGCTCGCCGACCTCCTGCGCCGCAACGGCCTCGATTTCGTCGAGGCTCCCGCCGTCCCCTACCTGAAGGCCGGCGGATCGGCCGGCGCGCGCCTGCGCTCCGCGGCCGCGTTCCTGATGCGATCGGTCCCGCTCTGCCGCGCCTTCCTGAAGCGGCACGACGTCCGCATCGTCCACACCAACGACGGCCAGATGCACGCGACCTGGGGCCTGGCGGCCCGCGCCGCGGGCGCCTCGCTGCTCTGGCACCACCGCGGCGACCCGGATGCCCGCGGGGTCAACATGCTGGCCCCCATCCTCGCCAACCACATCGTGACCGTGTCCAAGTTCGCCCGACCCCAGAAGCCGGTGCTGGGCGTGGACGGGCGGCTCTCCGTCGTCCACAGCCCCTTCGATCACGCGGTCACCATCCCCGACCGGGCCCGCTCCCGCGCCATGATCGCGGACGCGATCGGCTGCGCCCCGGACACCCGCTTCCTCGGCTACTTCGGCCTCCTGATCGATCGCAAGCGCCCGGTCGCCTTCGTGGACGCGGTCCACGCGGTGATCCGCCGTCATCCCGAACTGCCGGTCGCCGGCCTCCTGTTCGGTGTGCCCGCCCTGGGCGGACCGGCGCTCGACGAGGCCGTCCGGGCCCGCGCCGAGGAACTCGGCATCGCCGACCGGATCCAACTGATGGGGTTCCGCCAGCCGGTCGACCCCTGGATGGGCGGCGTCGACGCGCTCCTGGTGCCCGCGGTGCGCGAGCCCTTCGGCCGCACGCTGATCGAGGCCATGCTGCTCGGCACCCCCGTCGTGGCCACCGACCACGGTGGCAACACGGAAGCCATCGACCACGGCCGCACGGGCTTCCTCGTCGCCGTCGACGACGCCGAGGCTTTCGTCGAACCCGTTCACGCCCTGCTCACGGATCCCGCGCTATGGTCGCGGATCAGCGAGACGGCGCAGCGCGAGGCCCTGTCCAGCTACAGCGTCGAGACGCACGTGTCGCGAATCAGCGAGATATACGCGCATCTCCTGGACGCCAAAACCGGGTGACGGCCAGCCGTCCACGGGCTAGTGTCCCGCGGGGCGCGCGCGTGGCACAACCGGGCAACCGGAATTCGATCGGAATACCCTGTCATTGCTGCAACCGGGACCAGAGATGAACAGTATCAGGCTTTCCGATCTGCGGGCGACTCCGCTTCCCCCGGACTTCGACCCGTCGTCCCCCCGGTCCGACAGCAAGGTTCTGAATTTCGCCGACCTGGTTTCGCTCGGCCGACGGCGCCTGAAGGCCATGGCGGCGGTGGTGATCTTGGTGACCGGGGCCGCCGCCGCGGCGTCCTTCCTCCTGCCGAAGGTCTACTCGGCGACCTCCACCATCGTGCTGGAGCGCACCGAGACCCGCCCCTACGACAACATCGGCGGAACCGCGCCGAAGGGCGTCGAACGCGACAAGACCGGCGCCGAGACCGAGATCGCGGTCATGAAGTCGCGCACCTTCCTGGCGCGCGTGGTCGACAGCTTCGGCCTCGTCGACGATCCCTGGTTCAACACCTACCTGCCCGAGCGCGAGAAGACGGCCGACGAGATGTCGCTCACCGAGCGCGCCGCGGGCCTTGCCCGCTGGCTCGCCACCACCGCGGTCGACCCCGTCCTGCAGACGCTCGGCGTCGGCCCCGGCGGTGTCCGCGAGCTGCCCAAGGTCGACGTCATGCGCGACCGGGCCATCACCACGCTCACCAACAACATCCAGATCGCCCGGAGCGGCGAGAGCCTCGCGATCACCATCCGGGTGACCGCCTGGTCGCCCGAACTCTCCGCCAAGCTCGCCAACGGTCTCGCCGACCAATACGTCTCGACCTCCGTCGAGGTGAAGAGCGAGGCCGGCGACGCGGTCGACCTGATCGAGGCGCGCTCCAACCAGTCCTTCCTGATCGCGCTGCGCAACGAGGAGGCCCGCCTCCTCCGCGAACGGGCCTCGCTCGCCGCGGGCTTCGACGCCCAGCATCCGAAGATCGTCAATGCCGACGCCTCGATCCAGAGCGTGCGGACCATGATCAACCGCGAGCTCGAGCGGCTCGCCCTCGATCTCCAGAACGAAGCCAAGAAGCCGGGCGCCCGCCTGGTGTCGCCCGCCACGGTGCCCGGCGAGCCGTCCTTCCCGCGGCCGTCCCTGATGATCAGCGCCGCCGCCATCGCCTCGATGTTCCTGGCAATCGGCGTCGCCATCATGCTGGAGGCCTCCGACCGGCGACTGCGCACCCGCGAGCAGACCATCCGCGCCTCGGGGCTCCCGCATGTCGGCTACATCCCGCGCATGCCGCGCGGCGGCCTGGGCCTCGCCCGCCGGACCTACGCCTACCTCCGGGACCGGCCGCGCTCCGCCTACGCCGAGGCGATGCGGTCCATCTTCATGGCCTGCCGCGTGCCCAACACGGATCGGCCCCACCAGGCGCTGATGGTCACCTCCTGCCTGCCCGACGAGGGCAAGACCTCGCTGGCGGTCGGCCTCGCCGTCATGGCCGCCGCGGATGACCGCCGGACCGTGCTCGTCGACCTCGACGTCCGCCGCCCCGGCATCTTCGAGACCATGGGCATCCGCGACGGCGGACGGGGGCTGGAGCGCGTCCTGCACCAGAACGCGACGCTCTCCGACGCGGTCTACCGCGTGCCCGACCTGCCCAACCTGCATGTGCTCGGGCTCGAGTCCGCGATGCTCGACTTCGACCGGATCAGCACCCAGCGCCTCAAGGCCCTGATGGCCGCGCTCCGGGCGGACTACGACGTCATCGTCTTCGATACTCCGCCGGTCCTGATCGTCGACGACGCCAACTGGCTGTCTCCCATGGTCGACGGCATCCTCATGGTGCTGCGCTGGGGCGAGACCCGGGAGGAGGCCCTGTCGGACGCGAGCCGCCATCTGGCGAACGCCGGCGGGCCGATCATCGGCACCGTGCTCAACGACGTCGATCCGAAGGTCCAGGCCAAGCACGGCTACGGCGGGATGCCGCAGTATTCGCGCCTGGCCAACCGCTACATCATCAACTGATCGGACGGCCCGGGTGGGCCGCCCGCCCGGTCGGCCCCGGCCAGGGCCCTCGCTGTCCGGGCCTCAGAGGTCGAAGGCCTTCAGCACGGAGGCCGCCACCGCCTTGGCCTCGTAGCGCTCCTCCGCGATGCGCCGGCTCTCCCGGCCCATCCGCGCCCGCAGCTCCGGATCGCGGATCAGCTTCGCCATCGCGTCCGTCAGGGCCGGCACGTCGCGGACCGGCACCATGAACCCGTTGACACCGTCAAGGATCGGCTCCCGGCAGCCCGGCGCGTCCGTCGTGATGATCGGCCGCCCCATCGACATCGCCTCCAGCACGGCGCGCGGGGTGCCCTCGCGATACGACGGCAGCACGAAGACGCTCGCGGCCGCGACCGCGGGGCGCACGTCGCGCGTCTCGCCCGGGTAGTCGATCACCCCGTCTGCCACGGCACTCTCCAGGAGGCCCTTGGGCAGGGTCGAGTGCCCGGTCTCGATCGGGCCGACGAGCTGGAACCGCGCCTCCGGATGAGCCGCCCGGATTGCCCGCGCCGCCTCGATGTACTCGACCACGCCCTTGTCGGCGATCACGCGCCCGACCATCACGAAGCGCGGCTCGGGGGGGAGGGGCGAGACCGCGAAGTGGTCCAGGTCCACCCCCGAGCCGTTGACGATGGTCGTCGGCAGATCGGGGTTCATGACCCCGAGACGGATCAGGTCCGCCGGGTCGTCGGGATTCTGGAACACGATCGCGTCGAGCCGGGCGAGCGCCGCCTTCAGGAGCCCGCTCGCGATCCGCCGCGCGAGCACGCGGCGCCAGCTCTGGCCGGCCTCCGTGAAGGCGAAGCCGAGGCCCGTGATCATCGCGTAGCGCCGCTTGACCCCGGTCAGCCGGGCCGCGAGCGTGCCGTACACCACCGGCTTCATCGTGTAGGCGAGCGTCGCGTCCGGCCGGATCCGTCGCATCACCGCCGCCATGGCGAGGAGCGTGGCGAGGTCCTGGTGGGGTGCCAGGCCCTGCCGGGCCATCGGGATCTCGTGGAACGGAATGGCCCGGGCCCCGAGCCAGGCGAGCGTCGCCGGGTCGCTGTCCGGCGCCATGGTGTGCACCTCGTGGCCGGCCTGCTGGAGCGCCTGCAGGAGCGGTCCCCGGAAGTTCACCAGCGAGGACGCGAGGCTCGCGATCACAAGAACTCTGGCCACGTCGATCGAACCTCTCCGTTGGCGACCGCGGGGGAGCCCTGGTCGCAGGTCGCGCGCCCTTGCTGAATCGGGCCGTCCGGCGGGTGCGGCCCCGACCCTAGCAAATCCCACTCACGAATTTATGAGTCGTGAAGGCTCCCATCGAATCGGAGACGCCGTTAGGCCTTCTCTCAACACGGGTCAGTATCGTCCCGCCGGAAGCGGATAATACCTTCGTATGGGGGAGGTCGGGTGAAATCGTGGTTAACGCATCGCGGGCGCACATCGCGGTAGAACGAGAGCGCCAAGCCTCGAATGCTGGCTGGTATACATTAACAGTTAATTGATGTTGCGCTGGCTTGCCCCTGCACTGGGTGTAATACTCCCTTTACCAAGAGTACGAAGCCGCCCGGCGCCGCGCGTCGGGATCGGCCCCGTGCCGAGGGCTTTCTCGGCGCAGGGTGAAGCGCTAGCTTGCGGAGGGTCGGATGGGTGCAGTCGAACAGGATGCGGGATCGGGTCTTGCCGGCCCGGCTTTCGCCTGCGCCTTTCCGGACGTTCGCGCAGGCCGGTTCGCCGGCTCCGCGCAGCGCCCATCGGCTGGACGGGTGTGCTGGACGCGGCAGTCGGACGTCGTGCAAGGGCCGGGCACTCGATGATTGTACACGTGATCACCAACTTCACCGCACGCAGCGGCGCAGAGGTCATGCTCTGCCGGCTGCTCAGGGTCGCCGGCCCCGAGCGCGTCGTGGTCGCCCCGGTGATGGAGGTCTCCGACGATCTGCGCGGGCTCGCCGGCAACCCGGCGGTCGTCTTCAGGCCGCAGCACGGACGGTCCGTGTTCGGCATGGTCCGCGCCGTCTTCGGCCTCGCCCGTCTGATCCGCGCCGAGAAGCCGGACGCCGTCGTCTGCTGGATGTACCACGCGATGGTGGTCGGCGGCCTCGCCACGCGCCTGGCCGGGCTCGGCACCCCGCTGGTCTGGAACGTCCGCCAGTCCCTGGACGACCGCGGCTCCCTCACCGTCAGCACTCGCGCCGCCGTATGGCTGACCCGCCTGCTCTCGCGCCTGCCGGACGGCATCATCTTCAACGCCCGCCGCGCCGAGGAACAGCACCGGACCTACGGCTATGCCGCCCGGCGGTCCGCCGTGATCCCGAACGGCTTCGACCTCCCCGAACTGCGCGAGAGGCCGGCCGCCCCCGCCCGCGTCTTCGGCATCGCCGGTCGCTTCCACCCGCAGAAGGATCACGAGACCTTCTTCCGCGCGGCCGGCTTGGCCTTCGCCCGCAACCCGGACCTGCGCTTCGCCGCGGCCGGCGCCGGGATGGACTGGTCGAACCCGGAAGTCGCCGCCCTGGTCGATGCCGCCGGCCTGCCGCGCGACCGCGTCGACCTCGCCGGCCCGGTGACCGACATGGCCGCCTGGTACCGCCGGATCGACGCCCTGGTCCTGTCCTCGCGCACCGAGGGCTTCCCGAACGTGGTCGCCGAGGCCATGAGCCACGGCCGCCCGGTCGTGGCCACCGACGTCGGCGACGCGGCGGCGATCGTGGGCGGGACCGGATTCGTCGTGGCCCCGCGCGACCCTGCGGCGCTGGCCGGCGCACTGGTCGAGATGGCCGCTCTGTCTCCCGCCGCCTACGCGGACAGGGCCGCCGCGGCGCGGCGTCGCATCGAGGACGAATACGCACTGCCGGCGATCGCGCGACGCTATGACGAATTTCTTCGCCAATGCCGTGCCGGCCGGGCCCCGGCGCCGCTGGCGACGCTTTCGGAAGGAAACGGGAAGCCGTGATGACCATCAGCGCGAGCAAATTCTATGCCCTCGACCGCGAGGGATGCGAGGCTCTCGAGACGGAGTTCTATGCGCGTCTGAAGATGCGCAACGGCACCTTCAAGCTCACCCGCCCGGCACGCTTCCGGGAGGTGGAGGAGGCCTTCGCGCCGGAGATTGCGGCCCGGTCGTCGCGCCTGCGCCAGGTGCTCGACGTCGGCGTCTCGACCGGCATCACCAGCCTGGATCTCGCCCGCTTCCTGGAAGAGGCCGGCGTCGATGCCGACATCACCGCGACCGACCTCTACATCGACGCGCAGATCGTCGACATCGCGCCCGGCGTCCGGGTGCTCGCCGACGCCGCGGGTTGGCCGCTCCAGTACGACGTGCTCGGCGTCGCGATCCGGCCCTGGACGCGCCGCCTCGACTACGTGACGCTCGCGGCCCTGCCCCTGGCCGCTGCCCGGGCCCTGGCGCTCAGGCTCGTCCCGCGCGCCGTCGCGGCGGGCCGCACGCGGCCGGTCCGCATGGTCACGCGCCGCGCCGAGCCGGCCGGGCGGATCCGCTTCGTCGAGAACGACATCTTCGCCGGAACGCCGGCCTTCGTCGGCCGGTTCGACCTCGTCCGGGCGGCCAACATCCTGAACCGGAACTATTTCGACGAACCCGCCCTGGTGCGGGCGATCGCCAACCTCAAGACCTACGCCCGCGGTCCGGGCGCGCTCTTCTGGGTGGCACGCACCGAGGAGGACGGGCGGAACACCGCCTCGCTCTTCGAACTCGGCCCCGACGGGCGCTTCACCGTGGTGGCCCGCGTCGGCGGCGGGTCGGAGGTCGAGGCCCTCGTCCTCGCGGCGGCATGACGGCCGGCGAGCGGAGACGATGACGATGCGCATGAACGAGATCGACTTTCTGATCATCGGGGCGGCCAAGAGCGCCACGACCTGGCTTCAGTATTCCCTGCAGCGCGATCCGGAGGTCTACATGCCGGATCCCGAACTGCACTATTTCAGCCGGGAGTTCGAGCGCGGCGACGACTGGTACCTGTCCCAGTTCTCGCCGGGGCCGGGTGTCCGGCTGATCGGCGAGAAGTCCAATTCCTACCTGGACATGCCCGAGGCGGCCGGCCGCATCCACGCGGCCCTGCCGGACATCAGGCTCGTCGCCCAGCTCCGCAATCCCATCGAGCGCGCCTATTCGGACTACTGCATGCTGTTCCGCCGCGGCACCGTCGACCGGAACATCGAGCAGTTCCTGTCCCCCCGCAAGGCCCAGGGCAACCGCTTCCTGGTGGGTGGCCTGTACGGGGAGCAGATCGCGCGCTTTCTCGACCACTTCCCGGCCGAGCGACTGAAGGTCGTGCTGTTCGAGGACACCCTGAGCCGGCCCGAGGCGATGCTGAACGAGGTCCGCGGCTTCCTGGGCCTGGGGCCCTTCATCGCCCCTCCGCTCGCCGAGAAGGTCAAGGACAAGGAGGCGCCGGTGCTGGACCCCTCCCTGCGCCGCTTGCTCAAGCCGTTCAAGTCGGCGGTCGCGCCGCTCCGCGGCACCCGGTTGTTCCAGACGCTGCGCGGCATGCTCGCGCGGCCGACCCGCTACGAGCCGTTGACCCCGAGCCTGCGGGCCGAGTTGCTCGACTACTATGCCGACGATACCGCGAGACTGGGCCGAATGATCGGCCGGGATCTGTCCAATTGGCTCCACGACCCGGCCGGGGAGGACGACCATGCGAATCGCCTAGGCGCGGCGTGAAGACGACGATTCGCTCCGGGGACGGGCCTTGCGGCGGCCGCCAAGTTCCTGGGCAGAATCAAACCAAGATTGCCTAACCGACCAGCAGTCAAATCGTTCCCGACCTAAAGGCAGTCAGGTGAAAATTCTGAATCCCACAAGTTGCAGCCTTGAGAACTTTTCCGATCGGCTTGAGGCACCGATGCGGAAGGCTCCGATTTTCGAGGAGTTACGGAATGGCGAATGCGCTTTCGATGGACCTGCGCCAGCGGGTTCTGGCCGCCATTGCCAGCGGTCTTTCGTGCCGGGAGGCCGCGGCCCGGTTCGGTGTCAGTCCGGCGAGCGCCATCCGGTGGCGCGCCCTCGAGCGGGCGACCGGCACGGTCGCGCCGAAACCGCAGGGCGGCGATCGCCGCTCGGCGCGCATCGAGGCCCACGCGGAGTTGATCCTGCGGATCGTCGAGGAGCGGCCGGGGATCACCCTGAACGCCCTCAAGGCGGAACTCGCCAAGTCGGGGATCCACGTCGGAATCGGAACGCTGTGGCGCTTCTTCGAGCGGCGCCGCCTGGCCGAGAAGAAGAACCGGCCGCTCAGGCCAAATCGCAGGCAACGCAAGCCGTGAACCGGTGCAGGACCCGGAGACGGCTGCGAGGAGATCGGAAAGCCATGCAATCGCAGCGAAGCGACCGAAGTAAACCGGCATCGCGTCGGGGGTCGAGTGTGAGGAACACGTACGCACAAAACCTCGTGAACGAGGAAAAAGCGTTGTTTTTGCACCGCACCGTGGTATCTAATGCCATCGTTCCGCTGAACGCTCCGATTTTGCGAAAAGAGGGCGCGGCGGACGGCCGGGAAGCCGGTGCGCGGACTTCGCCGCACGCCGGGTTTTCGCATGGTCCAGTCATGATCAATCGCCCGGAAAGTGGCGAAATGACCTCGGGTCTGCTCGTTCTGGAAGGATGGCACGGTCTCGCCGGTATTGCGCGCAGTACGGAGTTTGGAGGTATGCCATGAACAGACAGTCGCGGCCCTTGAAGACTTCGTCCATTGCCGATTCTCCCGTTCAGCACATCCAGTCCTTCCTCTCCAAGATCTTCAATTTCCTCGGCGACGCACTCTTCGGCCAGGGTCCGAAGCCCGCCCGGCGGTTGAGCCTGCGCTCGCGCGTCAGGGCCGCCGTCCGGGCTCCGCTGCGCTTTCCGGCGCTTTACGCCACCGACCTGGTTCTGAGCGGCGTCTCCCTCTTCCTCGCGACGGTGATGCGGCTCGGGCTCGACGCCGCCAACTCCGGCAGCGAGGCCTTCGGGGCCGTGGTGGTTGCCTGGCCGATGCACACGGCCATCTGCGCGATCGTCTTCCCCATGACGGGGCTCTACATGCGGACCTGGAAGTTCGCCTCGCTCGGCGACATCTTCCAGATCTTCAAGTCCGTCTTCCTGGCGTCCCTCATCTTCGTCGCGGTCATCTTCCTCTACTCTCGGTTGCAGGCGATCCCGCGTTCGGTGATCGCCATGAACGCCGTATTCCTGGTTTCGCTGATCACCCTGACGCGGCTCTCCTTCAAGCTCGACCGCATGGACGTGTTCGGCACCGGTGCGCGCACGCAGACCAGCTTCTCCGAGATGATCCCGGTCCTGCTGGTCGGGGCGGGCCATTCCGCCGACCTCTACCTGCGCGCCTTGCAGCGCGACCGCAACGCCCAGTACTGGCCGGTCGGTTTCCTGGACGTCGACAGCGCCCAGCGCGACCTGCTGCTGCGCGGCGTCCCGATCCTCGGCGGGGTCGACGAGTTCGATGCCGTGATGGAGGACCTCGTCGATCGCGGCCAGGCGCCGCGCCACATCATCTTCACCGAGAGCCCGGCCGTCTTCGGCGAGGGCAGCGCGGAGGCGCTCATCGAGCGCGCGGAGAGGATGGGGCTCACCGTCTCGCGCCTCGCGCCCGCCACCGAACTGCGCAGCCCGCGCGAGGAGAATCGCTTCCAGCTTCGTCCGATCGAACTCGCCGACCTGCTCGAGCGTCCGCAGATCACCCATGATCGCGAGCAGTTGAGCCGGCTTGTCCACGGCTGCCGCGTCCTGGTGACCGGCGCCGGCGGGTCGATCGGCAGCGAGCTCGTCCGTCAGGTCGCCTCGCTCGCTCCGGCCGAGGTCGTGCTGATCGACAATAGCGAGTTCAACCTCTACTCAATCGATCTGGAACTCGCCGAGAAGTTCCGCGACGTGCCGCGGGCCGCCTATCTCTGCAACGTCCGCGACGCCGCCCGTGTCGACGAGATCATGGATCGCCACCGGCCGGAGCTCGTCTTCCACGCCGCCGCCCTGAAGCATGTGCCCATGGTCGAGCTGAACCCCTGCGAGGGCGTGCTCACCAACGCGATCGGCACCATGAACGTCGCCGAGGCCACCCGGCGGATCGGCGCCCGCGCGATGGTCCAGGTCTCCACCGACAAGGTCGTCAACCCGACCAGCGTGATGGGCGCCACCAAGCGGCTGGCCGAACTCTACTGCCAGGCCCTCGAGCTGGACGACACCCGTCCGGCAACGCGCGGCGACACCACCCGCTTCATGACCGTCCGGTTCGGCAACGTGCTGGGCTCGAGCGGCTCCCTGATCCCGCTGTTCAAGCGCCAGCTGGCCCAGGGCGGCCCGCTGACCGTGACCGACCCGGAGATGAAGCGCTTCTTCATGACCATCCGCGAGGCCGTCGAGCTCACGCTCCAGGCCTCCGCGCACGGGCTCGAGAAGAAGGCCGGTCGCGGCGAGATCTTCGTGCTCGACATGGGCGAGCCGATCAAGATCATCGACATCGCGCGCCGGGTCATCAAGCTCGCCGGCTGCGTTCCGGACGACGACATCAAGATCGAGATCGTCGGCTGCCGTCCGGGCGAGAAGCTCTTCGAGGAGCTCTTCGACGACGACGAGAAGCGGGTCCGCAGCGCGGTCCCCGGCATTCTCGGCGCCGTCCCCGCCCCCGTCCCGCTCCCGACGCTGCGCGAAGCCTTCCAGCGGATCCGCCGGGCGGCCGAGAAGGGCGACGCACCCTCGGTGTTCGGCATCCTTCAGGACGTCCTGCCGGGCTATCGCCGCGGGTCCTCGACGCCCGCGCCGCGCCGCGCGGCCTCGAACACGCCCGTGTCCGGCCCCGCCGGCACCGCGCTCCCGGTCGAACGTCAGGCGCCTCTCGGTGCCACGGAGGAAATCCAGGCATGATGCAGTCCCTCAGCGGCGGGAGGGCTCTCGCCCGGGCCGCCCGTATCCTTGCGGCCGCCGCCTTCCTGGCCATGGCCGCGCGCCCCGCGCTGGCGACCCTCGACTACAATCTCGCGCCGGGTGACGTGGTCGAATTCGACTTCCTCGACGACGACGAGCTGCCCCGGCAGCTCACCGTGTCCGCCGACGGCAAGATACAGGTTCCCCTTCTCGGGGCGGTCGTGGTCGCGGGTGTCCCCGTCGGGGACGCCCAGAAGCTCCTCGAGCGGCAGTTCGTCGACCGCAAGTTCCTCCACGACCCGCGGCTCAGCCTGTCCGTGGTGAACTTCCGGCCGATCTTCGTGCTCGGCGACGTGCGCAACCCCGGTTCCTTCCCCTTCAAGCCGCTGCTCACCGTCGAGCAGGCGATCGGGCTGGCGGGCGGGCCGAGCGTGGCCGGCGCGCGTGCGGACGAGAGTCCGGTCGCTGCCAGCAAGATCCGCGGCGAGATCGCCGGCATCGACGCCGACATCGTCCGGGAGGCGATCGTCTCCGCGCGCCTCAGCGCCCTGCTCGGCGGCCGCACGACCATCGAGGTCGCGGACCTGCCCGAGTCGACGCGGCCCTACATCCGCAACTTCGAGCCCTTGAGGGCGGTCGCCAGCGACTATCTGGCGGCCGAGAACCAGCAGTTCGCCAAGCAGAAGCAGATCCTGGGCGAAAACATCGCCGAGACCTCGCGCGAGATGGCGCTCCTCGAAGAGCAGATCGTCAACCAGGCCAAGACCATCAAGTTCAGCCGCGAGGACGCGGAGCGCACCAGCGCACTCCTCAAGAACGGTCTGACACGCGCCAGCGAGATGTCCCGGGTCGAGCGCCAGTTGACCTCGGACGAGGGGCGAATGCTCTCCCTGCAGACCCAGGTCTCGCAGCTCAGGCGGAGCATCGGCGAGTTGAAGCGCGACCTGGCCCAGCTCGAGGACCAGCGCCGGAAGGAAGCCCTGCTGTCCCTGCAGGACCAGACGATCAAGCTCGACAAGCTCTTCGCGTTGCGGCGCGCGAGCGAGGATCAGCTCCTCGTCACGGCCAACTTCTCCGCCGAGGCGCTGCGGTCCGGCCAGTCCGTCATCGACTTCAAGATCCGGCGCCGCGTCAACGACAAGATCGAGAGCATGGCGGTCGACAACCTCGCCGATGTTCTGCCCGGCGACGTGGTGATGGCCGTCATCCGGCGTCCCGAACCGACGACGCTCGGCGCCGTGGTCCGGCCCGTCGCCGAGAACGGGGTCAAGGTCCCCTGAGCGACCGGGCCCGCGGACCGGGTCCACGTACAAGTCCAGGACGATTCTATGGCCGGAGGGGAACGCGACCCCTTCGGCCATTGTCGTTTTGATGGCGAGCCGCCGGCGCGATCGCACCCGATCCGATGTGACGAAGGCTTTTGTTGTACCGAGACGCGGCCGCTGGCGGCCGCAGGAACCGACTGTCTCTCGTCGCCCCGGGCCGCGACGGTCGTCCGCGACCGGGCGGGCCTTACCCCGGGGGGGGGGGGGACTCGCCTGGCAGGGCGGCAAGAACGGGCCGCAGGTCGCGAGAAGCGTCGGCCCTGCGGATTATTCGCCCGCCGGCGCCGGAACGGCCCCGGACGAAACGGCATCCGGCCCCGGGCCGCGCGTCAGCCCGTATCGGAACCGAAGCGCCATCCCGACCATGACGATGGTCCCGAGCACCAGGTGGGCGATGTTCGCCCCCATCGGCCCGAGCACCGGGATGAGGACCAGAGCCGTGGCGTGGAAGACCAGGGCGCCGCCGAGCACCAGCTTGAGGACGGCCTTCTGCCGGCCCATGGCGAACAGCGCGGAGCGCAGCGAAGCCGAGGTCAACGCGAGGGTCACGGCCAGCATCTGGATCACCAGCAGCGGCGCGGCGGCCACGAAGTCGTGGCCGGCGACGATCCTCAGGAGCGGTTCGCCGATCACCATCAGGACGGCGACCCCCACCAGGCCGAGGCCGAACAGGATCGCGGCCATCTGGACCACCGCACGCCGGAAGGCTTCGACCTGACCCGCGGCCCAGAACCGCGCCACCTCCGGATAGAGGACGGTCTGCACCTGGCTCCCGGCGAGTTCGGCCATCCGGCCGATCCGCTTCGCGATGTGGTAGAGGCCGGCCGCCGCCGGATCGGCCAGCCAGCCGACCAGCAGGGTGTCGAGCTCGTGGGTGCTCATCCGAATCGTGCTGGTCAGGTTGCTGGTCCAGGCGAAGTTCCAGATGTTCGGGAACCGCGCGCCGACGCCCCGGAGCGGCGCCCGCCAGAAGGACAGCGCCTCACGCCGCCGGAGCTCGAACATGGCGATCCCGAAGAGCGTCGCCGAGGAGACGACCTGCAGCAGGGTCCAGCCGACCACGAAGTAGAGGAGCCCGGCATCGAGCCAGTAGCCGACGACCGTGAAGACGAGCCGGATGACGGAGGAGCTGACCTGCGAATAGGCGATCAGCTTGAAGCGGCCGGCGAGCCGCACCACGGCGGTCGGCATGCCCGTGACGTTGAAGAGCAGCAGGCTGGCGTAGATCAGGAGCAGCTTGGAGGTGGCCTCCGACCACCCGAACAGCGGCCCCGCCAGCAACGCGATCCCGACCGCCACGCTCCACGCCGCCACCGATCCGGCGAGGTCGAGCATGAAGCCGTATTTCATCAGGACCTTGAAGTCCTCCCGCCGCTCCGGGGCGTCGAGCCCGGCGCCGTACTTGATGAGCGGCTGCCAGGACTGGAACGCGACCAGTCTCTCGACGGCACGCACATAGGTGTGGATCAGCGCCAGCACGCCGTAGTCGAAGGCGCCCAGGGTGCGGGCCGTCAGCGCGAAGGCGACGAGACCTAGGAGCGTGCCGGCGAAATTTCCCGACAGGACATGCGCGATGTTGACGAGCCGGCGCCCCAGCGCGCGGTCGACCGAGGCGCGCGCCGCCCGCTTCAGTCTCGCCGCGACACCCGTCTCCGGAGGCGTCCCGGAACCCTTCACGTCCGAATCGTCTTTGCTCGTCACGCTCACCTTCCACCGCGCGCGGCGCGGCCGGAAAATCCTCGCCGTGCAGGCAATCATATAACAGCCGCAACACCAAGACACGATCGGGAGATCGCAACCGATGGACGCTATGGTGAACCCGACGTCGTCATCCGGCCCCCGCCCGGTCCGCTGCGCCGCACGGACCGTCCTTGCAGCGTTGCTCATCGGATCGGTCGCGGTCCCCGCTGCCGCCGCCGCCGAGCCGGCCGTGCCCGACCGGACGGCCATGGTCGCCGCCATGGACCGGGCCGTCGCCTACGCGACAGGCCGGCTCTCCGCCGCCGGCACCTATGTCTGGTCCTGGTCGGAGGATCTCTCGCGCCGCCGGGGCGAGGGATCCGTCCCGCCCGGGACGGGCTGGATCCAGCCGCCGGGCACCCCTGCCTTCGGGGCGGCGTTCCTGGCCGTCCACCGGGCCACCGGCAGTCCCGCCGCATTGGAGGCCGCCCGCGACGTGGCGGAGGCCCTGGTCGACACACAGCTCCTGTCCGGGGGCTGGTCCAACCGGGTCGAGACCGATCCGGCCGCGAGGGGACGCTGGTGCTACCGCGTGCTGGTCGCCACGGACCGCGACTGCGCCGCGCTCGAGGTCGAGAAGGGCCGCAACCGCAGCCTTCTGGACGACGACACCACGCAGGCAGCGCTGGCCTTCCTGCTCGCCTACGACGAGCGCGTCGAAGGAGCCGATTCCCGCGTCCGCGAGGCGCTGCTCTACGGCCTGGACCGGATTCTCGACGGCCAGTACCGCAACGGCGCCTGGCCGAACACGCTCGAGCCGTCGAAGGCGCGCCGGGCCGCGGAAGCCCGGATTCAGCCCGCCGCGACGGCCCGCTACCCGGACGGCGACTGGCCGCGCACGTGGATGAAGCCCTCGGGCGGGGTCTATTTCATCCTCAACGACGACTCGATGCGCGACACCACCCGCCTCGTCCTCGCCGCCGGCCGCCGCTTCGGCGATCCGCGCTACCTCGAGGCGGCCCGCCGCGCGGCCGACTTCCTGGTGGCGGCTCGGCTCCCCGCGCCCCAGCGCGGCTGGGCCCAGACCTACGACGCCGGCATGGTCCCGGTATGGGGGCGGCGCTTCGAGCCCCCGGCCGCCGCCTCGCGCGAGACCGCCGGCGCCATCGAGACCCTGATCGAGGTCTTCGGCGCCACCGGCGACCGCCGCTATCTCGCCGCCGCCCGCGAGGGCGCCGACTGGCTTCGCTCGGTCAGGCTCGCGGACGGCCGCTGGTCGCGCTTCTACGAGCTCCGCACCGACCGGCCGCTCTACATGGACCAGGCGAACGCGCCGACCTACGAGGACCGCGATCTGCCCGGTCACTACACCTGGAAAAGCGACTTCGGCATTCCGGACCTGATGGAGCGGCTCGCAGCGGCCGAGCGCGGCGCGCCGGTGCCCCCTGTCGACCCTCTGCCGGATCCCTCAGCCGCCCTCCGCCCCGCCGACCTCGCCCGCGAGGCGGCACGCCTCGTCCGAAGCCAGGACGCGCAGGGGCGCTGGGTCCGCGGCGGCTGGATCCAGGCGGACGACATGGTGCGCGCTCTGCGGCTCCTCGCCCGCGCCGCCGACACGGCCCGCTGACGGGCCCGTGTCTCTGTCTCTCAGGGCCCGAACGTCTTGAAGAGCACGAGCCGCTGGCCGGCCTGGGACCGGCAATCGTCGGACGCTTCGCCCGAAGCGACGACCGCGAGCGCGCTGCGTTCGAGCGTCATGAGGAGCGAGGGCTTCGCATCGCCGCCCGCGGACTTGGCCCCGCGGCCGGCGGGCTCGACTTCCACCACGGCGTTCGGCTCGTCGGCGCGTCGCACCTGCGTCTGGAACCGGCATTCGGACGCGCCGTAGCGCAGCACCTCGAACTCGGCGGACCACACGCCGCTGGTCACGGGGGTGAGGTCCAGCCGCGCCTTGTAGTTCGCCCAGTGCCCCCCGAATCCCTCCACGGCCGCGCCGATCCGGCCGAGCCAGTTGGCCCGTTCCGAGATCGCCTGGGCGAGGTGTTCGATGCGCCGGTCGTTGGATGCGACGAGGCGGACCACGACGCCGTCGCTCGGGCCGGACTCCTTGGCGATGGCGCGCCGGAACCCGTCGTCGACCATGTCGAGGAAGGCCGCCTGGTCGGCCTCGAGGGCCTCGCGCGCCAGATCCCCGACCCGCCGCCGCGCCGTCCTGACCGCCGTCTCCATGATCTCGTGCGCCAGCGCCACGACCGGGCTGAGGCAGGCGGCCACTTCGCGCGGCTTCGTCCGCCCCGCCCCGCAATCCGTCGGCTTCGCCGCCTGCCCGAGGGCGGTGGACGGCAGCAGAGCCAGCAGGATGACGATGAAGAGTCTCATATTTTTCAATCCCGCGCGGCCCAAGAAGCAGGACGCGAGGATGACCCAACGGGCGCGCGAGGGCAATGTTCCGATTGTCGAAAGGACAACCTGCGGCACCCCGCCCCGCAAGCGCTCCACATCGGGCTCGGGACGGCGTGGGCCACTGACGGCAGAGCCGGAGCCTTTGCGTCCGGTCCGGCGAAGGCGCCGCGCGTCCCCTGCGAGCCGGCTACGTCGTAAGGCGGGGTGCCGATCCGATCAGCCGTTCGTACTCGGTTTCCGCTCCGCCGTAGGCGTCCATGGCAAACGCCTCCAGTCCTGCGCGATCCCGCACCCGCAGGGCCATTCGCTTGGCCCTGATGAAGCCGTAACCTTCGAGCGCGTGGGTCGCGACCGTCACGCCGGCCCGGCGCACGCCCAGCATCGATGCCAGGAACTGGTGTGTCATGTGGATCTCGTCCCCGTCGGTCCGGTCATGGGCCATGAGGATCCATCGCGCCAGCCGCTGCTCGAGTGTAAAGCGCGCGGCTGCGCGAGCATTGGCCGAGACCTGGACCAGGAAGGCGAAGCAGTATCGCCGGAGAACGGCCATATCCGCGTCTCGGCGCCCGAGTACGGCGAGCAGGACGTCCGCCGACACGCGAAGGACCCGCGCCGATTCTGACTGGACGAAGATCAGGAAAGGGCTCTGGCGCGAGTTCATGACCGCCGGGAGGCCGGAAAACCCCTCGAACCCGATCAGCCCGACTTCTAACTCGCGATGGCCGGTGCTCTGGACGACGGACAGGAGCCCGTCCTCGATGAAATGGACATAGGCCAGGTCGTCCCCGGGCCTGCAAATCCTGTCTCCGCGCGAGAGGCTCTGCTCGTCGCACTGGATCAGGAGCTGCTCGCGACCTTCCGTCGAGAAGGCCTGAAGCAATAGGTTGTTGATGTGGTGAGCCACGGCTCCCTCCGGCTTGGGGCGGGAGCACGTCGGCACTCTCAGCCGGCGCCGCCCGATATCCGTGGGTGCCGATAGAATAAGCATAGACCTGAACGGCGTTCGTCGAAAGTAACGTTTCCGAAATCTCTAGCAAAGCGCGCAATGATTTGAAATCTTGACCAAATCGAACCGCATCGCAAATCGCGCAACCCCGCAGTCTTTCATGAACTTGAGGTGCCGCTCGAGCTTGGAGGAACCCCTGCCGGCGGAGCCGCGTGGATCGTCGGGCTCGCCGTTTCGGTGACCGCTACGAACCGAGATCATGTGTCCGGATCGGGAAATCTGGAACTGGTGGAGCCAAGGGGAGTCGAACCCCTGACCTCTTGAATGCCATTCAAGCGCTCTCCCAACTGAGCTATGGCCCCACGTTCCGGTGCCGGGGTTTGGGAACTCCCGGCCGACGGCGGGCTGTGTAGGACGAACCCGCCGAGCGATCAAGTGCCTTTTTGGAGATCGCGCGATTTCGCCCGACCGCCTGTGGAGAACCCGTCCGGCGCGGCCGCCGGACGGGCGGGCGCGTCAGCGCTCCTCGTCCTCGCCGTCGACCTCGATGTCGATGCCGTCGATGTCGTCGTCCTCTTCCTCCTCCAGGAAGGTGTCGTCCTCGATGTCGTCCTCGATGGCCGGCAGTTCCTCGTCCTCGATGCCGGGCACCTCCTCGGCTGCACCGGCTTCGGCATCCGCTTCCTCCAGCGGGATGATCTCGACCGTCGAGGTCTCCTCGACCTCGTCCTCCTCCTCCTCCTCGACCGGCGCGGCCTTGACCCGCATGGTGGCGGCCGCGAGCGTGAAGGCCGTGCCGCATTTGGGGCACAGGATCGGATCACGGTTGAGGTCGTAGTACTTGGTGCCGCAGTTCGGGCAGAGCCGCTTGGTGCCGAGCTCGGGTTTGGCCACGGATCCTGTCTCCGGCTTTGTCGAGGGAAAATTCGGGTGCCCCGTTTAGTCCGAAGGCGACGCGCCGTCAAACCGGAAATCGCCGGAATCCGGGCGGCGGGCCGGCCGATTGCCGCGGCTTTGCGGCGTGACGCCCGCACGGCCCCGTGCTAGGAGGGCGCCGAGCCCACGACCCTTCGCGATCCCGGGGAAATCCCATGGCCCACGCCGCCGCCAAGACGCCTCTCGCCGCCGGCGCCGCCGGCCCGCTCGCCGGCCGGATCCGCGTGCCCGGCGACAAGTCGATCTCCCATCGCTCGCTCATGTTCGGCGCCGTCACGGTGGGCGAGACCCGGATCGAAGGGCTGCTCGAGGCCGAGGACGTGCTCGGCACGGCGGCCGCCATGCGGGCGCTCGGCGCCACCGTGACGCGCGACGGCGAGGGGCTCTGGCGCGTGTCCGGCCTCGGCGTCGGCGGCCTGCTGGAGCCCGAGACCGTGCTCGACTTCGGCAACGCCGGCACCGGCTCCCGCCTCACCATGGGCCTCGTCGGCGGCCACGCGATCGCGGCCACATTCGTGGGCGACGCCTCCCTGTCCCGCCGTCCCATGGGCCGCGTGCTCGATCCCCTCCGCCGCATGGGCGTCGAGGTCATCGCCCGCAAGGGCGACCGCATCCCCCTGACCTTGCGCGGTCCCGACGTGGTGGTGCCGATCACCTACCGCGTCCCCGTCCCCTCCGCGCAGGTGAAGTCGTCCGTGCTCCTCTGTGCGCTCAACTCGCCGGGCGTGTCGACCGTGATCGAGCCGGTCGCCACCCGTGACCACACCGAGCGCATGCTGCAGGGCTTCGGCGCCGCCATCGAGGTCGAGAAGGGTCCCGCCGGCGAGCGCGTCATCCGCCTCCAGGGCCGGCCGGACTTCAAGCCCCAGACCGTCACCGTGCCGGGCGATCCGTCCTCCGCCGCCTTCGCGATCGTCGCCGGCCTGATCGTCCCCGGCTCCGACGTGACCGTCGAGGCCGTGCTCCTGAACCCGCTCCGCACCGGCCTGTTCACCACCCTCCTGGAGATGGGCGCGGACCTCACCATCGAGAACGAGCGCCTGTCCGGCGGCGAGCGCATCGGCGACGTGCGGGTCCGGTCGAGCCGCCTGAAGGGCGTCCGGGTCCCGCCCGAGCGCGCCCCCTCGATGATCGACGAGTACCCGATCCTCTCGGTGGCCGCCGCCTTCGCGGAGGGCGAGACCTTCATGGAGGGCCTCGAGGAACTGCGCGTGAAGGAGAGCGACCGCCTCTCCGCCGTCGCGCATGGCCTGAAGGTCAACGGGGTGGAGGTCGAGGAGGGCGAGACCTCGCTGAAGGTCGTCGGCGGCGCCCGGCGCATCGGCGGCGGCACCGTGCCGACCCATCTCGATCACCGCATCGCCATGTCGTTCCTGGTCATGGGGATGGCCGGCCACGCCCCCGTGACGGTCGACGACACGGCCACCATCGCGACGAGCTTCCCGAGCTTCCTCGCCCTGATGACCGGCCTCGGCGCGGCCTTCCAGGAGGCCCGCGCGGCCGCGTGAGGGTGGGCATGGGGAGCGCGGACCGCCTCAAGGCCTTCCTGAAGGCCGAGGCCGCCCGCCTCGGCTTCGCCGACTGCCGCGTCTCCGCGCCCGATGCCATCCCCGAGGCCCCGGCCCGCCTGGCGGCCGCCCTCGCCGACGGCCACCACGCCACCATGGCCTGGATGGCGGAAACCGCGGCCCGCCGGGGCGACCCGCGCCTGCTCTGGCCGGACGTGCGCTCCATCGCGGTCCTCGCCATGAACTACGGTCCGGACGAGGATCCGCTGGCCGTCCTGGCCGAGCCGGACCGCGGCGGCATCTCGGTCTACGCCCGCCACCGCGACTACCACGACGTGGTCAAGGGCAAGCTGAAGGACCTCGCCACCCGCCTCGGCGCCGGTGCCCGCGCGCTCGGCGTCGCCGGCGACGCCAAGGTCTTCGTCGATACCGCCCCGGTCATGGAGAAGCCGCTCGCCGCCGCCGCCGGCCTCGGCTGGCAGGGCCGCCACACCAACCTCGTCTCGCGCCGCCACGGCTCCTGGCTGTTCCTCGGCGAGATCTTCCTCGGCTTCCCCCTCGCCCCCGACCCGCCCGAGGCGGACCATTGCGGCTCCTGCCGTGCCTGCCTGGACGCCTGCCCGACCGGGGCCTTCCCGGCCCCCTATCGGCTCGACGCGCGCCGCTGCCTCTCCTATCTGACCATCGAGCATGCCGGCCCGATCCCGCGCGAATTCCGGGCGCCGATGGGCAACCGCATCTACGGCTGCGACGACTGCCTCGCCGTCTGCCCCTGGAACAAGTTCGCGTCGGAAGCCGCCGAGATGAAGCTCCGGGCCCGTGACGACCTGCGCCGCCCCCGCCTCGCCGACCTGGCCGGCCTGGACGACGCGGGCTTCCGCGCCCTCTTCGCCGGCTCGCCCGTCAAGCGGATCGGTCGCGACCGCTTCCTGCGCAACGTCCTGACCGCGATCGGCAATGCGGGCGACCCCGGGCTCGCCGCCGTCGCGCGCGACCGCCTCGACGATGCCTCGGCCCTGGTCCGCGGCGCGGCCGTCTGGGCCCTGTCCCGCCTCCTGCCCTCCGAGGCCTTCGAGCGGCTCCGCGGCGAGCGCGCGCCCGCGGAGGCCGATCCGGACGTCAGGGCCGAGTGGGAGGCGGGCGCGGCGCCGGAGGTTGCCTCGTCGGCCCGCAGGCCCGGGTGACGCCCGCCGCCGGCGCTCCTATAGTGCGCGCGCGACCAAGAGGTTCCGAACGCCCCATGATCCCCGACACCCTGCGCGACCGGCGCATCCTCCTCGTCATCGGCGGCGGCATCGCCGCCTACAAGGCGCTCGACCTGATCCGCCGCCTGCGCGAGCGCGGCGCCCGGGTCCGCGTGGTGATGACCGAGGGCGCCCGGCGCTTCGTCACCGAACTCGCCGCCGGCGCCCTGTCCGAGGACCGCGTCTACACCGACCTCTTCGACCTCACGTCGGAGCACGAGATCGGCCACATCCGCCTCTCCCGCGAGGCCGACCTGCTGGTGGTCGCGCCGGCGACCGCCAACCTCCTCGCCCGCATGGCGAACGGCCTCTGCGACGACCTCGCCACCAACGTCCTGCTCGCCACCGACAAGCCGGTCCTGGCCGCCCCGGCCATGAACCCGCGCATGTGGTCCCATCCTGCCACGCGCCGCAACGTCGACCGGCTGATGGCCGACGGCATCGCCCTCGTGGGCCCGAACGTCGGCGCCATGGCCGAACGCGGCGAGGTCGGCCCCGGCCGGATGGCCGAGCCCCTGGAGATCGTCGCCGCCGTGGAGGCCATGCTGGCGCCCGCCGAGCCGAAGCGGCTGCCCGGGCAGGTGCTGCTCGCCGCCAACACCACGATCCCGGTCCCGCCCGGCCCGCTCGCCGGCCGCCACGTGCTCGTCACCTCCGGGCCGACCCACGAGCCGATCGACCCGGTCCGCTACATCGCCAACCGCTCCTCCGGCAAGCAGGGCCACGCCATCGCGGCCGCCGCCGCCGCCGCGGGCGCACGCGTGACCCTGGTCGCCGGCCCGGTCGCGATCCCCGACCCGCCCGGCGTGACGGTCGTCCACGTCGAGACCGCGCGCGAGATGCTGGCCGCCGTCGAGCGGGCGCTCCCCGCGGACGTCGCCGTCATGGCGGCGGCGGTCGCCGACTGGCGCGTGGCGAGCGAGGCCGGCGAGAAGATCAAGAAGGGCCCGGGCGGCGCCCCGGCCCTGAGCTTCGTCGAGAACCCCGACATCCTCGCCACCGTCGGCTGGCACCCCACCCACCGGCCGGCCCTCGTCGTCGGCTTCGCGGCCGAGACCGAGAACCTCATTGCCAACGCCGGCGCCAAGCTCGCCCGCAAGGGCGCGGACCTGATCGTCGCCAACGACGTCTCCCCCGCCACCGGCATCATGGGCGGCGACCGCAACACCGTCCGCATCGTCGCCAAGGAGGGGGTCACCGAATGGCCCGACATGCCCAAGGAGGCGGTCGCCGAGCGGCTGGTGGCGCTCGTCGCCGACAGGCTCCGCCTTGTCTGAAGCCTCCTTCGCGGCGGAGCGGCCGGCCGCCGTCGCCCGCGCCCTCGCGGTCCTGCACCGGCGCTCGCCGATTCGCGCCTGGTCGCTGATCGTCACCATCTTCGGCGACTGCATCTCGCCGCGCGGCGGGTCGATCGGCGTCGGCACCCTGCAGGAGATCGCCGCCGCCCTCGGCCTCGATCCCGGCGTGGTGCGCACCGCGCTGACGCGCCTCGCCGCCGACGGGCTGGTGGAGCGCGAGAAGGCCGGCCGCCACAGCTTCGCGCGCCTGAGCCCGGCCGCGGAGGCCGACACCCGCCGGGTCGCCCCGCAGATCTATCGCTTCGTCGAGCGCCCCTGGTCCGGCCGCTGGCGGCTGGCCTTCCTGGCGCCGGCCGGCGACGCCGCCCCGGAACTCCGCGCCGCGCTCCTGCGCGACGGCTTCGCCCCGGTCGCGCCGACGCTCGTGATGGCGCCGCTGGCCGACGACGGGGTGCTCTATTCCGGCCGCCGCCCCGACCTCGCGCGCGCCGCCGTGCTCGACGCCGCCGGGCCGCCCGCCGAAGCTCCCTCCTATGCCGCCGACCTCTGGCCCACGGCGGCGACCGGCGCCGCCTATGCGCGTTTCCTGGCCGACTTCGAGCCGGTGGCCGCCGCGCTGCGCACCCCGCCCGCCGCGGACCTGGACGCCCTGGCGATCCGCATCGCCCTGGTGCACGAGTTCCGCCGGATCGTGCTGCGCGACCCACTGCTGCCCGCCGATCTCCTGCCGCGGGACTGGCCCGGCCGCGAGGCCCGCGCGCTCGCCGGCCGGCTCTATGGGCTCGTCCTGCCCGCCGCCGAGCGCTGGCTCGACCGCGAGGCCCGCACCATCGACGGCCCGCTCCCCCCGCCCGACGACCGCCTCGGCCGCCGCTTCCCGGCCTGAACCTTCGGGAAGCTCCGACCTATCGATATGTCAATGCCGGGCTTATCCCGGCCATCCGCGCCATGTAGACCGCCCGCCCGTCCCGGATGCCGGGACGAGCCCGGGCAGGCAGAAACCAAACCAGTGCAAGGGGTTTCGCCTCGATGAGCCCGGGATGGCGGCGCCCCGCCGGTGGCCCTTGCCTCCGCCCAACGTGTTACAGAAAATCGCTTGAAATCTAAATTTTCGTGACATATACTTTTTCCATCGACCGCCGGACGGAAGGCGGCCGGGCCCGCGAGGGGCCCCCCGAGGAGGACGCCCGATGTACACCCAGGCGCTGAACGCCCTCGACACCCATGTCCCGGCCGGCGATGCCGAGCGGGAGGCCCGCTTCCAGGCGCGCATCGACGCCGAGGCGAAGATCGAGCCGAACGACTGGATGCCGGAAGGCTACCGCAGGACGCTCGTCCGCCAGATCTCCCAGCACGCCCATTCCGAGATCATCGGCATGCAGCCGGAGGGCAACTGGATCACCCGCGCCCCCTCGCTCCGCCGCAAGGCCGCGCTGCTCGCCAAGGTCCAGGACGAGGGCGGCCACGGCATGTACCTCTACGCCGCCGCCGAGACGCTCGGGGTCAGCCGCGAGGAACTCGTCGACCAGCTCCTGGCCGGCAAGGCCAAGTATTCCTCGATCTTCAACTACCCGACCCTGACCTGGGCCGACATGGGCGCGATCGGCTGGCTCGTCGACGGCGCCGCGATCATGAACCAGATCCCGCTCTGCCGCTGCTCCTACGGGCCCTATGCCCGCGCGATGATCCGCATCTGCAAGGAGGAGAGCTTCCATCAGCGCCAGGGCTACGAGCTGATGCTTAGCCTCTGCCGGGGCACCCCGGAGCAGAAGGCCATGGCGCAGGACGCCCTGAACCGCTGGTGGTGGCCGAGCCTGATGATGTTCGGCCCCTCCGACAAGGAATCGGTCCATTCGGCCCAGACCATGGCCTGGAAGATCAAGCGCTTCACCAATGACGAGCTGCGTCAGAAGTTCATCGACGCGACCGTCCCGCAGGGCCACTTCCTCGGCCTGACCTTCCCGGATCCGGATCTGACCTTCAACGAGGCCACGGGCCATTGGGAACACGGGCCGATCGATTGGAGCGAGTTCACCCGCGTCGTGGCCGGCGACGGCCCCTGCAATCGCCAGCGCATGGCCGCCAAGCGCAAGGCCGAGGCGGACGGCGCCTGGGTGCGCGAGGCCGCCCTCGCGTATGCGGAGAAGCGCCGCGCCCGCGCCGCCGAAGCCTACCGGGTCGCCGCCGAGTGAGACGGACGAGGGCCGCCGCGGCGGCCGGGAGGAACGCCATGACCGAGAAGAAGATGCCGCTCTGGGAAGTCTTCATCCGCAGCCGCAACGGGCTCGCCCACCAGCATTGCGGCTCGATCCACGCCGCCGACGCCGAGATGGCCCTGATCGCCGCCCGGGACGTCTACACCCGGCGCGGGGAGGGGCTCTCCATCTGGGTCGTGCCCTCGAGCGCCATCGTCGCCTCCGACCCGTCCGACAAGGACATGCTGTTCGAGCCGACGGCCACGAAGGTCTACCGCCACCCGACCTTCTACGAGATCCCCGACGAAGTCGGCCACATGTGACCGGCGGCCGCCCGCCCGTTCCTCGCGTCCGCGGGCGCCTCCTCGACCGTCGCCCCGACCCCTTCGCGACAGGACCACGACCCATGTCGACCCCGATCGTCGCCTACACGCTCCGCCTCGCCGACGACGCGCTCGTGCTCGGCCATCGGCTCTCCGAATGGACCTCCCGCGCCCCGACGCTCGAGGAGGAGATGGCGCTCGCCAACATCGCCCTCGACCTGATCGGCCAGGCCCGCGCGCTCTACACCTATGCCGGCGAGGCCGAAGGCCGCGGCCGGACCGAGGACGACCTCGCCTACTTCCGCGGCGAGGCCGAGTTCGGCAACCTGCTCCTCAACGAGCTCCCGAACGGCGACTTCGCCTTCACGATCGCCCGCCAGCTCCTCGTGTCGGCCTTCATGCTGCCCTTCTGGACCGCGCTGACCGGCTCGCGGGACGCCACCCTGGCGGCCATCGCCGCGAAGGCCGAGAAGGAGGTCGCCTACCACCTCCGCCACGCCGCCGAGTGGACCGTCCGCCTCGGCGACGGCACCGACGAGAGCCGTGTCCGCATGATCGCCGCCCTCGACGAGCTCTGGCCCTGGACCGGCGAGATGTTCGAGATGGATGGCCCCGAGCGCGCGCTCGTCGAGGCCGGGGTCGCGGTCGACCGCGAGCGGCTTCGGGACGAATGGTCCGCCACGGTCGGCGAGGCGCTCGCCGAGGCCGGCCTCGATCGCCCGCGCGACGGCTGGATGCAGACCGGCGGCCGCCGCGGCCTGCACACCGAGCATCTCGGCCACATGCTGGCCGTCATGCAGTCGCTCGCCCGCGCCCATCCCGGCGCGACCTGGTGACCGGGGAGGGGCCCATGCAGCCGTCCTCCGCCCCCCTCTCCGTCGCCCCGGCGCCCGCCGGCCCGCCGGAGACCGAGGCCGACCGCCTCGCCCGCGCCCGCGCCGCCGCCGCGACCGTCTGCGATCCCGAGATCCCGGTCCTCTCCATCGAAGACCTGGGGGTCCTGCGCGATGTCCGCTTCGACCCGGCCGGCCGGGTCGAGGTCACCATCACGCCGACCTATTCGGGCTGCCCGGCCATGAACATGATCGCGGTCGACATCGCGGTCGCGCTCGACCGGGCCGGCTTCCCGGACGCCCGCGTCGTCAGCGTCCTGACCCCCGCCTGGTCGACCGACCTGATGACCGAGCGCGGCCGCGACGAGCTCCGCCGCTACGGCATCGCCCCGCCGGTCGGCCGCGCCCGGACCGGCCGCCGCGCCCTCTTCGGCGAGACCGCGGTGGCCTGCCCGAAATGCGGCTCCCCGGACACCGAGCGGATCTCGGAGTTCGGCTCGACCGCCTGCAAGGCCCTCTACCGCTGCCGCGCCTGCCGCGAGCCCTTCGACTACTTCAAGTGCATCTGAGGTCCCGCCCATGACCCCGCGCTTCCATACGCTCACCGTCAAGGATGTCCGGCCGGAGACCCGGGACGCGGTCTCGATCGTGTTCGACGTGCCGGCCGAGCTGAAGGACGAGTATCGGTTCGCCCCCGGCCAGTACCTGACGCTCCGCGCCGACATCGGCGGCGAGGACATCCGCCGCTCCTACTCGATCTCCTCCGGCCTCGACGACGGCGAGATCCGGGTCGCGGTCAAGAAGGTCGACAGCGGCCGCTTCTCGGGCTTCGCCTGCGGCGATCTCAGGCCCGGCGACCGCCTCGAGGTGATGACGCCCTCCGGCCGCTTCACGGTCCCGCTCGACGCGGAAGCCGAGCGCACCTACCTGGCGGTCGCGGCCGGCTCGGGCATCACGCCCGTCCTGTCGCTGATGAAGTCGATCCTCGCCCGCGAGCCGAAGAGCCGCTTCATCCTGGTCGACGGCAACCGCACCGCCGCCGACATCCTCTACCTGACCGAGATCGAGGACCTGAAGGACCGCCATCTCGACCGGCTGACCGTCTTCCATGTGCTGTCCCGCGAGAGCGCCGACGTCGCGCTCCTCGCCGGCCGCATCGATGCGGCGAAGCTCTCCACCATCGTCGAGCGTGCCTGCCCCTTCGCGGGCATCGACCACGCCTTCCTGTGCGGCCCGCAGGGGCTCGTCGAGGAGGCGCGCGCCTGCCTGGAGGCGCTCGGCATCCCGCATGAGCGCATCCATGTCGAGCTCTTCACCCCGGCGGCCGATGCCCGGCCCGTGGCGACCCGCGTCTCCGCCCACGACGGCTCCGCCGAGGCCGCCGCCCCGGTGGCGGCCACCGCCGAGATCCGCCTCGACGGCCGCCGCTACCAGGTGCCGATCGCGCAAGGAGAGACCGTCATCGACGCCGCCCGCCGCGCCGGCCTGGAGGCGCCCTACAGCTGCAAGGGCGGCATGTGCTGCACCTGCCGCGCCAAGGTGCTGGAGGGCGCGGTCGAGATGGACGCCAACTGGTCACTGGAGCCCTGGGAGCTGGAGGCAGGGTTCGTCCTGACTTGCCAGTCGCACCCGACCACCGCCAAGCTCGTCGTGGACTACGACGCCATGTAGGCGACGTGGTCGCGGTCCAACGCTGTTTCCCTGGCCCGCCGGCCCGCCGGCGGGCCTTTCTTTTCCATCCGCCGGCCTGCCGGCGGGCCTTTTCTTTTTCGGCCTCCGCCGGCCCGCCGCCGAGCTTTTCCTTGGGATCCGCGGCCCCGCCCCGGCGGGCTGAACGCTCGCTGAACGACCGCTTCAGCCTCGGTTCGCGACCAAAGTCTTATTCCTCGCTCATCCCAAGCGGCGTCGGCGTGCGGGCCGGCCGCCAGAGACCAAGACGAGGAGACCACCATGTCCGCCACCACGATGACCTCGGGCCCGACCCGGTCCACGATCGCCACCCGCCTCTCCGGCATCGCCGCCCGCCTGGGCAAGGCCCGGCGCGACCGCGCCGACATGAAGCGCCTGATGGAGCTCGACGACCGGATGCTGTCCGACATGGGCATCTCGCGCAGCGAGATCGAGATGGCCATGAAGGGCCGCTACTACTGAGACCGGTCCCACGAAGTCCCGACCTTTCGATCTGTCATTGACGGGCTTGTCACGGCAATCCAAGCCACGCGGACCGAGCGCCCATCCTGGATGCCCGGGACAAGCCCGGGCACGACAGAGACGAAGGCCGTGCAAGGGGTCGAGACTTCGTGAGCCGGGTACGAGAGACACGCGCGGACGCCCTGGCCACGCCGACACAATGGCGTGATCGGGGCGTTTCGCCATGGAGTTGCTCGCTTCCTGCGGTCCGAAGGGGCTCCTTCGTTGTCGGACCGCCATGCTGTTCCTCGTCAAGAAACTCCTTCTCGGCTTCGTCCTTCTCTTCCTCCTGCCCCTGGCCGCGCACGCGCTCTGGACCTGGCACCGGGGCTGGGCGGGCGACTGGCGCGCGGCCGACTGGTCGAGCACCGGCACGCTTCCCCCCGCCACCGCCGATGCCCCGGCGGCGGTCCGCATCTTCGCGGCCCGCACCGGCCGCTGGCGCGGCATCTTCGCGGTCCACACCTGGATCGTGCTGAAGGACGCCGGCGGTCGCTGGGAGCGCTACGACAAGGTCGGCTGGGGCACGCCCATCCGCCGCAACGGCTACGCTCCCGACGGCCGCTGGTTCGGCCACGACCCGGAGGTGGTGTTCGCCGCCGACGGCGCCGGGGCCGAGGCGCTCATCCCGAGGATGCGCGCGGCCGTCGCCGCCTACGAGTACGGCAAGGCCGGCGACTACCGCGTCTGGCCCGGCCCCAACTCCAATACCTTCGTGGCCTCCGTGATGGCCGCCGTCCCGGAGATCCGGACCGCCCTGCCGCCGACCGCCATCGGCAAGGACTTTCCCCACGACGGCCGCTGGATCGGCCCGTCCCCCTCGAACACCGGCCTCCGCCTGACGCTGGCCGGCTACCTCGGCCTGACGGTCGGCTGGGTCGAGGGCCTGGAGCTCAATGTGCTGGGGGCCGTCGCAGGGCTGGACGTGAGGCGCCCGGCGATCAAGTTGCCGGGGTTCGGAAGAGTGGGGATGTGATCTCCACTCGAACCTTCGACCCGCCGGCCCGAGGCGGCGCACCCATGCCCCGTGCCCGGGTGCGGCCCGGAACCCCTCGACACGAGCAAGCGACTGACAGTCAGGCCGCTCTGAGGTTCTTGACGAACTCGGAAACCTGCTGCTGCAGCTCGACGGACTGGGTCTGAAGGTTCGAGGACAGATCCATCAGCTGGGTCGAGGCTGCTCCGGTCATCTCGGCGGACTGGCCGACCCCGGTGATGTTGCCCGTGACCCCGGCCGCGCCGGTGGCCGCACGTTGCGTGTTCGCCGCGATCTCTCCGGTGGCCGCTCCCTGCTCCTCGACCGCGGCCGCGATGGTCGACGCGACCTCCTGGATGGTGTTGATCGTCGTCACGATGCGATTGATGGCGCCGACGGTCTGCTCCGTCGCAGACTGGATCTCCCCGATCTTGGAGGCGATGTCGTCGGTGGCCTTCGCGGTCTGGGCCGCGAGCTGCTTCACCTCGGACGCGACCACCGCGAAGCCTCGCCCGGCCTCGCCGGCTCGCGCGGCCTCGATGGTTGCGTTCAGGGCGAGCAGGTTCGTCTGCCCCGCGATGTCCCGAATGAGATTGATGACGTCGCCTATGCGGACTGCCGCCTCGGTCAGCGCCCGCACGTTCGCTGCGGTCTCGGTGGCTTCGTTCGCGGCGCTGCCGGCGATCGCGGCCGACCTGTTCACCTGCACGGTGATTTCCCGGATCGAGGCCGACAGCTCCTCGGCGCCGGCGGCAACGGTCTGCACGTTGGTCGACGCCTCCTCGGCAGCGCCCGAAACGGCCTGTGCCTGTCGAGAGGTCTCTTCAGCCGTGGCCGAGAGGTTGCGGGCCGCAAGCGCGACCTCGCCGGAGGACTTGTTGAAGCGCTCGGCGAGGCTGCCCATGGTGGACTGGAACGTGTCGGCGAGGCGGTTGCGCTCCGATACGATCCGGGCCTGGACCACACGATCCTGGTCCGCCTTCTCTGCCCGCATGCGCTCGACCTCGGCCAGGCCGTCCGCGAAGACCGCCAGGGCCTGGGCGAGATGGCCGAGTTCGTTCGTCTGGCTTTTGAATGGGATCTCGGTCCGGTAGTCTCCACCGGCGACTTTCGACATGGCCGTCGTGATGCGACGGATCGGGCCGCTGACGCGGAACACGGCGAACAGTCCCTGCAGGACTGCGATAAGGGTCATGAAGCCGGTTCCGCCGACGACCAGCCACCAGGAGCGATCGAAGGTGGCGTCGTTGGCGGCATTGACGGCGTCGGCATCCTGGTTGTTCCGGTCCATGAGCTCGTCCAGAAGGGTGCCCACCGGTGCGTAGGCCTCGTCCATTTCGCCGAGGACCAAGGTGCGCGCATCTTCGATCTTGCCCGTGTTGACAAGGCCGATCATCTTCTGGGTGAGTTCATCATACCACCGGAACCCCGCGACGATCTGGTTCAACTGGGAAGTCTCCGCCCCTGGCGCCATGTGCTTGGCGTATTTGCCGGACCATTCGGTGAAGGCGGTGCGGGCGGCATCCATATCCTTCCTCTTCTCAAGTCGCGCCTGGTCCGACGCCGCCAGGACGAACTCCAGGCCCGCGATTCTGAGATCGCCGAGCGCGACATTCATCTCCTCGGCCTCCTGCATGCCGGGCAGTATGTCGTCGTAAAGGGTCTCGGCGCCGCCGTTCACGCGATCGAGACTGGTGGTCGAAACGACGCCGACAGCAAGGCTGAGGCCGACGCTGAGGATGGCGCCGAGCAGCAAACCAGCGCGGACGGAGATGGATTTCATCGTTCGAAGCCTTTTTTCCGGAGTGCTGACCTTACGGATCCGGGACCCGCTTCGATCCGTACCGTCTCTCACAACTGCCGACGGGTGCTGACGAGAGGGTCGCTCCCGCAACCTGCGCAGAGCATTCCCTAACGGAACAAGGATCGGTACAACTACTTAAGATTGAATGAAATTTCTATGTTTGAATCAATAATCGCATCCGGCGGTCAATGTGCCTCGTCCCAATTCTGAGCCGCCCTCGCATCCACCTGCAATGGCACGCCGAGCGTCACCGCCGGGTGGGGGGCGTCCTCCATCACGCGCCGGATGACCGGCAGGGTCGCGTCGATCTCACTCTCCGGCACCTCGAAGATGAGTTCGTCGTGCACCTGGAGCAGCATCTGCGCGTTGAGGCGGGCCTTGGCGAGGGCGGGCTCGATGCGGATCATGGCGCGCCGGATGATGTCGGCGGCGGAGCCCTGGATCGGGGCGTTGATCGAGGCCCGCTCGTTGAAGGCGCGCACGGACGGGTTCTTGGCGTTGATCTCCGGATAGTGCGCCCGCCGGCCGAAGATGGTCGTCACGTAGCCGTCGCGCCGGCACGCCGCCTTGGTGGCCTCCATGTAGTCGCGGATGCCGGGGAAGCGCTCGAAATACTTGCGGATATAGGCTCCCGCCTCCTCGCGCCCGATGCCGAGCTGGTTGGCGAGGCCGAAGGCCGAGATCCCGTAGATGATGCCGAAGTTGATCGCCTTGGCGCGCCGCCGCACCATCGGGTCCATGCCGGCGACCGGCACGCCGAACATCTCGGAGGCCGTCAGGGCGTGGATGTCGACCCCGTCCGCGAAGGCGCGCTTCAGGGCCGGGATGTCGGCGATATGGGCGAGGATCCGGAGCTCGATCTGGCTGTAGTCGGCGGAGACGAGCTGCGTCCCCGGCGCGGCCACGAAGGCCTTGCGGATCTTGCGCCCCTCCTCGGTGCGGATCGGGATGTTCTGCAGGTTGGGCTCCGATGAGGAGAGCCGCCCGGTCGTCGTCGAGGCGAGCGCGAAACAGGTGTGCACCCGCTTGGTCTCCGGGTTCACGAAGCCCGGCAGCGCGTCCGTGTAGGTCGACTTCAGCTTGGAGATCTGCCGCCAGTCCAGGATCTTGCGGGCGAGCTCCACCCCCTGGCCGGCCAGGTCCTCGAGCACGTCCGCTCCCGTCGCCCAGGCGCCGGTCGGCGTCTTCTTGGCCCCCGGCAGCCCCATCTTGCCGAAAAGGATGTCGCCGAGCTGCTTCGGCGAGCCGAGGTTGAACCGCTCCCCGGCGAGGTCGTGGATCTCCGCCTCGAGCCGCGCCATGCCCTGCGCGAAGTCGCCGGAGAGCCGCGACAGCATCTGCCGGTCGATCGAGATGCCGCGCATCTCCATCCGCTTCAGGACGTCGACGAGCGGCCGCTCCAGCGTCTCGTAGACGGTCGTCATGCCCTCGGCGACGAGCCGCGGCTTCAGGCAGCGCCAGAGCCGCAGCGTCACGTCCGCGTCCTCGGCCGCATAGGCGGTCGCCCGGTCGAGGGGGACGAGGTCGAAGGTGACCTGGTTCTTGCCGGTCCCGGTCACGTCCTTGTAGGCGATCGTCTTGTGGCCGAGGAGCCGCTCGGCGCACTCGTCCATGCCGTGCCCGTTCTTGCCCGCGTCGAGCACGTAGGAGATCAGCATCGTGTCGTCGGCGCCGACGACCGGCGCGCCGTGCCGCTCCAGCACCATGGCGTCGAACTTCAGGTTCTGCGCCACCTTCAGCACCGACCGGTCCGCCATCAGCGGCGCGATCACGGCGATCGCCTCGCCGGTCGGGATCTGGCCGGCCACGAGGCCGTCGTCGAAGAGCCCGGCGCCGCCCGCCCGGTGCAGGAGCGGCACGTAGCAGGCCTCCCCGGGCGCAACCGCCAGCGAGAAGCCGACGAGGTCGGCCCGCATGGCGTCGAGCGAGTTCGTCTCCGTGTCGACCGCAACGACGCCCGCCTCGCGCGCCCGCGCGACCCAGGCCTTCAGCCCGTCCAGCGACAGCACGCAGTCGTAGCGCGACGTGTCGAACTGGCCCCTGTTGCCCTCCGCCGCGCGCTCCGCCGCGAGGCCGAGCGGCGTCGGCCCGCCCGGCGGCTTCGGTTCCACGTCGGTCACCGCATGGAGCGCGATCGGCACCGCCGGCGTCTCTCCGGGTGCCGCCTCGGGCACGGGGCTGCTTTCGCCGGCGGGAGCCTCCGGCGCGCCCGGCGGCCAGAAGCGGATCCGCACTTCGGCGGGCGCGATGCCGGCCGGCTCGCAGCCGGTCGCCTCGGCCACCCGGCGGGTCAGCGTGGTGAACTCCATCGCCTTCAGGAAGGCGATCAGCTTCTGCCCGTTGACGGCCGCGACCGCCAGGTCCTCGATCGGATGGTCGAGCGGCACGGCGCCGTCGAGGGTGACGAGGGTCTTGGAGATGCGGGCCTTGTCGGCGTTGTTGACGAGGGCCTCGCGCCGTTTCGGCTGCTTGATCTCGCCCGCCCGGGCGAGCAGCGTCTCCAGGTCGCCGTATTCCTCGATGAGCTGCGCCGCCGTCTTGATGCCGATGCCCGGCACGCCCGGCACGTTGTCGACCGAGTCGCCCGCCAGCGACTGCACGTCGATCACCTTCTCGGGGGGCACGCCGAACTTCTCGATCACCTCGGCGCGGCCGATCCGCTTCTCCTTCATGGTGTCGTACATGGTGACCCGGTCGCCGACGAGCTGCATCAGGTCCTTGTCGGAGGCCACGATCGTCACGTCCGCCCCGCACGCGACCGCCTGCTTCGTGTAGGTCGCGATCAGGTCGTCGGCCTCGTAGCCGAGCTGCTCGATGGAGGCGACGTTGAAGGCCTCCACGGCCTGCCGGATCAGGCCGAACTGCGGCCGCAGGTCCTCCGGCGGCTCCGGCCGCTGCGCCTTGTACTGGTCGTAGAGGGCGTTGCGGAATGTCACCGCCGAGGCGTCGAACACCACCGCGATGTGGGTCGGCTTCACCCCGACCTCGGTCTTCTCCGCCTCCCGCAGGAGCCGCCAGAGCATGTTGCAGAAGCCCGAGACGGCGCCGATCGGCAAGCCGTCGGACTTGCGCGTCAGCGGCGGCAAGGCGTGGTAGGCGCGGAAGATGTAGGAGGAGCCGTCGACCAGGAAGACATGGTCGCCGGCCTTGACGGCGCAAGGCTCGGCGCCGTTCCGGAGGGCCTTGGGCAGGGCGGAGGCGGAGGCGGTGTCGGTCATGGCGGGCGATCATAGGCCGCCGAGCCAGGATTGGAACCCGGAACAGGCGAGTTCGCGAGCTGCACGAATTTCCGTAGAGGCAGTCAATGAAAATCGTCGAACGACGCTTGATCATGTACGTAATTTCGGGAAAAAATCAAAGTTGAAAAGCATAGAGGGGCGAAGTTGGAATTCCAGACCATGTAAACCGAAAGTACAGAACTGCCCGTTCTAATGGCGACATGTAACTCAGGGACGGGCTCCCGCATGTCGCGATCCCAGGATACTCGGCGGAGTGAGGATCGCAGGCGGCCCGTCCGGGGCGCGCTCGCGGGCGATCGGCGGCTCGCCGTCACCCGCATCGTCACGGCCCTTGCCGCCTTCTCGGCCATTCTGATCGCCCTGAGCCTTCCGCTCGCTTACGCCTACGCGGCCTACGGCCGGCTGGCCGGAGAACTGGAGATCGATGCCCGGCTTCACGCCGGCGAGGCCGCCGTCGAGGCGTCGCAGAATCCGGACTTCTGGAACGCCCTCGCGGGCGGGCCGCTGGTCGCCGGCGTCCAGGCCATCGGGCCGGATGCGCACCTCCACAAGGACCTTCGCCTGCGCTGCTTCGACAGCGAGGGTCGCGTGCTCCTCGAGATTGGGGCGGCGATCCCGACGCCGTGGCCATCCGTCTCTGCCTCGGCGTCCTTTTCGAACGGCCTCGGCCGGATCGAGGTCACGCGCTCGCTGCAGGGAACGATCGAGGCGACCGCCTTCGTCGCCTCGGGCTCGTTCCTTCTCGGCCTGGTGGTTCTCGTCGGCCTCCGCCTCGTGCCCCTCCGCATGCTGGACGAAGCCGTCGAGCGTGCGGCCTACCTGGCGGTGCATGACGTCCTGACCGGGCTGCCGAACCGATCTGTTCTGCAGGACGAGCTGGAGGCCGCGCTTGCCGAGGCCGCGCGGGGGACCACGTCCGTGGCGGTCCTCTACGTCGACCTCGATCACTTCAAGGACGTCAACGACACCTTCGGCCACGCGACGGGCGACGACCTCCTCAAGACGATCGCCGGGCGCCTGCGCGAATCGGTCGGGTACACCGACGTCCTCGCGCGGCTCGGCGGTGACGAGTTCGCCATCCTCCTGCCGGCGGCGGCGTCTCCGGACGTCGTCCGCGACCTCTGCGAGCGCCTGATCGGCCTGGTGAGCCGGCCCGTCCAGGTCAGCGCGCAGATGTGGGTGGACACGGGCCTGAGCATCGGGGTGAGCGTCAGCGAACCGGGGCGGCCGTACAGCGCGAGCGACATGCTCATGAACGCCGACGTGGCCCTCTATGAGGCCAAGGGAGCCGGGCGGGGCACGTACCGGATCTTCGACCCGGGCATGCATGCCGAGATCGCGGCCGAGCGCGCCCTCAAGGCCGACCTGGCGGTCGCCATCGCGGAACGGGAGCTCCAGCTGAGCTACCAGCCCCTGTTCGACCTGGCGACAGGCGCTCTGACCGGCGCCGAGGCCCTGTTGCGCTGGAACCGGCGCGGCCACGGCCCGGTGCCGCCCGACCGCTTCATCCCGCTCGCCGAGGATCTCGGCCTCATCCGCGAACTGGGCGCCACGGTGCTGTTGGACGCCTGCTGCGAGGCCGCCCGCTGGCCCGAGCGGATCGGGATCGCCGTCAACGTGTCCCCGGCCCAGTTCCGGGGCGAGAGCTTCGTCGAGAGCGTGGAGGCTGCGCTGGCGGAGTCGGGCCTCACGCCACAGCGCCTCGAACTGGAACTGACCGAGGGCCTCATCCTCCGCGACACGCGCGAAACCCTCGCCACGCTCGACCGCCTGCGCCGGCTCGGCGTCCGCATCGCCATGGACGACTTCGGGACCGGCTACTCGAGCCTCGGCTACCTGCGCCGATTCCGCTTCGACAAGGTCAAGATCGACCGGATGTTCGTCAGCCAGATCGAGACCGATCCGACATCGATCGCCATCGTCCGCGCGGTGCTCGATCTCTGCGCCGGGATGCGCATGCGCACGAACGCCGAGGGGATCGAGAACGCCCATCAGGCCGAGCTCCTTCGGGCCTGGGGCTGCAACGAGGGCCAGGGCTACCACCTCGGCCGTCCGGGCCCGGGCCAGCGGATCCGCGAGCTGGCGCTGCACGAGGCCAGAGGAGAAATCGTCGACATGAAGAGGAGAGCCTGATGCCCGTCCCCCATAGACGCCGGCTGCGGCGGGCCGCGGTCGCTGCCGCCGCCCTGGCCGCCGCCGTCCTGACCGGCGCCCCGGCCGCCACCGCCCAGACGATCGGGTTCGCCCAGGTCGGGTCGGAGAGCGAGTGGCGTACCACCTTCTCGAAGGACATGGTCCGCGAGGCCGAGAAGCGCCGCGTCACGCTGATCCTGGCCGATGCCCGTCAGAGCGCCGAGCGCCAGGTGGCGACGGTGCGGGAGTTCATCGCCGCCAGGGTCGATGCCATCGTCATCGCGCCCGTGGTCGTCACCGGCTGGGACGCGGTACTGGCCGAGGCCAAGGCCGCCGGCATCCCGGTCTTCATCGCCGACCGGGCGGTGGAATCCGATCCGTCGCTCTTCGTGGCCCGCATCGCGGCCAACTTCAACCTGGAGGGCAAGCTCGCCGGCGCCTGGCTGGCGCAGGCGAGCCGCGGCCGCTGCACCGTGCTGGAACTGCAGGGCACTCCCGGCTCCGCCCCCGCGCTCGAGCGCAAGCGCGGCTTCGAATCCGTGCTCGCCCAGTTCCCCGGCATGAAGATCGTCGCCTCGCAGACCGGCAACTTCACCCGCGAGGGCGGCAAGGCCGTGATGGAGAAGATGATCGCCGCCGGCCTCACCCGCAATCTCTGCGCGGTCTTCGCCCACAACGACGACATGATGATCGGCGCCATCGAGGCGATGCGGGCGCAAGGCCTGGAGCCGGGCCGCGCACCCCTGACGGTCTCGGTGGACGCGGTCACCGAGGCGTTCCGCGCCATGGCGCTCGGCCACCTCAACGCCACGGTCGAGCTCAAGGCGGAGATCGGCGCCTACATCTTCGACGTCGTCCTCGGCTATCTCGCCGGCCGGCGCGACTATCCGAAGTGGGTCCTCATCCCGAGCGACATTCATGCCGGGCCCAACCCTTCCCCGCGCGCAGGACCGGACACGGCGGACCCGGCCAGCCCGAAGAAGGCATCCTTAACCGTCCCTTAATTCGCCCCACTTACCGTTCATCCGGCCCCCACGAGGGACATCGGCGGACGGGGACGGCGGATGGGCGCGAGGCGGATCGAACGGACGTCCGAACCTGTCTTCGACGATCCGCCCTACGAGCCGGACCGGCTCGACCTGCATCTGTCGCCCGAGGACCGGCCGTCGTCCACGAGGCCGGGCCCGGCCCGCCGGCGCCCGCCCCGGGACGCCGGCCATGGCCGCCAGGAGCCGACGCTCTCGGCCTTCGACACCGACATCGTCGCCCGCCGCGAGGACGGCCGGCCGTCGCGTCCCCGCACTCCGGGGCGCGGCCGCTCGTCGGACGGGACCGGCGAGGCGCCCCCGCCGCGCCGGGGCGCGGGCGGAGGCTCCGGCGGGAGCGGACGTCCGGGCCGCCGCCGACGCGGCTTTGTCGGCAGCCTCGTCTACTGGGGCGTCGTCCTCGGCATCTGGAGCCTCGTCGCGGTCGGCGGCGTGATCGCCTACTACGGCTCGCGGCTGCCGCCCACCACCGAATGGGCCGTGCCGAAGCGCCCGCCCAACGTCCGCATCGTCTCGCTCGAAGGCAGCCTGATCGGCAACCGCGGCGACACCGGCGGCGAGGCCGTGAAGCTCAAGGACCTGCCCGCCTACCTCCCCGGCGCCGTGATGGCGATCGAGGACCGGCGCTTCTATTCCCACTGGGGCCTCGACCCCTGGGGCCTTGCCCGCGCGGTCGTCGTCAACGCCACCTCGCGCGGCGTCGCCCAGGGCGGCTCCACCCTGACCCAGCAGCTCGCCAAGAACCTCTTCCTCACGCCCGACCGCACCTTCGGCCGCAAGGTCCAGGAGGTGATCCTGTCGCTCTGGCTCGAGAAGGAATACTCGAAGGACGAGATCCTCGAGATGTACCTGAACCGGGTCTACATGGGCGCCGGCGCCTACGGGGTCGACGCCGCGGCGCGCCGCTACTTCGGCAAGCCCGCCCGCGAGGTGACCGTCATGGAGGCCGCCATGCTGGCCGGGCTCCTGAAGGCCCCGTCCCGCTACGCCCCCTCGCGCAACCCGGACCTCGCCCGCGCCCGCGCCGAGACCGTGCTCGCCAGCATGGTGGCGGCCGGCTTCCTGACCCAGAAGGAGCGCGAGGCGGCCCTCAAGGCCCCGCAGACCATCTTCGCCCGCCCGAACACCGGCAGCGAGAACTATGTCGCCGACTGGGTCATGGACCTGCTGCCCGCCTTCGTCGGCTCGATCGACCACGACATCGTCGTGGAGACCACCATCGACCCCAACCTGCAGCTCCTCGCCGAGGCCGCCCTGCAGGGCGGGCTCGCCCAGTACGGAGACGCGAAGGACGTCAGCCAGGGCGCGCTCGTCTCCATCGACCCCTCCGGGGCCGTCCGCGCGCTCGTCGGCGGCGTCGACTACGAGAAGAGCCAGTACAACCGCGCCGTCACGGCCCGCCGCCAGCCCGGCTCCTCCTTCAAGCCCTTCGTGTACCTCGCCGCGGTGGAATCCGGCCTCGGACCCGACACCGTCCGGGTCGACGAGCCGGTCACCTTCAAGGGCTGGAGCCCGAAGAACTACGAGAAGGGCTACAAGGGGGCGATGACGCTGCGCGACGCGCTCGCCCAGTCGATCAACACGATCGCGGTCAAGCTCGCCGTCGAGGTCGGCCCCCGCAAGGTCGTGTCGACCGCCGAACGCCTGGGCATCACCTCGCCCCTGCAGGCCACCGCCGCCATCGCGCTCGGCTCCTACGAGGTGACGCCGCTCGAGATCACCGGCGCCTACGTGCCCTTCTCGAACGGCGGCTTCGGCGTCGTGCCCCACGTGATCCGCCGCATCACCTCCGACGGCAAGGTCCTGTACGAGCGCCGCGGCACCGGCCCCGGCCGCGTCATCGACCCCGGCCCGCTCGCCGCCATGAACGTCATGCTGGCCGAAACGCTGATCTCCGGGACGGCGAAAAAGGCCCAGATCGGCGGCTGGCCGGCCGGCGGCAAGACCGGCACCAGCCAGGATTTCCGGGACGCCTGGTTCATCGGCTACACCGGCATGCTGACGACCGGCGTCTGGCTCGGCAACGACGACGGCTCGCCGACCAACAAGGCGACCGGCGGCTCCATCGCGGCGACCGTCTGGCAGCGCTACATGGTCGAGGCCCATCGCGGCAAGCCGGTGGTCGAGATCCCCGGCACCTGGCGCCGGCCCGATCCGGTGGCGACCGGCACCGTCCAGTCCGCCCAGCCGCCGAGCTCCGCCGCCTATGCCCAGCCGCTCCCCGGCCCGATCCCGCCCCAGGCGCTCCGCCCGCAACCCCAGCCGGCCCCGGCCGGCGGCGTCGACGGCTTCCTGAAGCGCCTGTTCGGCGGGTGAGGCGGCGAGCCTAGCGGATCCCCTTGCCGGCGATCATCCGGTCCGCCGCCAGCGCCGCGAGGCCCATCACGCAGACCGCCCCGGCGAGCGCCCAGGGCGAGCGGGACACGCCCGCGCCGACCGCGATGCCGACGAGGGCTCCGAAGCTCATCTGCAGGAAGCCGATGAGGGATGAGGCCGAGCCGGCCCGGTCCGGATAGGGCATCAGCGCCGCCGCTTGCGAGAGCGGGAAGGCGACGCCGAGGCCGACCATGTAGACCATCATGGGCAGGACCACCTCGAGCGCGTGCCGCGGCCCGACCACCTGGGCGAGCGCGATGGTGACCCCGCCGGCGGCGAGGAGCCCCGCCCCGGCCGCGATCGCCCGCCGCATGCCGATCCGCACGACGAGCCGCCGCCCGAGCACCGTGCCGCCCATATAGGCGAGCGCGCAACTTCCGAACGCGACCCCGTACGCCACGGTGCCGACGCCGTAATGCTCCTGCAGCACGAAAGAGGAGCCCGAGATGAAGGCGAAGAGGCCGCCGTAGGTGGCCGACACCAGCGCGGCGTGGAGGCGGAAGTATCGCTCGGCGAGCAGCCCCCGGTAGCCGCGCAGGATGTTGCCGATGGAGAGCGGGTCCTCCAGCCGGCGCGGCAGGGTCTCGGGAAGTCGCCGCATCACCAGCACGAAGGCCGCCGCCCCGAACAGGACCGCCCCCATGAAGGTCGCCCGCCACCCGAACGCGACTTCGAGCCCCGCGCCGATCACGGGGGCGACGGCCGGCACGATGCCCATGATCGTGCCCATGCGGGACAGCTCCTGCCCGGCCCGGTTCCCCTCGTAGAGGTCGCGCACCACCGCGCGCGCGAGCACCACCGGCCCCGCGGCCCCGATCGCCTGGATGAAGCGCGCCGCGATCAGTGTCTCGATCGACCAGGCCGCGGCGCACAGCGCCGAGCCGACGATGAAGAGGAGAAGCCCGGCGGCGAGTACCGTCTTGCGGTTCAGTCGGTCCGAGACCGGGCCGTAGAAGATCTGCCCGGTCGCGAAGCCGACGAGGAAGATCGACAGGGTGAGCTGCACCGCCGGGGTGTCGGCCCCGAGCACCCGCCCGATCGCCGGCAGCGACGGCAGATACATGTCGGTCGACATCGGCCCGAGCGACGTGAGAAGCCCGAGCAGGGCCGTGAGCGCGAGGGTGTTGGGCTTGAACAAGGCTCTCGTCCGCCGGCCGCCTCTGGGGAAAGCGGGCGGACCATGGGCGAGCGGACCCGGGATGGCAAGCCGGGCGCGCGCAGGGGAGCCCCTCAGAGATACGCGATGGCGCGGCCGGCCAGCAGCACGGCGACCCAGACCGCGAGCGACAGCCCGCCGTGCAGCCGGAGCCGCGCGGGGCCCGCGCGATGCGCGTAGGTCCGCCGCCGCCAGGCATGGTAGGCCGCCACGTTGGCGAGCCCCACGAGGATCAGGCCGAGCTTCGCCAGGAAGGCCGGGTTCCGCCCGACCGCGGTCGCCTCGGCCGCCAGGAGCACCACGCCGGTCGTGACCTGCAGGACGATGCCGAGGACCGCGAGCGGGATCGCGACCCGCCCCACCGCGTCCGCCGCCTCGGCCCGCCCGCGGATGAGCAGGATGTCCAGCACCGCCATGCCGCCGACCAGCAGCGCCGCCCCCAGCACGTGCAGGAGGTTCGCCGCCGGGTAGAGCCAGCGCGACGAGCGTGCCATCTGGCCGAGGCCGGACGCCTCGAGATCGGCGAGGAGGGCCGCGACCATCGGCGGGCCTCAGCGCAACTCGAAGGTCTTGCCGCCGACCGTGATGCGCTCCGCCCGCATCTCGCGTTCGGTCCGGGTCGACGGGTAGCCTTCGACCGACACCGTCGTGCCCGCCTTCAGCATCTCCGGCGAGAGCCCGCGCGCCTCCATCCGGAAGATGGGCGCGAGCGTCGCCTCCCAGGTGGCACTCTCATGTTTCACCATCAGGTGCACATGCGGGTTCTGCCAGTCCACGTGCTCGACGGGCGCCGTGATGGTGAACTTCTTGGCAGCGTCGTAGCTGCCCCAGCCGTGATGGGCCTGCGCGCCCCCGATCGCGAGGCCCACGCCCGAGAGCCCGAGGAACACCGCCCGCGTCAGCGTCTTCATGTCGAAACCTCCCTGAGGGTCAGAACTCGGTCGTCACCCGCGCCTCGACGGGCGGCGAGGCCGTGCCGTCGAGACGCAGCACCAGCGCCTCCCCGGACTCCGGCACCCGCCCCGTCAGCGCCGTGATGTTCACCTGATGGGTCACCAGCACGATCGGCCCGCCGTCGCGCGGAAGACCGGCCAGGAACGCGCCGAGCCGGTCCGTGGAGGATGCGCGGCGGCCGGGTTCGGCGAAAAAGGAATCGAGCGGTTCGAACGGCTCCGGCGTCCCCAGCCCCAGGAGGGCGGCGGTGTCCCGGGCCCGGCACCAGCGGCTGGTCAGCACCCGGGCCCGCGCCACGCCGGCGGCGCGGAGGCGCTCGCCGAGCCGTCGCGCCTGCGCCCGGCCGGCCTCGCTCAGATTGCGCTGGGTGCCGCAGTCCTCGAGCCGGAACCCCGGCGGGTCGCCGACCCCCGGCGCCAGGGCGTGCCGCATGAGCAGCACCCGGCCGCCGCGCGCGAAGGCCGCGAGCCCGTCCTCCGCCGCGCGCACCGCCGCGCCCGCGGCCAGCACCGCCGCGCCGCCCGCGCCGAGCACCGCCCGCCGGGTGATCCCCCTTGCGCCTGACATGAACCTGTCCATCCCGGGAGAAGCTAGCATCCGGGGCCCCGCCCGCCAGCCCCCGGGCCTTCACGTCCGCGTGCCCGCCATGCCGGGCGCCGTCCATCCGAAATGTTTCGGAGGCTCCCGCCCGGCGAAACGCGATCCTTGGCGGAAGCAATCGGCCGGTCACGCGGCCCCGCTACAACCCGGCCGTTCACCAGGTGGACCCGAGCGCCGATGCCAAGGACGTCGGCGGCGGATCGAGCATCCAATCGAGAAAGGAAAATACCATGAGCCCGGCCCTGACCACGACCTCCGCCCCCTTCGCGTCCGCTCCCGCCGCCGGCTTCTTCGGCCGCGTCGTCGCCGGACTGGCCAAGATCCGGCGCGTCTCGTCGAACCGCCGCCGGGTCAAGGCCCTGCTCGACCTCGACGACCACCTGCTGATGGACCTCGGCCTCACCCGCCGCGACATCGATGCCGCGCTCGCGACCCCCTGGGACGAGGACGCCAGCACGATCCTGGAGCGCCGCACCCGGCGCGCCTGACGGCGCCGAATCGGATCGGCCGCGCTATCCTGGCGCGGCCGGCCCCACGGGCGCCAAGACCCCGGGAGGATCGCTCCCGCCGGGCCGGGGAGGAGATCCCCATGCAGCCCGACCCCGCGCTCGCCGCCACCCTTTACACGGCCGTGCTCTCCGACGTCCTCGACGACCTCGGCTACCGCGACCAGGCCATGAAGCCCTTCGTGCGCCCCGCCGACGAGAGCCTCGTGCTCTTCGGCCGCGCCCGCACGGGCCTCTACGCGACCACCTACTCGGTCGAGCCCGGCGAGAACCCCTACGAACTCGAGATCGCCCTCGTCGACGACCTGAAGCCCGGCGAGGTCCCGGTGCTCGCCTGCGGCGGGCCGACCGACCGGATCGCCCCCTGGGGCGAACTCCTCACCACCGCGTCCAGGGCCCGCGGCGCCGTCGGCTGCGTCACGGACGGCCTCGTCCGCGACCTCCGCCAGATCCGCGCCTTGCGCTTCCCCGTGTTCCACGGCGGCATCGGGCCGCTCGACAGCAAGGGCCGCGCCCGCATGGTCGAGATGGACCGCCCGATCGTCTGCGGCGGTGTCCGCGTCCGCTCCGGCGACCTCGTGTTCGGCGACGTCGATGGCCTGGTCGTGATCCCCGCCGACATCGCCGGGGAGGCGATAGCCCGCGCCCTCGACAAGGTCTCGGCTGAGAACACCACCCGGGCCGAACTGGAACGGGGGGACCTCCTCGCCCACGTGTTCCGGCGCCACGGCGTCCTCTGAGGCGGGGGGAGGGCCCCCACCGGCCGTAAACCATGAGCCTCAACAATGAACGACGTTCAAAATAGGCCTTGAACGACGTTCATTACCGGGTTAGGATCCTGTTGTGAACATTGTTCATGAAGGAGATCGCCCATGTTGAAGGTGTTTCAGACCCTCGTCCGCGGCATGGCCGCGGCTGCCGAGGAGGAGGTGCGGGACCGCCATGCCCTGCCGCTCCTGGACCAGCAGATCCGCGAGGCCGCCGCCGGCATCGAGGCGGCGCGACGGGCCTACGCGCTGGCGACCGCCCAGGACGCCGCCGAGGCGAAGCGCCTCGAGACCGTCCTCGCCTGTCTGGCCGACCTGGAGACGCGGGCGCTCGCCGCGCTCGCCGCCGGCCGCGAGGACCTCGCCTCCGACGCCGCCGAGGCCATCGCCGAGCTCGAGGCCGACCGCGACGCCGGCCGGAAGGCGCGCGAGGCCTTCGCGGCCGAGATTGGCCGCATCCGCCGCCGCGTGCTGGAGGGGGAACGGCGCCTCGCCGCCCTGGAGCGCGGCCGGCGCATCGCCCGGGCCCGCGCCGCCGCCCGCCGCCTCGGCACCGGTGCAACGGCGCCGTCCGGCGAGGGGGCGCTCGCCGACGCGGAGGCGACCCTGCGGCGGCTTCAGGACACCCAGGGCGAGGCCGAGGCGGCCGAGGACGCGCTTGCGGCCCTCGACGCGGAGACCCGCGCCGCCGGCGTCGCCGAGACCCTCGCGCAGAACGGCTTCGGCCCGCCCGTCCGCCCCGGCCGTGCCGACGTCCTCGCCCGCCTGAAGGCCCGGCTCGCCGCCGAAGCCTCCTCCGATCTCCCGTCCTGACCGGTCCCGAAGGGAGCCAGCCCCATGTCCAATCCCGCCTCCGCCGAACACTCCTCCGCCTGGGTGAGCTTCACCTACGCCTCCTTCATCGGCTCGGTCGCCATGATGGTCGGCGGCATCCTCTACCTGCCCCTCGAGATCTGGGTGAAGGGCTACATGCTGATGGGCGTGATGATGCTCATCCAGTCCGCCATCACGGTGACGAAGACGGTCCGGGATGTCCACGAGAGCCGGAAGCTCCTCAACCGCATCGAGGATGCCAAGACCGAGCAGCTTCTCATGCGCATCGACACCGGAAAGTGAGCGATACCGCCGTCTAAACCCCTTGGTGACGCGCGATGCGTAATCTCCGTGTCCCGCGTCATCGCTCCGTCCTCCGGCTCAGCTTGATCGCGCGCCGGATCCAGGCACCCTATCCGTACCCCGAGCGGGCGAGTTCGCCCCGGAGGATCGCCCGATGTCCCGTTCCCTTCTCGCCGAGCGCCGTTTCGCGCCCCTGTTCGCCTGCCAGTTCTTCTCGGCGCTGAACGACAATTTCCTCAAGAACGCCCTGGTGTTCCTGATCCTCTACCACGTGTCGGCCAACTACTCCGCCGCGCTGGTCGCCATCGCGGGCGGCGTGCTGGTCGCGCCCTTCTTCTTCCTCTCCGGCCTCGGCGGCGAGATCGCCGACCGTTTCGACAAGGCGCGAGTCGCCGAGCGGCTGAAGTTCCTGGAGATGTTCGTCGCCGCCATCGCGGTCCTCGGCTTCGCGCTCGCTTCGATCCCGGTCCTCTTCGCCGCGCTCGCCGGCTTCGGCGTCATCGCCGCCCTGTTCGGGCCGGTGAAATACGGCATCCTGCCCGACCACCTCACCGAGGCGGAGCTTCCCGCCGGCAACGCCCTGATCGAGAGCGCCACCTTCATCGCGATCCTGACCGGCACGATCCTCGCCGGCCTGGCCGCGGCCAACGGCGGCGACCCGGCGATTCTCTCCGGCCTCATGCTCGTCTTCGCGGCCCTCTCCTGGGGCGCCGCGCGCCTGATCCCGCCGACCGCCGAGGGGGCTCCGGACCTGGAGATCCAGAGCAACATCCTGGCCTCGACCTTCGGGCTCCTGCGCGACCTGCGGACCGATGCCCGCCTCTGGTGGCTCGGCCTCGCCTCGAGCTGGTTCTGGCTCGTCGGTGCGGTCGTCCTGTCCCTGCTGCCGCCCATGGTGAAGACCTCGCTCGGCGGCTCGGAATCCGTCGTCACCGCCTTCCTCACCATCTTCTCGATCGCCATCGCGCTCGGCTCCGGCCTCGCCTCCTGGCTCTCCGCCCACCGCATCGTGCTGCTGCCCACCGCCATCGGCGCCGTGCTGATGGGCCTGTTCGCCCTCGACCTCGGCTTCGCCCTGACCGGCGTGGCGGCGACCGGGCCGGCCCGCGGCGCCATGGAGATCCTGGCGACCGGTAAGGGCATCCGCATCGCCGTCGACCTCTTCGGCCTCGCGGTGGCGGGCGGGCTCTACATCGTCCCGGCCTTCGCGGCCCTGCAGGCCTGGTCGGAAAAAACCCGCCGCGCCCGCGTCATCGCCGGCAACAACGTGCTGAACGCCGCCTTCATGACCGTCGGTGCCGTGGTGACCGCCGCCCTGCAGGCCGCCGGCCTCGGCGTCGGCGGCATGTTCCTGCTGCTCGGCCTCGCCACCCTGGCGGCCGGCGTCCTGATCTTCCGCACCCTGCCGACGAGCCCCTTCCGCGACCTCCTGTCGATCGTCTACCGCGCCATCTTCCGCCTGGAGGTGCGCGGCCTGGAGAACGTCGCCAAGGCCGGCCCGCGCGCCATCGTGGCGCTCAATCACGTGAGCTTCTTGGACGCCGGCCTCGCCCTCTCGCTCCTCGAGCAGGAGCCGGTCTTCGCCATCGATTCCGGCATCGCCCAGCGCTGGTGGGTGAAGCCCTTCCTGAAGATCACAAAGGCGATGCCGCTCGACCCGACGAAGCCGATGCAGACCCGCACGCTGATCCACGCGGTCAAGAACGGCGACACGCTGATCATCTTCCCCGAAGGCCGCCTGACCGTCACCGGCTCGCTCATGAAGGTCTACGACGGCGCCGGCCTGATCGCCGACAAGGCGGACGCCATGGTGGTCCCGGTCCGCATCGACGGCCTGGAGCGCACCCCCTTCACGCGTCTACAGCGCCACCAGATCCGCCGCCAGCTCTTCCCCAAGGTGGTGGTCACCGTCCTGGAGCCGGTCAAGCTCGATGTCGCGCCGGAGCTGAAGGGCAAGGTCCGCCGCCAGGCCGCCGGCGCGGCGCTCTACCAGGTCATGTCCGACCTCGTCTACCGGACCACCTCCATCGATCGGACGGTCTTCGCCGCGGTGGTCGAGGCCGCCACGCGCCAGGGCAAGGCCCGGGTCGCCGTCGACGACCCGCTGACCGGCTCGCTCTCCTACCGCAAGCTCCTGGCCGGCGCGCGCGTGCTCGGCGAGAAGCTGACGGCCTTCGCCCCCGAGGGCGCCAATGTCGGCGTCCTGCTGCCGAACGCCAACGCGACCGCTGTCGTCGTCCTCGGCCTCATGTCGGCCGCGCGCGTGCCCGCCATGCTCAACTTCTCGGCCGGCGTCACCAACGTGCTCGCCGCCTGCCGCGCCGCCAGGGTCGAGACCGTGGTCACCTCGCGCGCCTTCGTCGACAAGGGCCGCCTCCAGCCCCTCGCCGACGCGATCGGGGCCGCCGGCCTCCGGATCGTCTGGCTCGAGGACGTTCGTCCGACCGTCACCCTGCAGGACCGCCTGCGCGGCCTGTGGCGCTGGCAGGAGCCGCTCGCCGCCCGCCGCCCCGACGAGCCTGCCGCGATCCTCTTCACCTCGGGCTCGGAGGGGACCCCGAAGGGCGTCGTCCTGTCCAGCCGGAACATGCTGGCGAACGCCGCCCAGGCCGCCGCCCGCATCGACTTCGGCCGCACCGACAAGGTGTTCAACGTGCTGCCGCTCTTCCACTCCTTCGGCCTGACGGTCGGCCTGGTCCTGCCGCTGGTGTCCGGGGTGCCGGTCTACCTCTACCCCTCGCCGCTGCACTACCGGATCGTCCCGGAGCTGGTCTACGGCACCAACGCCACGATCCTGTTCGGCACCGACACCTTCCTGGCCGGCTACGCCCGCTCCGCCCACCCCTACGACTTCCGCTCGATCCGCTACGTCGTGGCCGGCGCGGAGCCGGTGAAGGACTCGACCCGCCGGATCTGGATGGAGAAGTTCGGCCTGCGCATCCTGGAGGGCTACGGCGTGACCGAGGCCGCCCCGGTGGTCGCCATCAACACGCCGATGTTCAATCGCTTCGGCACGGTCGGCCGCCTGCTGCCCGGCCTCGAGCACAGGCTCGAGCCCGTGCCGGGGGTCGAGGGCGCCGGGCGGCTCCTGATCCGCGGACCGAACATCATGCTGGGCTACCTCCGGGTCGAGAACCCGGGCGTGCTCGAGCCGCCCCACGAGGGCTGGTACGACACCGGCGACATCGTCGCCATCGACCGCGAGGGCTACGTCGCCATCAAGGGCCGTGCCAAGCGCTTCGCCAAGGTCGGCGGGGAGATGATCAGCCTGGCCGCGGTGGAGACGCTCGCCGCCGAACTCTGGCCCGACACGCTCTCGGCGGTCGCGACCGTGCCCGATCCGAAGAAGGGGGAGCGCCTCGTTTTGGTGACGACCCGCAAGGAGGCCGGGCGCGCCGAGTTCCAGGCCTACGCCAAGTCCAAGGGTGCCTCGGAACTGATGATCCCGTCCGAGTTCGTGGTCGTCGACAAGCTGCCGCTGCTCGGGTCCGGCAAGACGGATTTCGTCGCGGTGACCCGGATGGTGCGGGAGCGCGCCGCGCTCACCGAGGCGGCGGCGTGACGGTGGTCAGGCCTTGAAGGCACGGCGGGCGGCACCCGCCGCGGTCCGCTTCAGGGCATGCTCGGGGACCGCGCGGTCGAAGGCCTCGTGCGTCCCGCGCACGTGATAGCGGCGCAGGTCGTTCTCCTCGGGCAGGACCCTGATGATCTTGCACTCCATCGAGGTGCGCAGCATGTCGTTGCTGTAGACGACCGTTTCGCCGACGGCGTAGAGGGGGCTCATGGGGGGACTCCGGGTAAGAGGGGCCGGCGGAACCCGGCGCAGAAGGGCCCGGACACCGGCTCTGAAAAGAAAAAGGCCCCGCAGCCTTCGGGGCGCGGGGCCTTCAGCGTGTCTCGGGCAGTGGGCGCCGCACCGAGGGGCTCGAGGCACCCCGGCGCGACATCGCGATCAGCCCTGGACCTTGAGGTTGTCGGCAGAGGTCTTGCCGCTGCGACGGTCGGTGACCAGGTCGTAGTCGACCTTCTGGCCATCGCGGAGCTCGCGCAGGCCGGCGCGCTCCACCGCGCTGATGTGCACGAACGCGTCCTTACCGCCGTCGTCCGGCTGGATGAACCCGTAACCCTTATCGAAATTGAACCACTTCACAGTCCCCGAAGCCATGGGAACCTCCTTCGCTCGTCATGTGTGCTCGTCCGCAAGCGGACGGTCGAAAATCGCACTCTCAGTAGGCGATCGAGACTCAGCGCCACTGTTGAAGCGAAGAGCATAGATGCAGGCCAACCTATCGACGGGATTTACATGGACCCTTCCAGCTCGGAATACAAGGCGGCCGACCCAGAAATCGCGAAGGGGAGCGACCGCGCCCGATCGATAGGCCCGGTCGCGCGGCTCCGCCCGGGCGTCCTCAGCCCTTGAGCTTGGCCGCGATCTTCGTCACGTGCGCGCCCTGGTATCGCGCCCCCGCGAGCTCGATTTCGCTCGGCATGCGGCTGCCGTCGCCGCCCGTGATCGTCGAGGCGCCGTAGGGCGAGCCGCCCTTGATCTCGTCGAGACCGGTCTGCCCTGCGAAGGCGTAGGGCAGGCCGACCACCACCATCCCGTGATGCATCAGGGTCGGAATGAAGGTCAGGATTGTCGATTCCTGCCCGCCGTGCTGCGTCGCCGTGGAGGTGAATACCGAGCCGACCTTGCCGATCAGGGCGCCGTTCGCCCACAGGCCGCCGGTCTGGTCGAGGAAGTTCCGCATCTGGGCCGTCATGTTGCCGAATCGCGTGCCCGTCCCAAAGATGATGGCGTCGTACTGCGGCAGTTCGTCGACGGTCGCGATCGGGGCCGCCTGGTCGAGCTTGAAATGCGACTTCTGCGCAATCTCCAGCGGCACCAGCTCCGGCACCCGCTTGATCGTCGCCTCGCCGCCCGCCTCGCGGACGCCCTCCGCGACCGCCTGCGCCATCGCCTCGATATGTCCGTAAGACGAATAGTAGAGCACCAGAACCTGGGTCATCGCGTCTCTCCTCGGGGTCGTCGTCTATCGGTGAGGTCCGACCGGTCCCCGGCGATATGGCGCAGCACGAGCGGGGCGGGAACGCCCGGGCGGCTGGACGCATTGTTCGCAATTCCCCGACAATGGACCGGAACGCGGCACGGGCCTCCGGAACTGCGCCGCGGCGCCCGGTGTTCCGCCCGCGTTAACGCTCGCTGTTGCTGGAATGCCATAAGTTGGACGGATCGTGACTTCGCCGCATTTCCGCAAGGATCCGGACCAACCCTCATGGCGTTGTCACCGGTACCTGAGACACCAGGAAGGGGAAACAAGAATGTCCGGACGGTTCGGGATCTCGCGGCGTGTCTTCATCGCCGGCATGCCGCTGGCGCTCGCCGGCTGCCAGACGGCGCGCATGGAGGGTCGGCCCGTCGTCGCGGCGCTGCCGCATGTGGACCCCTACTATGCCGAGATGTACGGCCCCCTGGACGACGGCCGCTTCACCGTGGCGGCGATGGACGTCTCCAGGATCGACCGCGAGTGGCTGCGCCAGCGCGTCGACTATGACGGTCCGGAGCGCCCGGGCACCGTGGTCGTCGACCCGGACGGCCGCCACCTCTACCTCGTCGGCGACGACGGCACCGCCATGCGGTACGGCATCGGCGTCGGCCGCGAGGGCTTCGCCTGGTCGGGTTCGGCCGTCATCAGGCGCAAGGCCGTATGGCCCACCTGGACCCCGCCGGCCGCCATGGTGGCCCGCGACGAACGCGCCCGCGAGTGGGCCTCCGGCATGCCGGGCGGCCCGGAAAATCCGCTCGGCGCCCGCGCCCTCTACCTCTACCAGGGCGACCGCGACACCCTCTACCGCATCCACGGCACCTCCGAGCCCTGGAGCATCGGCCAGGCCGTCTCGTCCGGCTGCATCCGCCTTTTCAACCACGACATCATCGACCTGCACCGCCGCGTCCCGACCGGCACGCGCGTGGTGGTGATGCCGAGCACGGGCGTCTGACGGCGCCGCGCCGGGCCGGCGATCCGGCGGCCGGCGTCACGGCCGCCCGGCCGATCCCCGGGCAGCTCAGCCGAGGGGCGCCCGGTGCAGCCGCCCGGCCTCGACCTCGAAGGCCTCGGCCCGCTCGCCGAGCGGGGCGAACACGGAGAGGTCCGTGCCCGTCATCCAGCATTGGCCGCCGAGCCGGTCGAGGACCTCGAAGAGCGCCGCCCGCCGGCGCTGGTCCAGATGGGCGGCGATCTCGTCGAGGAGGATGACCGGCGCCCGCCCGAGGGTCGCCCCGACGAGGCGGGCATGGGCGAGCACCAGGCCGATCAGCAGGGCCTTCTGCTCGCCGGTCGACGAGAGTTCCGCCGGCATCGCCTTCGGCCCGTGCTGGACCCTGAGGTCCGCCCGGTGCGGCCCGTCGAGCGTGCGCCCGGAGGCCCGGTCGCGCGCCCGGCCCGCGGCCAGGATCTCCCGGTAGCGATCCTCGACGACCCCGGCCGGCCCGCCGGCCGCCGCCAGCGCCTCGAGTTCGCCTTCGAGCGCCAGCTCCGCATGCGGGAACGCGGCGGTCTCCTCCCGGGTCGCCGCGACGAGCCCGGCGAGGCACGACACCGTCTCCACCCGCGCCGCCGCGATGGCCGCGCCGAGCTCCGCCATCTGGGCCTCGACGGCCCCGATCCAGGCGACGTCCCAGGCCTCCTCCTCGAGCAGCCGGTTGCGCCCGCGCATCGCCCGCTCGAAGGCCGAGACGCGGGACCCGTGCCCCGGATCGAGCGCCAGCACGAGCCGGTCGAGGAAGCGCCGCCGGTCCGACGCGGGGCCGGTGAAGAGACCGTCGGAGGCCGGCGTCAGCCAGAGAACGCGCACATGGTCGAGCATCGCCTCGGCGCTCCGGGCCGGCTCGCCGTCGATGCGCACCTTGCGCGCCGCGCCGTCCTCGTCGGGCTCCGTCACCCCCGTCCCGATCCGGACCTCGCCGTCCGGCCCCTCGAGGGTCGCCGCGACCGCGAAGCCGCCCGGCCCGCCCGCCCGCGCCATCTCGGCCTGCGTCGCACGCCGGAATCCGCGCCCGGGCGACAGGAGCGAGACGGCCTCCATGAGGTTGGTCTTGCCGGCCCCGTTCTCGCCCGCCAGCACCACGTGGCGCCCGTCGAGGTCGAGCGCGAGCGTCGCATAGTTGCGGAAGTCGGTCAGCCGCAGCCCGGTCAGCGCCACGCGCGCCGGCCGCGGCTCCGCCTCCGGTCCCGTCCCCGCCGCGCCGCGCCGGACCGGCAGGGCCGTCATATCTTGAAGACCGAGTCCGCCGCGGACCGTGATTTCCGCCGCGCCTCGACGGCCGCCCTGAGCCGCGCGACCTCCGCCTCCAGGATCGCGATCCGCTCCTCCAGGTCCCCGACGGAGAGCAGCGACAGGTCCTGCCCGACCTCGTGCGCCGGCTTCTTCTTCGGCCTGTCGTCCTCCAGGAAAGCCATCCGCGTCGTCTCCGCCTCTCGTCCCCGTCCAAGATATACTGGCCGCCGCTTCGGGCCACAAATGGGCGGCCCGAAAGCCCGGCCCTTGGCGTCGCCGCGGCGGCTCGCCTATTTTCGTGCCATGCCCGAGGTGATTCTCTACATCGCGCATTCGGTCGACGGCTTCATCGCCGACCGCGACGGCGGCATCGGCTTCCTGAAGCCCTTCGACGGCTGGGACTTCGGCTACGACGCCTTCTACGGACGCGTCGACGCCCTGGTGATGGGCCGGAAGACCTACCAGGACTGCCGCACCTTCCCGGAGTGGCCCTACCGCGGCCGCCCGGTCGTGGTCATGACCAAGGGTCCGCCCCTCGACGGCGACGGCCTCGCCGTCTTCGACGATCGCACCCCGCAGGAGATCCTGATCGACCTGGAGCATGCCGGCCGCCGCCGCGTCTGGGTGGTCGGCGGCGGCGGACCGGTCCGCGCCTTCCTGGACGCCAAACTCCTGAAGCGGATCATCCTCTTCCAGATCCCGGTCATCCTCGGCAACGGCGCGCCGCTCTGGCCGCCGGGCCGGCGCAAGGTCGACCTGAAGCTCCGGCGTGCGACGACGCATCTGAACGGCGTGGTCGAAACCGAGTACGAAATCGGCTAGACCTCGGCTCCAACGCTTGTATGCCAGAGCCGGAGGACGCCCCATGACCTTGCCGACCACCATGACCGCCATCGGCATCAAGGCGCCCGGTGGCCCCGAGGTGCTGGTCCCCGAAACCCGCCCCGTCCCGCAGCCGGGGCCCGGCGAGATCCTCGTCAAGGTGGCGGCCGCCGGCGTGAACCGCCCGGACGTCCTTCAGCGCGAGGGCGGCTATCCGCCGCCCACGGGCGCCTCCGACATCCCCGGCCTGGAGATCGCCGGCGAGGTCGCGGCCCTCGGCGAGGGTGCCGCGCGCTTCGCCCCCGGTGACCGCGTCACGGCACTCGTCGCCGGCGGGGGATATGCGGAATACGCCGTGGTGCACGAGTCGAACGCGATGCCCGTGCCGAAGGGCCTCGGCCTCATCGAGGCCGCCGCCATTCCGGAGACCTTCTTCACCGTCTGGTCGAACGTCTTCGACCGGGCCGGCCTGAAGCCGGGCGAGGTGTTCATGGTCCATGGCGGCACCTCCGGCATCGGCACCACCGCCATCCAGCTCGCCAAGGCGTTCGGGGCGACCGTCATCGCCACCGCCGGCTCGCCCGAGAAGTGCCAGGCCTGCCTTGACCTCGGCGCGGACCTCGCGGTGGACTACCGCCAGGAGGACTTCGTCAAGGCGGCCAAGGACTTCACCGGCCAGAAGGGGGTCGACGTGATCCTCGACATGGTCGGCGGCGACTACATCGAGAAGAACCACGAGGCCGCCGCCGTGGAGGGCCGCATCGTCCAGATCGCCTTCCTCAAGGGGCCAAAGGTGACGGTCAACTTCACCCGCATCATGCTGAAGCGGCTCGTCCACACCGGCTCCACGCTGCGCGCCCGCGACGTCGCCTTCAAGGCCGGCATCGCCCGCGCCCTGGAGGCGAAGGTGTGGCCCCTGATCGAGGCCGGCCGCGTCAAGGTCGTGCTGGATTCGACCTTCCCGCTCGCCGACGCCGCCAAGGCCCATGCCCGCATGGAGACCAACGCCCATGTGGGCAAGATCGTGCTCACGGTCTGACGCGCGGCGCTCATTGCACCGATCGCGGCCAGCGCGTATATAGGCGGCGATCCCGTCATCACTGACGATTTCAGGCTTTGCCCGGCGGCCGACCGGGCGGAGCAGCAAGGAGGGTTTGCCCCGATGGCCACAGTGCCCAACACGCCGCTCATGCCGAAGGCCACCGCCGTTTGGCTGGTCGAGAATACCGGACTGAGCTTCGACCAGATCGCCGCCTTTTGCCGCCTGCACCCGCTCGAGGTGAAGGCCATCGCGGACGGCGAGGCGGCACAGGGCATCAAGGGCCTCGACCCGGTCATCACCGGCCAGCTGACCCGCGAGGAGATCGAGCGCGTGCAGCGCGATCCGGCCGCCCGCCTGAAGCTCGCCGAGCGCAAGGTGCGCGTGCCCGAGCAGAAGCGCCGCGGACCGCGCTATACCCCGGTCTCGCGCCGCCAGGACCGGCCGAACGCCATCCTGTGGCTGATGCGCAATCATGCTGAGCTGAAAGACGCGGCCATCATGCGCCTCGTCGGCACCACCAAGACCACCATCCAGCAGATCCGCGAGCGCACCCACTGGAACGCCGCCAACCTGACCCCGATGGACCCGGTGACGCTCGGTCTCTGCTCCCAGCTGGAACTCGACCTCGAAGTGGAGCGCGCCTCCAAGGGCGGCCCGCGCCGCGAGGAGGGCGATGCCGGCGCCCAGGTTCTGCTGCCCGTCGAGCAGACCACCGCCCCCGAGGCGCTCGAGGAGCAGGAGGAGAAGGAGCTCGATGCGGACAAGATCTTCGCCAAGCTGAAGAGCCTCAAGGGCCCCGCCGAGGCCGAGGAGGAGTGAGGCCGCCGGCCTCCCGGGAGGCCGCGACCCTCAGCGGCCGTCCGGGAAGAGCGACCGGATGCCCTCGGCGGTCGCCGGGGCGACGCCGCGTTCCGTGACGAGCGCCGTCACCAGCCGCGCCGGGGTGACGTCGAAGGCGTAGTTGGCGACCGGGGACCCGTCCGGCACCAGCTGTACGGTCTCGATCCGGTCGTCCGCGGTCCGCCCGGCGATGTGGCTGACCTCATGCCCGTGACGCTCCTCGATCGGGATCTCCTTCAAGCCGTCGGAGATGCGGAAGTCGATTGTCGGGGAGGGCAGGGCGACGTAGAAGGGCACGCCGTTGTCCTTGGCGGCGAGCGCCTTCAGGTAGGTGCCGATCTTGTTGGCGACGTCGCCCGCCGCGGTCGTCCGGTCGGTCCCGACGATGACCGCGTCCACCATCCCGTGCTGCATCAGGTGCCCGCCCGTGTTGTCCGCGATCACCGTATGGGGCACGCCGTGGTGGCCGAGCTCCCAGGCGGTCAGGAAGGCGCCCTGGTTGCGCGGCCGGGTCTCGTCGACCCACACATGGACCGGGATCCCGGCCTCGTGCGCCATGTAGATCGGCGCCGTCGCGGTCCCCCAGTCCACCGTCGCGAGCCAGCCGGCATTGCAATGGGTGAGGATGTTCAGCCGCTTGCCGCGCTTCGTCGCCGCGATCCGCCGGAACAGATCCAGCCCGTGCCGCCCGATCGCCGCGTTGATGGCGACGTCCTCGTCGGCGATCTCGGCCGCCGCCGCATAGGCCGCGTCGATGCGCGCCGACGGAGCCACGTCGCCCAGGATCTTGCGCACCTCGTCGAGCGCCCAGCGCAGGTTGACGGCCGTGGGCCGCGTCCGGATCAGCCGGTCGTAGGCCGCCCGCAACCCCTGCTCGTCGGCCCGCTCGCGCATGCCGAGCGCCATGCCGTAGGCCGCCGTGGCGCCGATCAGCGGCGCGCCGCGCACCACCATGGTTTCGATCGCCCGCGCCGCGTCCTCCAGCGTGTGCAGCGTCGCGATCTCGAAGCGGTGCGGCAGCTTGGTCTGGTCGATGACCGAGACGTCGCCCGCATGGGCCTTCGTCCAGATCGTCCGATAGGACCGGCCGTCGACCTTCATGCCACCCTCCCGCTCATCACCCCAGGCGGCGATCGTATTCGAGGACCGCGTTGAGGAGAACCTGTGCCCCGGCGGCACACTCGTCGAAGCTGGTCGATTCCGCCTCGTTGTGACTGATCCCACCCGCGCAAGGCACGAAGATCATCGTGGTCGGCGCCACCCGCGCCACGTAGGCCGCGTCGTGGCCTGCGCCCGACACCATGTCCCGGTGCGGGAAGCCCGCGCGCTCGGCGCCGATCCGGACGCAGTCGATCAGCGCCGGGGCGAAGCGGACGGCCGGCGAGTGCCAGATCCGCTTCTCCTCGTAGGCGAGCTTCAGCGGCGTCAGGATCTCCCCGAGCGCCTGCCGAAGCTTGCTCTCCATGACGTCCAGCACCGCGTCGTCCGGGTGCCGCAGGTCGACCGTGAAGAAGACCTCGCCGGGGATGACGTTGCGGCTGTTCGGCCGGTTCTCGATCAGCCCGACCGTCCCGACCGCGTTCGGCGCATGCTCCTGCGCGATGGCGTCGATGCGGTCGATCATGCGCGCGGCGCCGAGGAGCGCGTTCTTGCGCAGGTACATCGGCGTCGCGCCCGTGTGGGCGTCCTGGCCCGTGACGGTCACCTCGTACCAGCGCATGCCCTGGACGCCCTGCACGACGCCGATCATCCGGCCCTCGTCCTCCAGGATCGGGCCCTGCTCGATATGCAGCTCGAACATCGCGCCGAACTTGTGCGCCCCGGCCTTTTCGGGTCCGCGATAGCCGATCCGCTCCAGCTCGTCGCCGTACCGGATCCCCTGCCGGTCCTCGCGGCTGTAGGCGAAGTCGGGCGTGAAGACGCCGGCATAGACCCCCGAGGCCAGCATCGCGGGCGCGAAGCGCGAGCCCTCCTCGTTGGCCCAGTTGACGATCTCGAGCGGCGCGTTGGTCTCGTAGCCGAGGTCGACGAGCGTCCGCATGGCCTCGAGCGCCCCGAGCACGCCCAGCACGCCGTCGAACTTGCCCCCCGTCGGCTGGGTGTCGAGGTGCGATCCCATGGCGATCGGCAGGAGGTCGGCCCGCCTGCCGGGCCGGGTCGCGAACATGTTGCCGACCTCGTCGACCGTGACCCTGCAGCCGAGGGCCTCGGCCTCGGCCTTGAACCAGTCTCGGATCTGCTTGTCCTCGTCGGTGAGCGTCAGCCGCTTGATCCCGCCCTTCGGCGTGCCGCCGATCCGGGCCGTCTCCATCAGGCTGTCCCAGAGGCGTTGCGGGTTGATCTGGAGGTTCTGCATGGGAGGGCTCCATGGACGGAGGGGCGTGGCAGGGAAGGCCGGCGCGATCGCTCGACGGCAGGTCGCCGGACCAGGCTCACGGCCGAGACTCGTTACCCCGGGGAGTAACGTCCGGCGTCCTTCGCGCGCGAGAGGGCCGCCACCCCCGGCGGCCCGCCGCAGCCGCGGTCACGGCGTCACGTCCACCCGGGCCACCCCACGCGGCCGGTTCAGTTCCTTCCAGGTCGTGTTGGCGACGTGGATGGCCGGGAACGGGTCGCGCGCCACGTACTGGCCGTCGCCCTTCTCGGCCCGGAGGTCGCCCTCCTTCCAGGCGACGCGGCCGCCGGAGAGGACCACGACGGGCAGGCCCGTGCAGCGGTATCCCTCGAAGACGTTGTAGTCGATGCGGCTCACCTGCTTCGAGGCCGCGATGGTCTTCTCCGCCTTCGGGTCCCAGACCACCAGGTCCGCGTCGGACCCGACCGCCACCGCGCCCTTGCGCGGGTAGACGTTCAGGATGCGCGCGATGTTGGCTGACGTGACGGCGACGAACTCCTCCTTGGTCAGGCGGCCGGTATTGACGCCCGCCGTCCAGAGTACCGGCATGCGGTCCTCGAGCCCCCCCGTCCCGTTCGGGATCTTGCGGAAGTCGCCGAGCCCGATCCGCTTCTGCTCGGTGGTGAACGAACAATGGTCCGTCGCCACGACCTGCAGCGAGCCCGACATCAGGCCAGCCCACAGGCTGTCCTGGTGCCTCTTGTCGCGGAAGGGCGGCGACATCACCCGTCGGGCGGCGTAGTCCCAGTCCTTGTTCAGGTATTCCCGGTCGTCCAGGACGAGATGCTGGATCAGCGGCTCGCCGAAGACGCGCTTGCCGGCCTCGCGCGCCCGCTTGATCGCCTCGTGGCTGTCCCGGCAGGACGTGTGCACCACGTAGAGCGGCGCCCCCACCATGTCGGCAATCATGATCGCCCGGTTGGTGGCCTCGCCCTCGACCTCCGGCGGCCGCGAGAAGGCGTGGCCCTCCGGCCCGGTCACGCCGCGCGCCATGGTGTCCTCCTGCATGCGGAAGACCACGTCGCCGTTCTCCGCATGGACGAGCGGCATGGCGCCGAGCTGGGCGCAGCGGCTGAACGAGTGGTAGAGCTCGTCGTCGTTCACCATCAGGGCGCCCTTGTACGCCATGAAGTGCTTGAACGTGTTGATGCCGTAGGTCTTCACGACGGTTTCCATCTCGTCGAAGACCTGTTTGTCCCACCAGGTGACGGCCATGTGCAGGCCGTAGTCGGTCGCCGCCTTCTCGCCCTTGCGCCGCCAGTCCTGGTAGGCGGCGAGCATGGATTGGCCCGGGTTGGGGATGCAGAAGTCGACGATCATGGTCGTGCCGCCCGACACGGCCGCCTTGGTGCCCCACTCGAAGTCGTCGGCGGAGACCTGGCCCATGAAGGGCAGTTCCATGTGGGTGTGCGGGTCGATGCCGCCGGGCATCACGTAGCACCCGCCGGCGTCGATCACCTCCGCGCCCGCCGGGGCGTCGAGGCTCTCCCCGACGGCCACGATCGTCCCGCCCTCGACGAGCACGTCCGCCCGCCGGGAATGGTCATGGTTCACCACGGTACCGCCACGGATCAGGATGGTCATGTCGGGGCTCCCGGCATCTGTCAGGTTGTCGCGTTCGATGGACCTGCTTCGGCGAGCACTGTCGCCAGCAGCGGGTGCATGGGTACGAGGAAGGGATTGATGATGGTACAGCCGAAGCGCTCGAATCCGGCATGCCCGTCCTCGGAGAGGAGGATCCGGCATCCCGCCTGGACGGCGCCGGCAAAGATCACCGCATCGAAGATCTGGAAGCCGTGTCGATCCACCAGTTCGAGGCCGAGTTGGAGCGCCGTTGTGTCGATTGGTGCCACGTCGTAGATCCGCATGAAGCCGGCGACAGTACGGCTCGCATACGACTTGTCGCGAGTCTTGCGGGCAAGAACGTAGTGAAGCTCGCTGAACACCAGGGCCGAGACGACGCAATCCTGTTCAGTCAGTCGGAGCAGGAGTTCAGCCGAGGATTCCCTCCTGCGCAGGTCGTCCAGACCGGCCGCATAGACGAGAATGTTTGTATCGAGGCCGACCTTCACAACAGCCGCTCGTCGTGGAGCTTGGCGCGATCGAACTTGCCGAGACCGAGCGGCGGCTGCTGACGCATTTCCTCGATCAGATCGAGCAATGCCTGCCGACGCCCCTCCGGAGACGAAATCTTGGCAGGTGGCATGATCGTCGCCACGACCTCCGAGCCGTCGACGATCTGGATCGGGCCCTCCTTGCGAACGTCTGCGATCACGTCCGCGAAATTGCTGCCCGCTTCTTTGACGCTCATCCTACGCATTTGGTGGCTCCGATCCGACGAGGGGATCGGGTGTCCGGTCGTTCGGACACCCGACTTTGACTCTACTTGATCCCGGCCGCGTCCGTCACCGCCGCGGTCCACGCCCCCTTCGGCTCCTTGGTGATCACCGGGGCCTCGCCGCCGGCGGTCAGGAGGGTCTTGACGGTCACGGCGTAGTCGGCCGGGTCGAGCTTGCCGCTGGAGCCCTCGGTGAGCTTGTTGATCTCGCCCATCATGCGCACCTGGTGCTTCTCGGTCTGCGCGCCCGTCGTGTCGTTGTCGAGCACGATCTTGGCCGCCTCCTTCGGGTTGGCGCGGGCCCAGTCCCATCCCTTCATCGAAGCCTTGACGAACTTGCCCATCCGCTCGACGAACTTCGGGTCCTTGAGCTTCTCCTCGGAGGCGTAGAGGCCGTCTTCCATCGTGGCGACGCCCTGGTCGGCATACTTGAAGGTGACGAGGTCCTCGGCCTTGAGGCCCGCGTCGATGACCTGCCAGTATTCGTTGTAGGTCATCGTCGAGATGCATTCGGCCTGCTTCTGCAGGATCGGGTCGACGTTGAAGCCCTGCTTGACGACCTTCACGCCGCCCGCCGACCCGTCGGTCTTGATGCCGAGCCGGGCCATCCAGGCCATGAACGGATACTCGTTGCCGAAGAACCAGACACCCAGCGTCTTGCCCTTGAAGTCGTCCGGCGACTTGATGCCCGACTCCTTCCGGCAGGTCAGCATCATGCCGGACCGCTTGAACGGCTGCGCGATGTTGACGAGCGGCACGCCCTTCTCGCGCGCGGCGAGCGCGGCCGGCATCCACTCGACGATCACGTCCGCCCCGCCGCCGGCGAGCACCTGCGGGGGCGCGATGTCGGGGCCGCCCGGCTTGATGGTCACGTCGAGGCCGGCCTCCTTGTAGAAGCCCTTGTCCTTGGCGACGTAGTAGCCGGCGAACTGGGCCTGCGTGACCCACTTCAGCTGCAGCGTCACCTTCTCCTGTGCCCAGGCGGCGGACCCGCCGAGGCCCGTGGCGGCGAGGATTCCGAGGGTCACCAATGCTCTTTTCATGCGACGCACTCCTCTCCACGAAAGACGCGCCTGCCGGCCCTAGCGACGCCGGTAGGACGGATGCCAGAAGGTGACGGCCCGCTCGGCCAGGGCGAGGAGACCGTAGAAGAGCGATCCGGTGACCGCCGCGACGGCGATCTCGGCCCAGACCATGTCGAGACTCATACGCCCCACCTCGGTCGAGATGCGGAAGCCCATTCCGACCACCGGCGTGCCGAAGAACTCGGCCACGATGGCGCCGATCAGCGCCAGCGTCGAGTTGATCTTGAGGCCGTTGAAGACGAACGGCATGGCGGCGGGAAGCCGCAGCTTGAGGAGCGTCTGCAGGTAGCCGGCCCCGTAGGAGCGCATCAGGTCGAGCTCCAGCCGGCCCGCGGCCTGCAGGCCAGCCACCGTGTTCACCAGCGCCGGGAAGAAGGTCATGATCACCACGACGGCGACCTTGGACGGCCAGTCGAAGCCGAACCACATGACCATGATGGGCGCGATGCCGATCATCGGCAGCGCCGACACGAAGTTGCCGATCGGGATCAGCCCGCGCGCCAGGAACGGCACCCGGTCGCACAGAATCGCGATCAGGAACCCGGCCGCCGACCCGCAGATCCACCCGGGGATGACGGCCCTCAGCACGGTCTGGACGAAATCGTCCCTGAGCGTCGGCACGGCCTGGGCGATGCGGGCCCCGATGGCGGAGGGGGCCGGCATCAGCACGGACGGCACGCCCGCCCCGACGGTCACCACCTCCCACAGGAAGATCAGGAAGGCGCCGAACAGCACCGGCACGATCAGGTCCACGGCCCGCCGGCCGAAGGCGACCGGCGGCGCCGCCGCGGCGAAGCGCGCCGTGACCAGCCAGGCGAACAGCCACAGGCCGACGACCGCCCCCCAGAACCAGCCCGGTGCCGCGCCCGCCACGTCCGGCCGGTGCACGTAGTCGAGCGCCGCCGCACTCCCGACGAGGAGGAGGACCAGGCCGACCATGGCGCCCGGCAGGGCGTCGCCGCCCCTGAGCCCGCCCGAGGACGCGGTCACGGCCGGCCCCCCATGGCGCGCATCGTCAGCCGTTCGGCGAGCCCGACCGTCCCCACCGCCAGCGCCGCCAGGACCGCGGCGGCGAAGAGGGCGGCCCAGATCTGGACGGTCTGCCCGTAGTAGGAGCCGGTCAGCAGCCGCGCCCCGAGCCCCGCCTGGGCGCCCGTCGGCAGCTCGCCCACGATCGCCCCCACGAGGCTGATCGCCACCGCCACCTTCAGGCTCGCGAACAGGAACGGCAGCGAGGCCGGCCAGCGCAGCTTCCAGAAGGTTTGCGCCGTCGAGGCGTTGTAGGTCCGCATGAGGTCGAGGTCGATCACCGCCGGCGACGTCAGCCCCTTCACCATGCCGATGGTCACCGGGAAGAAGCAGAGATAGGCGGAGATGATCGACTTCGGGACGAGGCCCGTCACGCCGAGCGACCCGAGCACCACGATGACGATCGGCGCCACCGCCAGGATGGGCACCGTCTGGGACGCGATGATCCAGGGCAGCAGGCTCTTCTCGAGCGACCGGACGTGCACGATGAGGACGGCGAGCCCCGTTCCCAGCACGGCGCCGAGGAGGAAGCCGAGCAGCGTCGAGGAGAGCGTCGTCCAGGCGTGGAACAGCAGGTTGCGCGGCGTCCAGCGGATCTCGCAGGCGAAGAACGCCTCGAGGAGGGGCCGCTCCTCGTCGAGCCGCCCGCAGGTCGAGGTCCTGAGCTCCAGGGCGATCTGATGGGGCGAGGGGAGGACCGGCCGCTCCAGGCTCCAGGCGGCCTGGTAGCGCGCCAGGAGCGTGCCCTCCGTCGGCATCGCCGGCAGGCCGGCATTCATCGGCAGGCAGGCGACGTACCAGCCCGCCAGGATCAGGAGCACGACGGTCAGGACCGGGACGGTACTGCCGGGCGCGCGCGCCGCCGGGCGCGCCTTGGCCCGGCTCGCGTCCGGATCCGGCCCGGCGAGCGCCTCAGTCGTCATAGGAATGCCCGGCCCGCAGGCCCTCGCGCACCCGGTGCGCGACCTTGAGGAACGCCGGCGTCTCGCGGATGTCGAGCGTCCGCTCGCGCGGCAGCTCGGTGTCGATGACGTCGATGATGCGCCCCGGCCGCGGGCTCATCACCACGATCCGCGTCGACAGGAACACCGCCTCGGGGATCGAATGGGTCACGAACACGACCGTCTTGCGGGTCTCCCGCCACAGGCGGAGGAGCTGCTCGTTGAGCTTGTCGCGCACGATCTCGTCGAGCGCTCCGAAGGGTTCGTCCATGAGCAGGAGCCGCGGGTCGAACGACAGGGCACGGGCGATCGAGGCGCGCTGCTGCATCCCGCCGGAGAGCTGCCAGGGATACTTCTTCTCGAAGCCCTTGAGGTTGACGAGTTCGAGATTGCGCAGCGCCCGCGCCCGCCGCTCCGCCCGCGGCACGCCGAAGATCTCGAGCGGCAGCATCACGTTCTTCTCGACCGTGCGCCAGGGATAGAGGCCGGGGGCCTGGAACACGTAGCCGTACTGCCGCTTCTCCCGGGCCTCGCGCGGCGACCAGCCGTTCACCCGGACCTCGCCGGCGGTCGCCTGCTCGAGATCAGCGATGACGCGCAGGAGCGTGGTCTTGCCGCAGCCGGACGGGCCGATCAGCGACACGAATTCGCCCGGCATGATCTGGAGGTCGACGTCCTTCAGCGCGTAGACGGGCCCGTCCGCGGTGTCGAAGGTGAGCGACAGCCGCCGCGTGCCGACCGCCGGCGGAATGCCCCCCGGTGCCCGATCGCCCGCCGTCCGCTCCTCGACGCCCGCCATGCCATGCCGTCCCTGCCTCTAGGGGAGATTTGATCAAACGGACAAAAACGGTGCAAGCCGAAAAACCGGGCTCGCGGCGAAATCTAAGGCCGCCTGCGCGGCTTGTCGACGGAAGCTCGGGCGGACGCGCGGGAGCCTTGCGGAAATTGTGAAGCATCGTGCCCGAATTCAGGGCGGCGGCGTTGACTTCCGCCGGGAATGATCCGATTTTCTGCCGACCGGCAACCGTGCTGTTTTCAGTCGGATCGGCGGCCCCGGCGTATTCCGCGCGCGGGGCTTTCCGTGTCCTGGAACGCAGACTTGCCGGACCTTGCAATGTCGAGAGGAGTCAACGACCATTCGCCGACCGTTCCGCGCGCCCGTGCCCCCCAAAGAGGGGCCCCGTATCAACCGGGAAATCCGAGGGGTTCCCCAGGTTCAGCTCATCGACGACGAAGGCAAGAACCTCGGTGTGATCGCCTTCTTCGACGCCCTGACCATGGCCGAGGAGGCCGGCCTCGACCTCGTCGAGATCGCGCCCCAGTCCGTGCCGCCCGTCTGCAAGATCCTGGATTTCGGCCGCTACAAGTACCAGGCGCAGAAGAAGGCCGCCGAGGCGCGCAAGAACCAGAAGGTGGTCGAGATCAAGGAAATCAAGCTCCGCCCGAACATCGACGACCACGATTACGGCGTGAAGATGCGTCAGTCGCGCGGGTTCTTCGAGGAAGGCGACAAGGTCAAGATCACGCTCCGCTTCCGCGGCCGCGAGATGGCGCATCAGGAACTCGGCTTCCAGCTTCTCGACCGCGTCCGCGCCGACCTCGGCGACATCGCCAAGGTGGAATCGGAGCCGCGCTTCGAGGGGCGCCAGATGATCATGATCCTGACGCCCCGGTGAGCCGGAGCCTGTCGGGTCCCGGGCGGGGCGGCGGCCTCGCCCGTCCCCCTGCCGCCGGGTGCCGGGCCACGCGCCGGGCCCGTGGAGGCCACGCCCCATGACGGACCAGACCCGCGCGGTGCGCTGGCGGTCCCCCGACGGCGGCCTCGAGCACCTCAGCCTGAAGATCGCCGAGACCGGCGTCACCGCCGAGGGCGTCGTCATCGGCGGCGCCGGGGAGACCGCCTTCGGGCTCCGCTACCGGATCGTCTTCGACGCCGGCTGGGCTGCGGTGCGCAGCCTGCACCTCACCGTCCTGGGCGGCCCGACCCTGGCGCTGCGCCACGACGGCTACGGCGAATGGAGCGACCAGGAGGGCCGGAAGCGCAAGGAATTCTCCGGCCTCCTCGACATCGACGTCGCCGCCATCCCGCTCGGCTTCGTCGCGACCGTCGCCCGCCAGGCCTGGAAGGCCGGCAAGACGCAGGACGCCGAGGTGCTCCGGATCGCGGTCCCGAGTCTCGAGCCGACCCGCGCCCGGCTCCGTATCGCCTGCCGCGAGGCCGGCCGCGCCTACGAGCTGGACGGAGCCCCCGTGACCCTGGGCGAAGACGGCCTGGTGACCGCCTGGGCCGGCCGCTGCGAGCGCATCGAGGCCTGAGAGGCCGGTGGACAGCAACGGCCGCCTGGTCGTCAGAGGACGACGCTGACAGCGATCGCCACCGACCAGTAGATCAAAGAAGAAATGAAGATGATGACGAAGAGCGAATAGGTCGAGCGGTTGATCCCGGCCAGCTTCGCATCCCGCTGTTCTGTGGTCGCCTCGTGTGTGATTGCCTCCGTCGCCTCGCTGACCAGCCGGTGGGCGACGATGTAGAGGACCACGTTGACGACGATGCCGACCACGAAGAAGAACAGGCCCCAGCGAGAGGTCGCGCCGGCCAGGTTCTTGAGGATGACGCCGCAGACCGCGGCGAGAGCGATCACGATCGAGATCGCATACTTCGCGATCTCGATATAGACCTTGAAGCGTTCAACCTCGTCTCGGGATGCCAGGGTCCGATCAGGCATTCTGTGTCACGATGGTTTCGCTGTCCGACTTCCAGCAGGTCGCTGCCCGGTCGAAGACCCGGCAGAACGACCGCGAGGCCTTCAACAGGTCCAGGGCGAAGTCCCGGACTTTTTCCTCGCCGAACTCCGAGTTCCGCCGGACCCAACGCTCTGCCCGTCGCAGGATGGCGTTGAAGTTCCCTTGAAGGTCGTAGATGTTTCCCCTGAGCAACAGCGGTTCGGGACCGGTGAGAGCAGACGTGACATGGTCCGTCAGTAGGTTCCAGCGCACGGCCGCGGAGAGCGCTCGGGCGATCCTCAGGAAGACCTGACGTTTGGTATCCGTCAGCTTCGCCGCAATGCGGTCGATTTTCGCGGAAACGAGTCGTGCCATGTCGAGATGTTCGACGATATAGACCTTGTCGTCCTTTGCGTAACGCAGCATGCGAAACCTCGGCAACAGGCAGGGTTGCAGAGGCAGAATAGGCACGTTTCCGGAGAACTGCAAGGAAAGAGAGTAGTAACACAAAAATACAATCTTAAAATGTATCAAGTTGTGTTCCGATCGGTCGACCCGGCAGGGCCGGGTCGACACGCATCATGACCCCGCCGATCACTCGCTCGCCGCGGGCCTCGGCGGGTCGACGTCGGAGAAGCTGTAGGCGGTCTTCACGGTCGTGTAGAACTCGCGCGCGTAGGCACCCTGCTCGCGGGGGCCGTAGGAGGAGCCCTTCCGGCCGCCGAAGGGGACGTGATAGTCGACGCCGGCGGTCGGCAGGTTGACCATCACCATGCCGGCCTCGGCGTTGCGCTTGAAGTGCTGGGCGTATTTCAGGCTCGTCGTGCAGATGCCCGAGGACAGGCCGAACTCCGTGTCGTTCGCGATGGCGAGCGCCTCGTCGTAGCCCTTCGCCCGGATCACGGTGGCGACCGGCCCGAAGATCTCCTCGCGGGCGATCCGCATGCTGTTGTCGACGTCCGCGAAGAGCGCCGGGGCCATGTAGAAGCCCGGGCTCTCCCGGTTCAGCCGCTCCCCGCCGAGCACCAGCCGCGCGCCCTCGTCCTTGCCGATGGCGACGTATTTCATGTCCTGCTCGAGCTGCCCTTCGTCCACCACCGGGCCGATGTGGGTGCCGGCCTTGAGGGCGTCGTCGACGACGAGCCCGCGCAGGCGCTCGCTCATGGCGTCCAGGAACCGGTCGTGGATCCGCTCGGTCACGATCAGGCGCGAGGAGGCGGTGCAGCGCTGGCCGGTCGAGAAGAAGGCGCCGTTGACCGCGCATTCGACCGCGACCTTCAGGTCCGCGTCGTCGAGGATCACGAGCGGGTTCTTGCCGCCCATCTCCAGCTGGATCTTCTTCATCGGCGTGGACTCGATCGCCGCCTGCGCCACCTTGCGCCCCGTCGGCACCGACCCGGTGAAGGTCACGGCGTCGATCTTCGGCGAGCGCAGGATCGTCTCGCCGACCACCGAGCCGCGGCCCTGGACCAGGTTGAAGACCCCGGCCGGGATGCCGGAGCGGACGATGATCTCGGCGAGCGCGTGGGCGGTCGCCGGCACCAGCTCGGCCGGCTTGAACACGATGCAGTTGCCGTAGGCGAGCGCCGGGGCGATCTTCCAGGCCGGGATCGCGATCGGGAAGTTCCAGGGCGTGATCATGCCGACGACGCCGATCGGCTCGCGCGTGACCTCCACGCCCACCCCCGGCCGCACCGACGGGATCGCCTCGCCGCCGAGCCTCAGGCATTCGCCGGCGAAGAAGGCGAAGATCTGCCCGGCCCTGACCGTCTCGCCGACGCCCTCCGGCAGGGTCTTGCCCTCCTCTCGCGACAGGATGCGGCCGAGCTCGTCCTTGCGGGCCAGGATCTCGTCCGAGATCTTCTTCAGGATCTCGTAGCGCTCCTGCGGCGTCGTCCGCGACCACTTCGGAAACGCCGCGCGCGCCGCCTCGATGGCCCGCTCGGTGTCGGCCGCCGTGGCGCGCGGGAACTGGCCCACCACGTCGTTCGTGTTGGACGGGTTGACGTCCGGGTGGACCTCAGCGGCGGCGATCCATTCGCCGGCGATGAAGTTGCGGGCGGCCTCGGTCATGGCGTCGTCCTCTTCGCGTTCTGGCCGCCCGAGGGGCGGTCGTTCCGGTTATCGTTGGCGCGTATCCTCGGAGGAATGCGCGGGGTGTCAAGCCCGGCCGGCCTCGGATCCGCGCCGGTCCGTCATGCGGCCGTGAAGGTCCTCGTGAAGGCGGGAAGGCTGCGGCGCTCGACTGCCGCCCGGTCCCAGGCGATGCCGAGCCCCGGCGCGCTCGAAGGCACCGCCATCCCGTCCTCCACCCGCATCCCCTCGGTGGTCAGGTCCTCAAGCTGAGGGATGTATTCGACATACTTGCCGTTCGGCACGGCGCAGACCAGGCTCACGTGCAACTCCATGAGGAAGTGCGGCGAAACGGGAAGGTCGAAGGCCTCCGCCGCGTGCGCCACCTTGAGCCACGGCGTGATCCCGCCGATCCGCGCCACGTCGACCTGCACGACCGAGCAGGCCCCCCGCGCCATGTAGTCCCGGAAATGCCGGATCGAGTAGAGACTCTCCCCGACCGCGATCGGCGTCGCGGTCGACCGCGCCAGCCGCACGTGCCCTTCGACGTCGTCCGCCGGCAGCGGCTCCTCGATCCAGGCGAGGTCGAGCTCGCCGAAGCGGCCCGCCCGCCGGATCGCCTCGTCGACCAAGAATCCCTGGTTGGCGTCCGTCATGATCTCGAACCCGTCACCGACCGCCCGGCGCACCGCCGAGAGCCGCGCGAGGTCCTCCGACACGTGAGGCCGCCCGATCTTGATCTTCGAGCCGCGGAAGCCCGCGGACCGGGCCGCCAGCGCGTCGTCCACCAGGGCCTCCGGCTCGATGTGCAGCCAGCCGCCCTCGGTCGTGTAGAGCGGCGCCCGGTCCTTAGCCCCGCCTGCCAGCACCCAGAGCGGCAGGCCCTGCTTGCGCGCCCTGAGATCCCAGAGGGCCGTGTCGATCGCCGCGAGCGCGAGCGCCGTGATCGCCCCGATGGTGGTGGCGTGGGTGGCGTATTCGAGGTCGCGCCAGATCGCCTCCACCCGGTCGGCGTCTTGGCCGAGTATGCGGGGCACCAGGTGGTCGGAGAGGAGCCGCATCACCGACGATCCGCCGGTCCCGATCGTGTAGCTGTAGCCCGTCCCGCTGGCCCCGTCCGCGTCCGTGATGGTGACGATCGGCGTCTCCTGGCTGACGAAGCTCTGGATCGCATCCGTCCGCTTCACCTTCGGCGGAAGGTCGACCATGCGGATCTCGACGTGCTCGATGCGGGCCATGCCGCGTCCTCCCTGTCCTGAAGTGCCTAGCTGGCCGCCGACCGGCCCCGCATGGCGCCCAGGATGGCACGTGCGAGCGGGCCGTCGAAGAGCGACGTGACGTCGGGCTCCAGCCGGCGGCTCCAGTTGCTGCGCTCGCGATCGGTGCCCGGCAGGTTGACGGCCTCCGTCTCGCCCGCCAGGTCGTCGGCCTGGACCAGCGCGAGGAGGCTTGGCGTGCGGGCCACGAAGGCGTGCACGGCGGCGGCGAGCTCCGGACCGAAGTCGGCCCGGGAGGCAGCCTCGGGCTCGATCAGCCCCTCGGCGGCGAGCGCCCCGACGAGCACCGTGCGGTCGCGCGTCCGGGCCTCGCGGGCCCGGACGGCGCCGTCCGCGTCGAGCCGGCCGAGCTGCACATCCTCGTCGATGTCCGCCCCGCCCCACCATCCGGCGAGGGTCGCCAGGTCGTGGGTCGAGACGCAGGCGGCGGCCTTCCGGGGATACCGCTCCGGTGGCACGAAGCCGTCCTGGCGGCGTTCGAACCACAGCACCCGGTAGGACAGCAGCCCGGCCTCGTCGAGCCGTTCGCGGAAGCCCTCCGGAACCGTCCCGAGATCCTCCCCGACCACCAGCGTCTCCGCGCGCCGGCTCTCCAGCGCCACCTGCCCGACGAGGTCGTCGAACGGCATCGCCACATAGGCCCCCTCCGCCCCGGTCGCCCCGTCGGGCACCAGGAACAGGCGCTTCAGGCCCAGCACGTGATCGATCCGCAGCGCGCCGGCATGCGCCATGTTGGCCGCCAGCATGGCGCCGAAACCACGGAAGCCGTCCCGCGCCATCGCCCGCGGGTCCGGCGCGGGCAGGTTCCACACCTGTCCGGCGGCCGAGAAGGGATCGGGCGGCGCGCCGACCGAAACGCCCTGCGCCAGGCGGTCCTGCTCCGACCAGGCCTCGGCTCCGTCCGGCGCGCAGCCGACCGCGAGGTCGCGGTAGAAGCCGAGCCGCAGGCCGCCGTCGCGGGCGGCCCGGGCGGCGTCCCCGAGCTGCCGGTCCGCGAGGAACTGCAGGAACATCGAAAAGCGCACGCGGGTGGCGTGCCGGGTGGCGACGTCCGCGATTCCCGGCGCGGCCGGGTGGGCGAGCTCGGCCGGCCAGCGCCGCCAGTCCGTCTCGCGCCGCAGTTCCGCGATCGTCTCATAGAGGGCGAAGCGCCGCAGAGCCTCGCCGCCGCGCGCCACGAAGGCCTCGAAGGCGAGCGGCAGCGGCGGGGACTCCCCGTCGACCCGTCCGCGCTCGGCGCTGACCGTCTCGAAGATCATGAAGGCGTGCGACAGAACGCGCTTCTTGGCCGCCCAGACGGTCGGATAGTCGACCGCCCGGCCCGCGGACAAAGCCCGGAGCACAGGGTCCTCCACGGCCAGGGCGTGCTCCACGGCAGGGCCCATGGCGCCCCTCGGCAGGTCGGCGACGTCGATGTAGATCGGGTCGAGGAACCGCCGGTCGGACGGGCTGTAGGGGCTGGTGCGGGACCGGTCCTGGTCGAAGAGCGCGTGCATCGGGTTGAGCCCGGCCACCGCCGCCCCGGCCCGACCCGCCTCCCGGGCGAGCCGCGCGAGGGTGGTGAAGTCGCCGATGCCCTGATCGCCGGCGCGCCGCAGCGTGTAGAGATGCGCGGCGACGCCGAACAGCCGGCGTCCCTCCGCGAGGTCCTGCGGCAGCCAGCAGGTGGCGGGCGCGACGGTCACGTGCCCGGCCATGCCGGGGCTGTCGGCGAGGTGGATGCTGTGGCGCCCGGCGGGCAGCACCGGCAGGTCCACCGTCCGCACCCGCGTCGGCCTTCCGTCCGCCGCCGTCGTGGTCCCCTCCGCGCCCTCACCGGGCCGGATCCGCACCAGCCGCTGCTCCCCGTCCTCCAGTCCGACGACGAGGTCGACGGCCCGTCCCGCGAGCCCGGGCCCCAGGCGGAGCCGCGGCGCCACGCCCTCGCGGGCGAGCGTCGCATGGGGGAGGAGGCGCAGGTCGCGGTCCTCCGCGAGCGCGCGGAGGCTGTCACGCGCCTCGCCGCTGGTGCCGGCCGGAAGCCGCAGCGCCGCCAGCAGCGCCCGCTTGGTGTCGTCCGGGACACGGTGATTGTTGCCGTCGATGTCCCACCAGTCGAGCGCCAGGCCCCCCGCCGTGGCGAGCCGGTCGAGCGCGGCCGGATCGGCCGGCCCGCGGCCGCCCCCCGCCCCGCGCGCCGCCTCCTCCACGAAGGCGACGACCGAGCGGGCCTGCACGGGGGCCACTTCGGCCGTCATGTCCGCCGCGGCCCCGGCCTCCGTACCCCGGGTTTCCGGTCGCGCGCTGTCGAAGGCCCGCCGCCATCCCCGGCCGTCCCCGGGCTGAGGCAGCCGGACCGAGGTCGGGGTGCGCCCGGCATGGAGCACCACCACGGCCCGGCTCGCCGGTTCCTCGTCCGTCGCCGGCCGGTGGAGGGCGGCGATCAGGGTCCGGTTCTCCGGATCGTGCCAGTCCGCCGGGCGCATGGACGTGCCGGACGGCGTCAGCCAGTCCACGTCCGGAATGCCGCTTCCGTCGAGCGGCCCGCCCGTCAGCGGCCGCTCGTCCGTGAGCGCCGGCGTCTCGCGCCTGAGGCGCACGAGCGCGGCCACGGTGGCGGCGAGGTCGTGATCGGCCGACGCCCAGTCGAGCCACGAGACCGGATTGTCCTGCGCATAGGCGTTGTTGTTGCCGCCCTGGCTGCGCCCGAGCTCGTCGCCCATCGAAATCATCGGCGTCCCGCGCGACAGGAACAGCGTCGCCAGCAGGGCCCGCACGTCCGCCCCCCGGGCGGCGCGCACGGCCGGGTCGTCCGACGGGCCCTCCGCGCCGTTGTTCCAGGCGTAGTTCTCGTCCGTGCCGTCGCGGTTCTCCTCCCCGTTGCCGTGGTTGCGCTTGGAGGTGAAGGCGACGAGGTCGGCGAGCGTGAAACCGTCGTGGGCGGTGACGAAGTTGAGGCTCCGCGACACCGGCCGGTGCCGCGGCCCGAAGATGTCGGCCGAGCCCGCGAAGCGGGTCGCCATGTCGCCGATCCGGCCCGCATCGCCCCGCCAGAAGCGCCGGACCGTGTCCCGGAAGCGGTCGTTCCATTCGCCCCAGCCGGCCGGGAAGGCGCCGAGCCGGTGCCCTCCGGGGCCGATGTCCCAGGGCTCGGCGATATGGACGAGATCCCGCAGGACCGGATCCTGTCCGATCGCCGCGAAGAGCGGCGCCTCGGGGTCGAACCCATGCGCGCAGCGGCCGAGGGTGGCGGCAAGGTCGTACCGGAACCCGTCGACCCCGGCCCTCAGCGCCCACTGCCGAAGCGAGTCCATGGCGAGGCGGATGACCGTCGGCCGGTCCAGCGCCAGCACGTTGCCGCAGCCCGCGTCGTTGACATAGGCGGCGGGATCCGCCGGGTCGAGCCGGTACCAGGTGGCGTTGTCGAGCCCGCGGAACGAGACCGTCGGCCCCCAACGGTCGCTCTCGCCGGTATGGTTCAGCACCACGTCGACCAGGACCGCGATGCCGGCCGCCTGCAGCGCCGCGACCGCGCCGCGCACCTCGTCCCAGCCGCCGGGCGCGAGCCGCGGATCGGGGGCGAGGTAGGCGAGGGGGTTGTAGCCCCAGTAGTTGGCGAGCCCGAGCGGCGGCAGGTGCCGCTCGTCGATCCAGGCGTTGGCGGGCATGATCTCCACCGCCGTGACGCCGAGCCTGACCAGATGCTCGATCACGTCCGGATGGGCGAGCCCCGAGAAGGTGCCGCGCGCCTCGGGCGGAACCGCCGGATGGAGCTTGGTGAAGCCGCGCACGTGCAGCTCGTAGACGACCAGTCCCTCCCAGTGGAGCGCCGGGCGGACCGCGGCCGGACGATGCACCGGCGCCCCGACGAGGGCCTTCGGCACGGCCGGCGCGCTGTCGCGCTCGTCCTCGGTCGCGCCGGTCTCGCGACGGTCGAACAGGAGGTCGTCGAGCCGGAAGGGCCGGTCGAGCCGCGTCGCCCAGGGGTCGACCAGCAGCTTGGACGGGTTGAACCGGTGACCCTCGGCCGGGGCCCAGGGCCCCTCCACGCGCAGTCCGTAGCGTTGGCCCGCCGCGATCCCCGGCACGAAGCCGTGGTGGACGTCACCGGTCCGCTCGGGGAGCGGGATTCGGGCGGTCTCCCGGTCGCGCTCGTCGAAGAGGCAGAGCGTCACCCGGCTCCCATGGGCCGAGACCACGGCCACGTTCGCCCCACCCTCGCGCAGCGTGACGCCGAGGGGCTCAGGGGACGAGGGCGGCGGTCGGACCATGCGAAAGCTCCGTGGAGAGGCGGGCACGTACCGTGGGCAGGCCCGCGCGGGGCGCGGTTGGCGCCCCGCGACGGAGCGCGCTCGGCGCCCCTTCCGAACAGCCGGCCGAGCCGATCGATCCCGCGGCAGCGCTGCGTCGGCGTCTCCCCAGGGATGCGGCCGGGGCGGCGTTCCCGTGCGTCGGCAGCGGGCCTCGGGCGGAGGGCGCCTGTCAGGTGATGACGGACGGCTCCTGCCTGCCGGTGTGCTGCTCGATGAGGGCGAGCTGGCGCGACAGGGCGATCAGGTCGGCGAGCGCCGTGCCGGTCTCGAGCGTCTGCCGGGAGACCTCCGGCTCGAAGCGCTCGATATAGACCCGCAGCGTGGCCCCCGCCGTGCCCGTGCCGGACAGCCGATAGACGATGCGCGAGCCGTCCTCGAACATCACCCGGATGCCCTGGTTCTTCGAGTCCGAGCCGTCGACCGGGTCGTGGTAGGCGAAGTCGTCCGCCTCGGCGATCGTCAGCGCCCCGAAGCGCTGGCCGGGCAGCGTGCCGAGCGAGGCGCGCAGGTGCGCCATGAGGGCGTTCGCCCCTTCCGCCTCGACCTCCTCGTAGTCGTGCCGGGCATAGTAGTTGCGCCCGTAGGTCGCCCAGTGCTCGCGCACGATCTCGGCAACCGACTGGCGCCGCGCCGCGATGATGTCGAGCCACAGAAGCACGGCCCAGAGCCCGTCCTTCTCGCGCACGTGGTCGGACCCGGTGCCGGCGGATTCCTCGCCGCAGATCGTCACCATGCCGGCGTCGAGCAGGTTGCCGAAGAACTTCCAGCCCGTCGGCGTCTCGAAGACCGGCAGGCCCATCTTCTCCGCCACCCGGTCCGCCGCCCGGCTGGTCGGCATGGAGCGGGCGATGCCCGCGATCCCCTTGGCGTAGCCCGGCGCCAGGTGCGCGTTGGCGGCGAGGATCGCCAGGCTGTCGGACGGGGTCACGAAACGGCCGTGGCCGATGATCAGGTTGCGGTCGCCGTCGCCGTCCGAGGCCGCGCAGAAGTCCGGGCCGTCGTCCGCCATGGCCAGGTCGTAGATCGCCTTGGCGTGCACGAGGTTGGGGTCCGGATGGTGGCCGCCGAAGTCCGGCTCCGGCGTCCCGTTCAGCACCGTTCCCGCCGGCGCGCCGAGGGTGCGCTCCAGGATCGCCTGCGCGTAGGGCCCGGTGACGGCCGACATGGCGTCGAACTTCATGCGGAAGCCGGCCGCGAACAGGCCGCGGATCCGGTCGAAGTCGAAGAGCGTCTGCATGAGGGCCTGGTAGTCGGCGACCGGGTCGACGATCTCGACCTTGCAGTCGCCGACCTGGACCTCGCCGATCCGGTCGAGGTCGACGTCGGGCGCGTCGACCATCCGGATCTCGTCGATACTCTTCGTTCGCGCGAAGATCGCGTCCGTGACCTTCTCGGGCGCCGGCCCGCCGTTCGAGACGTTGTACTTGATGCCGAAGTCGCCGTCCGGGCCGCCCGGGTTGTGGCTCGCCGACAGCACGATCCCCCCGAAGGCCCCGCGCTTGCGGATCAGGTTGGAGGCCGCCGGGGTCGACAGGATGCCGCCGCGCCCGATCAGGATGCGCCCGAAGCCCGCCGCCGCCGCGATCCGGATGACGGCCTGGATCGCCTCGCGGTTGTAGTAGCGGCCGTCGCCGCCGACCACCAGGGTCTGGCCGGCCAGCCCCTCGAGGCTGTCCACGATCGACTGGACGAAGTTCTCCACGTAGTTCGGCTGCTGGAACACCGGCACCTTCTTGCGCAGACCGGAGGTGCCGGGCTTCTGCCCCTCGTAGGGCTTCGTCGGGATGCGGCGGATCATCGGGTGGAAACTCCGTCAGGACCGGGCCGCGACGAGGTCGCGGTAGAGCCGGGCATAATGCGCCGCCGGGCGGCGCCAGGAAACGTCGGTCTTCATGCCGTTCTTCACGAGCGCCTGCCAGGCCTCGCGGTCGCGATGCACCGCGGCGGCGCGCAGGATGGCGGCGGACAGCATGTCCGGGTTGACGGGCGAGAACTGGAATCCCGTGCCGGCTCCGGCCGCCCGCGCCATCTCGTTGGCGTCCACGATCGTGTCGGCGAGCCCGCCGACCCGCGCCACCACCGGCACCGCCCCGTAGCGCAGCGCGCAGAGCTGCGTCAGCCCGCAAGGCTCGAAGCGCGACGGCACCACGAGGGCGTCCGACCCGGCCTGGATCAGGTGCGCGAGCGCCTCGTCGTAGCCGATGCGGCAGCCGATGCGGTCCGGATGGGCGTCGGCCAGCGCCGCGAAGCCCTGCTCGAGCGCCGGCTCGCCCGTGCCGAGCACGACGAGTTGCCCGCCCGCCTGCAGGAGCGTTCCGGCGGACGCGAGCAGGATGTCGAGGCCCTTCTGCCAGGTGAGCCGGCTTATGACTCCGAACAGGATCGCGTCCGGATCCTTCGCGAGCCCGAAGCGCTCCTGCAGGGCGGCCTTGTCGAGCCGCCGCCGTGCCGGGCGGCGCGCGTCGTAGGTGGCCGGGATCAGGGGGTCGGTGGCCGGATCCCAGACCCGGTCGTCGATGCCGTTGAGGATGCCGTGCAACACCTCGGTGCGCGCCCGCAGCAGCCCGTCGAGGCCCATGCCGCCTTCCGCCGTGCGGATCTCGGCCGCGTAGCTCGGCGACACGGTGGTGATCCGGTCGGAAAGCTGCAGCCCGGCCTTCAGGTAGCCGATATGGCCGTAGTACTCGACCCCGTCGACGCTCCACGCCCGCTCGGGCAGTCCGAGCGGCTCCATCAGCGTCCGCGGATACTGCCCCTGGAAGGCGAGGTTGTGGACCGTGATGACGGTGCCGGGCCGAGGTCGGCCGTCATACGCGAGATAGGCCGCCGCGAGCCCCGCCTGCCAGTCGTGCGCGTGCACCACGTCGGGGCGGGCGCCCTCCGCCTCCCCGAGCCCGACGAGCGCCGCAGCGCGCGACAGGGCCGCGAACCGGACGGCGTTGTCGGGCCAGTCGCGCCCGTCCGCGCCGACGTAAGGGTTGCCCGGGCGGTCGTAGAGGTGCGGCGCGTCGAGGACCAGGAGGTCGAGGCCGGCGGCCGTGCCCGCCACCAGCCGGGCGGGGCCGCCGAAGAGGTCGGGGAGCGTCAGGACCGCGCGCCCGCCCTCGAGCGCCGCCGTCACCGCCGGGTAGCCCGGCACGAGGCTCGTCACCGCGACGCCCTCCGCCGCCAGGGCGAGCGGCAGCGCGCCCGCCACGTCGGCGAGCCCGCCGGTCTTCACGAGGGGATAGATCTCGGAGGCGACCGAGAGGACCTTCACCATGGCTCAGGCGTCCAGCCGGTCGATCATGGGCTGGGTGATGAGGCAGATCCCCTTCTCGGTGCGCCGGAACCGCTTGGCGTCGAGCTCCGGATCCTCGCCCACGACGAGGCCCTCCGGGATGACCACGCCGCGGTCGACCACCACGTTGGTCAGCCGCGACGAGCGGCCGACGTTCACATAGGGAAGGATCACGGCGTTCTCGACCGCCGAGTAGGAGTTGATCCGGACCCCCGTGAAGAGCAGAGACCGGCGCAGCGACGCGCCCGAGACGATGCAGCCGCCCGAGACGAGCGACGACACCGCCTGCCCGCGCCGTCCGTCCTCGTCATGCACGAATTTCGCCGGCGGCGTGATCTCGCCATAGGTCCAGATCGGCCAGCCGCTGTCGTAGAGGTCGAGGTCCGGCACCACGTCGGTGAGGTCGATGTTGGCCTCCCAATAGGCGTCGAGCGTGCCGACGTCGCGCCAATAGGGCTGCGCCTCCTTGGAGGAACGCACGCAGGACCGCGAGAAGTGGTGGGCGATCGCCTTCCCGTTCTTGACGATGTAGGGGACGATGTCCTTGCCGAAGTCGCGGCTCGACCCCGGCGTCGCCGCGTCCCGGCGCAACTGGTCGAACAGGAACTTGGTGTCGAACACGTAGATGCCCATGGAGGCGAGCGCCATGTCGGGCCGACCCGGCATGGCGGGCGGGTCCTTCGGCTTCTCCACGAAGTCGACGATGCGGTCGGTCTCGTCCACGTGCATGACGCCGAAGCCGGTCGCCTCCTTGCGCGGCACCTCCAGGCAGCCGACAGTGACGTCGGCCTCCTGCTCGCAGTGCTGCTGCAGCATCAGCTCGTAGTCCTGCTTGTAAACGTGGTCGCCGGCCAGGATGACGATGTGGCGAGGCTCGTAGTCCTGGATGATGTCGATGTTCTGGTAGACCGCGTCCGCGGTGCCCTCGTACCAGTGGTCCTCGGACACGCGCTGGCTCGCCGGCAGGATGTCGAAGCTTTCGTTGCGTTCGGGGCGGAAGAAGTTCCAGCCGCGCTGGAGGTGCCGGATCAGGCTGTGCGCCTTGTACTGGGTCGCGACCCCGATGCGGCGGATGCCCGAGTTGAGCGCGTTCGACAGGGCGAAATCGATGATGCGCGACTTGCCGCCGAAGTAGACCGCCGGCTTGGCCCGTCGGTCGGTCAGCTCGACCAGCCGGCTTCCGCGTCCTCCGGCGAGCACATACGCCATGGCGGTTCGCGACAGGGGACCCCCGGAACTCGGCTTCACCGACATGGCGTTCCTCCTTGCTCGTCTTGTCCCGGTCGTAACGCCGGATTGTACAGGCTGGTTCGAACTCTGCCTCGACTGTAGCCGGGGCATGTTCGCTTTGTCATGCCCGGCTTTGCGGCGTCAGCCCTCCGGGCAGAATTCGAAGTAGACGGTGGCGAGCGGCGGGGCGACGACCTCCGCCGAGGCCGGGAAGCCGTGCGAGGGAACCGGCTCGGCCACCACCCCGCCCTGGTTGCCCGTCCCCGAGCCGCCGTAGATCTCGGAATCGGTGTTCAGCACCTCCCGCCAGCGCCCCGGGAAGGGCAGGCCGATGCGGTAGCGCTCGCGCGGCACCGGCGTGAAGTTCGAAACGACCGCCACCGGGCAGTCGTGTCGGTCGCCGAGCCGGAGCCAGGCGTACACGGACTGGTCGCGGTCGTCGGCGACGATCCAGCGGAAGCCCGCCGGCTCGTTGTCGCGCGCGTGCAGGGCGGGGATCTCCCGGTAGGCCCGGTTCAGGTCGCGGATGAGCTGCAGGAGCCCGCGGTGCGGGGCATGGTCGAGCAGCCACCATTCGAGGCCGGCTTCGAAGTTCCACTCCCGCGTCTGGCCGAACTCCGAGCCCATGAAGAGGAGCTTCTTGCCCGGATGCGCCCACATGAAGCCGTAGTAGGCCCGCGCGTTGGCGAAGCGCTGCCACTCGTCGCCCGGCATCCGGCCGATGATCGACCGCTTCCCGTGCACCACCTCGTCGTGGCTGAGCGGCAGCACGAAGTTTTCCGAGAAGGCGTAGAGGAGGCCGAAGGTGAGCTTGTCGTGGTGCCAGCGGCGGTGCACCGGATCCTCGCTCATGTACGCGAGGGTGTCGTGCATCCACCCCATGTTCCACTTGAAGCCGAAGCCGAGGCCGCCCGCATAGGCCGGCGCGGAGACGCCCGACCACGCGGTCGATTCCTCCGCGATCGTCGCCGTCCCCGGATAGGTGCCGTAGACGAGTTCGTTGACCCGCCGCAGGAACGCGACCGCGTCCCGGTTGTCGTTGGACCCGTCCGGGTTGGGCAGCCATTCTCCGGCCCGACGCGAGTAGTCCAGGTAGAGCATGGACGCGACCGCGTCGACGCGCAGCCCGTCCACATGGAAGCGGTCGAGCCAGTAGAGCGCGTTGGCGGCCAGCACGTTGGCCACTTCGCGCCGCCCGAAGTCGTAGATCGCCGTGTTCCAGTCGGGGTGGAAGCCGCGCCGCGGGTCGGCATGCTCGTAGAGCGGCCCGCCGTCGAACTGCGCCAGCCCGTGCACGTCGGTCGGGAAATGCGCCGGCACCCAGTCGAGGATGATGCCGATACCGGCCGCATGCGCCCGGTCGACGAAGCGCGCGAAGCCGTCCGGCGTGCCGAAGCGGGCGGTCGGCGCGAAGAGCCCGATCGGCTGGTAGCCCCAGGACGCGTCGAGCGGGTGCTCGGAGACCGGCAGGAGCTCGATATGCGTGAACCCCAGCTCCGTCACATAAGGGACGAGGCGGTCCGCGATCTCGTCCCAGGAGAGGAACGAGCCATCCTCCCGCCGCTGCCAGGAGCCGAGATGCACCTCGTAGGCCGACATTGGCTTGCGCCGCGGGTCGCCCTGCGACCGTGCCTCCAGGTAGTCCCGGTCGGTCCACGGGAACGGGGCGGGGTCGGCGACCACCGAGGCGGTCGAGGGCCGCATCTCGCTGGCGAAGCCGAACGGGTCGGCCTTCAGCGGCAGAAGCGTGCCGTCCCGGCCGATGATCTCGTACTTGTAGTTGGTCCCGGGCCCGACCTCGGGGGCGAAAATCTCCCAGAGCCCGGAATCGACCCGCTTGCGCATCTGGTGCCGGCGGCCGTCCCAGCCGTTGAAGTCGCCCACCACCGAAACGCGCCGGGCGTTCGGCGCCCAGACGGCGAACTGCGTGCCGGCCGCCCCCTCGTGCTCCATCGGGTGCGCCCCGAGCCGCTCCCAAAGGCGGCGATGCGTGCCCTCCACGAGCAGATGGTCGTCGAGCGGCCCGAGCACCGGCCCGAATGCGTAGGGGTCGCGCAACTCCCAGGTCCCGCCCGGATTGGCGGCGCGCAGGCGGTAGCCGAAACGCCCCGTCGCCGCCGGGATGCCGCCCTCGAAGAACCCGGCCTCGTGCCGCCGCACCAACGACGTGACCGGCCCGCCGTCGTCGGGCACGACCGTCAGCGTCTCCGCATGGGGAACGAAGGCGCGCACCACGCTGCCCGCCGTGGTCCTGTGCAGCCCGAGCACGGCGAACGGGTCCGCATGGCGGGCCTCCACGATGGCTGTGACGTCGTCGGGGTCGGCCTGCCATGCCTGGGTCATGCGGTCCTCATGTCTGCTGGTCGAGTGCCACGTTCCAGATCTCGCGAGCGTACTCGGTGATCGCCCGGTCGGAGGAGAACCATCCCATGCGCGCCGTGTTGAGAAGACTTGCCCGCATCCAGGCCTCGCGGTTGCGCCAGAGCCGGTAGACGTTGCGCTGGGTCGCGTAGTAGGCGTCGAAGTCGGCCGACACCATGAAGTAGTCGTGGTACGTGATCGCGTCCACGAGCCCCCGGTATCGGTCGGGGTCGTCCGGTGAGAAGACGCCCGACGCGATGGCGTCGAGGATCTCCGGCAGCCGCGGCGATGCCTGGATGGCGGCCCGGCTGTCGATGCCCTGGCGCCGCCTCTGTTCCACCTCCTCGGCCGTCATGCCGAAGATGAAGATGTTCTCCGGCCCGACCCGCTCGCGGATCTCCACGTTGGCCCCGTCGAGCGTACCGATCGTCAGCGCCCCGTTGAGCGCGAGCTTCATGTTGCCCGTTCCCGAGGCCTCCATGCCGGCCGTCGAGATCTGCTCGGACAGGTCCGCCGCGGGGATGATCGTTTCCGCCAGGCTGACATTGTAGTTCGGCAGGAACGCCACCTTGAGGAGCCCGCGCACCGTCGGGTCGGCGTTCACCACCTTGGCGACGTCGTTGGCGAGCTTGATGATCAGCTTGGCCTGGTGGTAGCTCGCCGCCGCCTTGCCGGCGAAGATCTTCACCCTCGGGATCCAGTCGCGCATGGGCTGGGACCGGATCTCCTCGTAGACCGCGATGGTCTCCAGGATGTTGAGGAGCTGCCGCTTGTATTCGTGGATGCGCTTGATCTGCACGTCGAACAGCGCGTCCGGGTCGACCTTGATGCCGAGCTGCTCGGCGATCACCCGACCGAGCGCCACCTTGTTGGCCCGCTTCACCGCCGCGGCGCGGCGCTGGAACGTGCGGTCGTCCGCCAGGGCGGCGAGCTTTTCCAGGTCCTCCGTACGGTCGAGCACGCGCTCCCCGCAGGCCTCCACGATCAGATCGGTCAGCCCCGGATTGGCCTGGTAGAGCCAGCGCCGGAACGTGATGCCGTTGGTCTTGTTCACGATCCGCCCCGGATAGGCGCGGTTCAGCTCGCGGAACACGGTCGTGCGCATCAGGTCCGTGTGCAGGGCCGAGACCCCGTTGATCTTGTGCGAGCCGATGAAGGCGAGATGCCCCATGCGCACGCGCCGGCCGCTCTGCTCGTCGATGAGCGACAGGGACGACAGCACCTCGTTGGAGGTCTCACCGGCCTTCCTGAGCTTGTCGAGATGCAGCGCGTTGATCAGGTAGATGATCTGCATGTGGCGGGGCAGAAGCCGCTCCATCAGCGGCACCGGCCAGGTCTCGAGCGCCTCCGGCAGGAGCGTGTGGTTCGTGTACGAGAAGGTGCGCGACGTGATTCCCCACGCCTCCTCCCACTCCAGGTGATGCACGTCGACCAGCAGCCGCATCATCTCGGCGATGCCGATGGCCGGATGCGTGTCGTTGAGCTGGATCGCCGCCATGTCGGCGAGCGACCCCATGGCATCGTGCTGGCGCAGGTGGCGGTTGATGAGGTCCTGCAGCGAGGCCGAGACGAAGAAGTACTCCTGCCGCAGGCGCAGTTCGAGCCCCTCGGGCGTCGCGTCGCTCGGGTAGAGGATCTTCGAGATCGCCTCCGCCTTCACCTGGGCGGCAAGCGCGCCGACATGGTCCCCCCGGTTGAAGGCGTCGAGCCGCAGGGGGTCCGGGGCGCGCGCGCTCCAGAGCCGGAGCGTGTTGACGTGCCGCCCGCGCCAACCCGGGATGGGCGTGTCATACGCCATCGCCTCGACGGTCTCGGCCGGATGCCACACATGCCGGATCGTGCCGTCCGGCCGTTGGATCGCCTCCACGCGCCCGCCGAACCCGACCGAGTAGCTGGACTCGGGCCGCGGGAATTCCCAAGGGTTGCCGAAGGACAGCCAGGTCTCGGGATATTCGAGCTGCCAGCCGTCCTTGATCCGCTGGCGGAACAGCCCGTGGTCGTATCGGATGCCGTAGCCGTGGGCGGCGAGGCCGAGGCTCGACAGGCTTTCCATGAAGCAGGCCGCGAGCCGCCCGAGGCCGCCGTTGCCGAGCGCCGCGTCGGGCTCGATGTCGCGCAGCCGGTCGAGGTCGACGCCGAGGCCGGCCAGCGCCTCGCGCACCGGCTCGACCATGCAGAGATTGCTCATCGCGTCGAACAGGAGCCGACCGATCAGGAACTCGAGGCTGAGGTAGTAGACCCGCTTCGTGTGCTTGCGCCAGATCTCGTCCCGCGTCTCCGTCCAGCGATCGACCAGCCGGTCGCGGACCGCCGTGGCGGTCGCCACGAACCAGTCCCGATCGCTCGCGTGCTCGGCATGCTTGCCGACCACATAGGTCATCTTGTCGAGTATGGCGGCCCGCAGGGCCACCACGTCGGCCGTCTCTGCCGCTGCCGGAACCGCTGTTTCGGCAGGGTCCCGTTCCATGATCGTCGTCGTCGAGTCCGTCACGTCGCCCCTCCACGGCCGCCCGGAGCGCCGCCGGACGCCCGGCGGTCCCGCCCGCGCGGACCGGAAAGACGGCATTTGAGCCCTACCGGGGGAGCGGCGCAAGCCTTGGCGGCCGGTGAACGCGAGCGGGCGGACCCCCGGATGGGGATCCGCCCGCTCGTCTCGAGGCCTGGTGACCGCCGTCACGCGACGGTCCTGGCCGGGTTCGTCAGCGCACGCGCTCGACGCAGGTCACGCGGCCCGCCGGGTCCTGCACGCAGTCGCGATCGACCACGACGCCCGGCTGCGGGGCCACATAGACGCGGTTCGGCTCGGAGGCCGCGCCGGCCGCACCGCCGACCGTCCCGCCGATCACGGCGCCGGCCGCGGCACCGATCGGGCCGCCCACGATGGCGCCGCCGATCGCACCCGCGGTCGCACCGGCGGCCACGCCGCCGGCGGCGTTGTTCTGCATGTTCTGGGCCGACGCGATGGTCGGGAGGGCGAAGAGAGCGGCAGCCGAAACTGCGGCGATCATGAAGCTACGCATGGTGTGTCTCCCACGTTGTCCGGAATGCACCGACAACGTCTCGTTCCGGGAGTGGTTCCGCCCGATCGGTGAGTCGCCCGAAGATCCGCGGGTCTCCTTCAGCATAGCTCGGCTGTTCGACCGGATATCCGGCGCAGCGCCCTGTATAGGCGCGCACCGATCCGGGCGCAGTCCTTTATCGACGGGAAGAGGTTGGCTCGGGGGCCGCGAGCGATGTCGCGGTTCACCTGCGAAAGAGCGATCGTACGTCAAAGCGACTCTGACGCCCGTGCCCCGCGTGCAGGCGTAAACAGGACCGTCGCCATGGAACAACTGCAGGGGTTCGGGACTTTCACAAAGAGATCGGACTAGAGACCAAGGAGTAGAACCCATGCGTAATCTTCTTCTCGCCGCCGCCGTGCTGGTCGGTGCCGCCGCCGCGACCCCCGCGGGCGCCCTTCCGCTCGGCGGTAACCCGCTGGGCGCCGAAGCCGGCCAGGGTCGCGCCGAGTCGGTCGCGCTCTACTGCAACCGCCACGGCGACTGCGTCCGCATGAAGCGCCCCGGCTACGCGCTCCGCCCGGCCCCGGTCGTCCGCGCCTGCGGGGCCTACTCGCACTGGAACGGCTACAGCTGCGTCCGCCGCTCGGGCGTCGTCATCCGCGAGGGCTATCGGGACAGCCCGGACGTGAAGATCAAGATCCGCTGATCGGACCTGCTGAACGGACGAGAGGCGTCCCGAGGGGCGCCTCTCGTCGTTTGCCGATCACGCTACGCCGATCAGTCCGAACACGAGCGTAACGACGAACAGGACGATGAAGATCCCGAAGAGAATGCGTGCGATGCCCGCCGACGCGTTGGCGATGCCGCCGAAGCCGAGGGCGCCGGCGATGAGCGCGATGACGAGAAAGACGAGCGTCCAGTACAGCATGACGATCACTCCTCCATCCAGGGATGTGAAGTGAAAACGCTGAAGCCCGCGCTTTAGTTGCAGGGCGAAGGGGCAAGCTCGACCGGAACCTTGACGGCCCCGAGTGCGTTTCCCGTATCGACGCGAAGATCACCATCGGGGACGAAAGCCATGCTGCGCACCGGATCGAAGGCACTCGACTCGACGCTCGAAGACGAGATGAAGACCATCCGGGCGAGCCTCGCCCGCATCGCCGAGACGGCCGCCGACGCGGCGGGGTCGCGCCTCGGCGCGCCCATGGCCGAAGCCGAGCGCGGCCTCACGGCCCTCGGCGGGCTGGTCGACAGCTACCTGAACCGCGGCCGCAAGCAGGCCCGCCGCGCCTGGGCTGACGCCTCGGAGCGGGCCGAAAGCGGGGCGGGCGAAGTCGCCGACCGAGTCGCCCGCCATCCGATGGCGGCCATCGGCCTCGCGGCCCTGATCGGCTTTACCCTCGGCCTCGCCGTCGGACGCCCGGGCAGCCACCGCTGAGCCCGGGCCCCGGCGCCTCGCCCCAGGAGGGCACGATGGCTCCGCCCCCGGCCGACCAGCCCGCGGCCCGGGCCACCGTCCCTTCGTCCGGGGAGGCGGCCTCGCGCCGGATGGCCGTCCTGGTCAATCCGGAGGCCGGGACCGCCCGCACCTGGGACCCGGCCGCCCTTGAGACGCGCATCCGCGAAGCCCTGGCGCCGATCGGCACCGTGGTGCTCTTCGAGGCCGTCCAAGGTGCCGGCCTCGCGACCGCCGTGGAGCGGGTCTTCGACGATGCCGCCGTCGATCTCGTGGTGGTCGGGGGCGGGGACGGGACGGCGTCGACCGCCGCCAGCCACGCCATCCGAACCGGCAAGCCGGTCGCGGTTCTGCCGCTCGGAACCTTCAACCTCTTCGCCCGCCTCAACGGCTTCACGCCCACCCTCGACGGCACGCTCGACAGCCTCGCCACCGCCTCCGTCGAGGCGATCGATGTCGGCCGCATCGGCGACCGCTGGTTCCTGCACCACGTCACGATCGGCGCCCACCCGCGCATCATCCGCCTGCGCGAGGCGCACGACTACGGGAGCCGCTGGGGCAAGATGCTGGCCGGCGCGCGCGCCTTCGTGTCGGCCCTGTCGGACCCGCCCCAGGTGCGGCTCGCCATCCATGCCGACAGGGAGCGCCTGTCGGGCGCCTTTTCAAACGTCGCCGTCACCGTCAACGAACTCGCCGAGACCCCCGCGGTCGCCCCGGTCCCGGCCGACCCGCAGGGCGGACGCCTTGCCGTCTACGCCACCCGCAGCCGCCGGGCGACCGACTTCCTGATGTTCACCCTGCTGGCGCTGGCCGGCCGCTGGCGCTCGAACCCGTGGAACGGCTTTGCGCGCGCGCGCCGGGTGAGCATCATGGCCCACCGACCCGTGCTCCGCCTGTCGATCGACGGCGAGGCGGTGGACTGGTCCCTGCCGCTCGAGGTTGAGATCGTCCCCGGCGCGCTCAATGTGCTGCGCCCGTCCAAGAGCGCCTGAGGCGCCTCAGGCCCAGGCGCTCGCCGCGTCGAGCTCCGCGATGGACTCGGCGTCCAGCGCCAGCGCGGCGGCGCCCACCAGTTCGTCGAGCTGCGGGATCGAGGTGGCACTGGCGATCGGGGAGGTCACGCCCGGCCGCGCCATCAACCACGCAAGCGCGACCTGCGTCATCGTCCCGCCGCGCCGCCGCGCCACCGCGTCGAGCGCCGCGAGGATCCGCTTGCCGCGCGCGTCGAGATATTTCTTGACGATGTTCGGCCCGCGCGGGCTCAGGGACGCGTCCGCCTCGGAGCGGTATTTCCCGCTCAGGAACCCGCTCGCCAGGCTGAAGTAGCCGATGACGCCCACCTCCTGCTCCCGGCAGATCGGTTCCAGCGTCTCCTCGTAGCCCTGCCGGGCATAGAGGTTGTACTCCGGCTGCAGGCTCTCGTACCGCGGCAGGCCGGTGCCGTCCGCCAGCCGCAGGGCCTCGGTCAGCCGTTCCGCGGTGAAATTCGAGGCGCCGACGAACCGGACCTTGCCCTGCTCGATCAGTTTCGCGTAGGCCTCCAGCGTCGCCTCCTGGGGCGTCTCCAGATCGTCCCGGTGCGACTGGTAGAGGTCGATATGGTCGGTCTGCAGACGCCGGAGCGAATCCTCGACCGCCTGGCGGATATAGACCGGCTTCAGCCCCTTGCGCCCGCCGCCCATGTCCGAACCGACCTTGGTGGCGATCACGAGCCGGTCGCGCCCGCCGCGCTTCTTCAGCCACGTGCCGATGATGGTCTCCGATTCGCCGCCCTGGTTCCCCGGCACCCAGGTCGAGTAGACGTCCGCCGTGTCGATGAAGTTGCCGCCGAGCTCGACGAAGCGGTCGAGAAGCGAGAAGGACGTCGCCGCGTCCGCCGTCCAGCCGAACACGTTGCCCCCGAAACACAGCGGCGAGACCATCAGGTCCGACCGCCCCAGTCGCCGCATCTCCATGACGTCCCTCCGTGTCCATGCCGGGCCCGAAGGTAGACCCCCTGCGGGCGGGGGCAAGTCCGGCCCGCGCATTGCGCCTCCCCGTCCGATACAATCCTCGATCCGAATCGCCGCGACGGACCCCGCATGAATTTCACCTTCCTGCATGCCGCCGACCTCCATCTCGGCAGCCCCCTGACTGGGCTGGCGCTGAAGGACCCGGACGTGGCCCGGCGCGTCGCCCTCGCCGGACGCCAGGCCTTCACGGCCCTGGTCGACCGCGCCCTCGAAGAGCGCGTCGCCTTCGTGGTGATCGCCGGCGACGTCTACGACGGCGAGTGGAAGGACACCTCGATCGGTCTTTTCTTCAACGCCCAGGTCGCCCGCCTCGACCGGGCCGGGATCCCGGTCTTCCTGGTCAAGGGCAACCACGACGCCGACAGCGTCGTCACCAAGGCGATCACGCTGCCCGCTGGGGTGCGCGTGTTCGGCAGCGACACGCCGGAAACCGTGCGGCTCGACGGCCTCCGGGTCGCCCTGCACGGCCAGAGCTTCGCCGACCGCGCGGTCACCGACAACCTCGCGCGCGGCTATCCGGCCGCCGTGTCCGGCTGGTTCAACATCGGCCTCCTGCACACGGCCCTGGACCGCCAGAGCGCCGTTCACGCCCCCTACGCCCCTTGCAGTCTCGCCGACCTGTCAGCCGCCCGCTACGACTACTGGGCGCTCGGGCATCTGCACGAGTTCGAGATCGTCGCCACTCGGCCGCACGTGGTCTTTCCCGGCAACCTCCAGGGCCGCAGCGTGCGCGAATGCGGGCCGAAGGGCGCCGTGATGGTCGATGTGGTGGACGGGGCGGTGGCGGCGGTCCGGCCCTTCCACGTGGCCTCGGCGGTGTGGTCCGACATCGCGGTGGACCTCGCGGGGCAGGGCGACTATCACGAGGCGGTCCGGCTCATCGAGCGCGACCTCGCACGCGCGGCCGCGACGGCACCCGAAACCATGATCGCCGTGCGTGTGCGCCTGACCGGCGCGACGAGGCTGCACCGCGGCTTCGCATCCGACCGGGAGAGCCTCAGGGTCGAGATCCAGGCTGCGGGCCTGCGCTCCCATCCCGACCTGTGGATCGAGAAGGTCGTGCTGGCGACGACGGACGACGAGCCGGTTTGCCGTGACGGCCCCCTGGAGGCGCTCGATCTCGCTGCCCTGCTGGCCGGTGTCGAGGCCGACCCGGACCTGCGCGCCCAGTTGGAGGCGGAACTCCGGCCCATGGCGGCGCGGCTCGGCGAGATCGACCGGGACGAGCCGATCGCCGGGGACATCGATGCGATCCTCTCCGAGGCTCGGGCCCTGGTGCTCGGGCGCAGCGAGCAAGAGGGCTGACCCTTGCGCATCCTGCGCCTCGATCTCCTCCGCTACGGTCCTTTCACGGATCGCACCCTGACGTTCGATCCGGGCGCGCGCTGCCACGTGGTGTACGGCCGGAACGAGGCGGGCAAGAGCTGCGCGCTCGCCGCCGTGACGGATCTCCTCTTCGGCTTCGAGCACAAGACCGCCTACGATTTCCGTCATCCGCAGGAGACGCTCAGGATCGGCGCCGAGATCGTGGCGAGAGACGGACAGCGCCTCGCCTTTCGGCGTCGGAAGGGCCGGAAGGACACGCTGATCGGGGCCGACGAGTCGCCGCTCGGCGACCGCACGCTCCTGCCGTTCCTGGGTGGGCTCTCGCGGGAGGTCTTCTGCCACGCCTTCGGGCTCTCGACCGACGCGCTTCGCGCCGGCGGACGCGCGATGGAGGAGGCGGACGGCGACATCGGGGCGCAGCTGCTGGCCGCCGGCTCGGGCCTGCGGCATCTGGTCCGCCTTCGCAAGGCGCTCGACGGCGAGGCCGGCGCGATCTTCGCGCCGCAGGGGCGGCAACGGAAGCTCAACGAGATCATCAACCGCTGGGATCAGGCCAAGAAGGACAAGGCCGCGGCCGATCTGCTGCCGACCCGCTGGAAGACGATCAACGACACGGTCGCGAAACGGGAGGCCGAGTATCGGGAGGCCCGCATCGAACGCGACCGGTGCCGGCGCGAGGCCGACCGGCTCGATCACCTCGCGCGGCTCGCGCCGGTCGTCGAGGAGATCGATCGCCTGGCCTCGGCCCGCGCGGCGCTCGGCTCTCTCCCGCCGGTGGAGCGAGGCACCGCCGCACGGATCGAGCAGTTGCTGGCCAGGGCCGACACGGCCCGCATGCAGGAGCAGGACGCTGCGGACCGGGTTTCGGCCGCCGAGCGCGACCTGACGGCGCTCCAGGTCGATGACACCGTGCTCGCGGCCTCGGGGGCGATCGACGCCCTGGTGGCGCGGTCCGGCTCCTACGAACGCGCGAAGTCGCAGTTGCCGGGCGCCGAAGCCGAGCTCGCCGCAATCGTCCGGGCGCTTGCCGACCTCGCCGCACGGCTCGGCCTCGCCGATATAGCCGACATCGAATCCCGCCGCCCGTCGGACGGCGCCATCGTCCGGCTCGAGGACGCGGTGGCGGCCGGTCGCGAGCTGACCGAAAGGGAGCGCGGGCTCGCCGGGGCGATCGCGGCCGAACGCAACGTGCTCGCCGCGCGGGAGAAGCGGTCGGCGGGCGCCGAGGAGCAGCCGGACCCCGCGCCTCTCCTGGCGCGGCGTGCGACGCTTCAGCCGGCCGTGCAGTCGCTGGTGGAGCGGGACAAGCTCGCGCGGCGGATCGCGGAGGAGAAGTCCCGCCTGGACGGGCAGGCCGCCCGGCTCTCGCCCCCGTTGCCGAGCCTCGACGCCGTTGCGGCGGCGCCTCTTCCCCCGGAAGAGACTCAGCGGCGCTTCGCGGCGGAGATCGCGACCCTGCGCGAGGAGGGCAACGCGATTGCGAAGGCGCTGGAGGAGGCCGAAGCGGACTTGGCTCGGCTCGACCGCGAAATCCACGGCCTGGGCGCCGCCGGGCCGGTGGCGACGCGGGCCGACGTGGACGCGGCGCGCGCGGCGCGGGAGGCGAGCTGGTCGGGTCTCCGTGCGATCCTGTTCGGGGCCGCCGCCCGCCCCGCCGCGGACGCACTGGCGGGCGCGATCGCGGACCACGAGCGGCAGGTTGCCGAGGCCGACCGTCTCGCCGACGCGCTGGCGGGCGATGCCGCCCGGGCCGCCGCGTTCGCCCAGAAGAGGGCGATGCGCGCCGACGCGGATGCGCGGCGTGAGCGGGCCCTCGGCCTTCGCGCGGACCATGCGGGACGGTGGATCGAGACCCATGAGGCCTGGGCAGCCGTCTGGGCGGGCACGGGCGTGGCACCCTCGCGGCCGGACGAGATGGTCCTGTGGACCCAGCGCGTCACCGACCTTCTCCGCCGGCGCGACGAACTCCTGTCCGACGAGGCCTCATGGGTCGAGCTGGACGCCAATGTCGCGGCGGCCGAGCCGGACCTTCGCGCGCTCGCCGCCGCCGCCGCCGTCGGACTGGCCGACACGGGCCGGCTCGACCTCGTCGTCGCACGCCTGGACGAGCGCTTGGCCGAAATGCAGAGAGCGAAGCAGGAGGCCGGCGAATGGCGCGCCCGGGTCGCCGAACTGCGCGAGCGGATCGCGACGGCGGAGAGCGAAAGGGCGGCGGCCGCGGACGCGGTCTCCGCATGGCGTCCGGCCTTCGATGCCGCCGCGGCGGCTATCGGCGCCGACCCGGCGGCCGGGTTCGCCGCCGCCTCGACGGTTGTCGACCTCTGGCGGGCCGTGCCGGAAAGGCTCGTGGCGCGTGACAAGGCGCGTGAGCGGAGTGGCGAGATACGAAACGAGATCGCAGCCTTCGAATTGGCGGCGCAGGCCCTCGCCGACGCTCTCGCCCCCGGCCTCGCGGACCACCCGGCTACGGCGGTTTCGGATCTGCTGCGCGGGAGACTGGCGGAGGCGAGGGCGGCCTCGGCCCGGCGCGACGAGATCGAAAAGCGGCGACGCCAGGCCGAGCGGGCACGGGATGACGCCGTCGAAGCCCGTGAGAAGGCCGAAGCGGCCCTCGCGTCCGCCGCTCTGGCGACCGGTGTCACACCCGATGAGCTTGGACCGCTGTCCGTCCGTTTGGCCGAGGACGAGCGCCTCGCGGTTCGGCTCGAGGAACGCCGGATCGAACTCGGGAGGCTGGCCCCCGCTGGCGAGGAAGTCGAGATCCGAGCGGCGCTCGCCAGCTTCGACCCGGCCGAGACGGCCGAGACCTCCTTCCGGCTGAAGCAGAAAGCCGACGGCCTGGAGGACGAGGTGAACCGGCTGTACGCCGACTTCGAGACCGCGAAGGCCGAGCGCTCGAAGCAATGGAACGGGATCGGCGCGGATCTCGCGCAGCAGCAGCGCCTCGCGGCGGAGGCCGAGGCCCGCGCCGCCGCGCGCGACTGGGCGGTGCTGCGCGCCGCCTCGCTGATGATCGCCACGGCCATGGAACGCCAGCGTGCCGAGCGACAGAACCCGATCCTGAACCGCGCGGGATCGCTGTTCCGGATCATCACCGGCGGCGCCTTCTCGGGCTTGCGAGTCGACTACGACGAGAACGATGCCCCGCGCCTAGCCGGCATACGCACCGCCGACGGCACAGCCGTCCTGACCGGGAGGGGGCGCGGATCCGAACTTCGCGGAGCTCCGTTTGGACACAACGACCGCAGCCCGATGAGTGAGGGAACGCTGGACCAGCTCTACCTTGCCCTGAGGCTCGCCTACCTGGAGGACTTTGCTGCGAACGCGGAGCCGGCCCCATTCCTGGCCGACGACCTCTTCGCCACGTTCGACGAGGATCGGGTTGCGCAGGGCCTGGAGGTCCTCGCTGAGATCGGGACCGAAGTCCAGCCCATCCTCTTCACCCACCACCGCCACGTCGCCGCGATCGCGGCGGAGCGGCTGGGCCCCGCCGTCGACGTGATCGAACTCGGCTGAGCGACAACGGCCGGGTCAGGCCGCCACCGCCTCCGCTTCCCGCGCCTCCGCCTCGCGCGAGGAGATCTCCACCGACACCTCGATCCCCAGGAAGGCGCCGGTCGAGCCCGTGAAGGTGCCGGAGATCGGCGAGGCCAGCTCCGGCGTGCGCGCCACCGCCACCCGCAGGAGCGCGTGGCCGGCGACCAGCAGGTTCGTCGGGTCGTACTCCACCCAGCCCGTCTCGGGCACGTAGATCTCGGCCCAGGCATGTGTCGCCCCGCCGCCGACCAGCCCCCCGAGCGCGGCGTCCGTGGCCTGGTCGTAGAGGTATCCCGACACGAACCGGGCCGCGAAGCCCGCCCGCCGGGCGCATTCCACGAACAGCCAGGCCATGTCCCGGCACGACCCCGTGCCCCGTTCGACCGTGTCGACCGGGGCCTGCGTCCCCTCCTCGTCGCGGCGCGCGTAGGAGACGTGGCCGTGGACCTTCTCGTTGAGCCCGGCCAGGAAGTCGAGCCCGCTCTGGCCGGCCGCCGCCATCGGCTCCTGCATGAAGGCCTTGAGGACCAGGCTCGGGTCGTCCGTGGCCGGCGTGACGAAGGGGGTCAGCTCGGGCACCTCGGCGGCCCCGTAGACGATCGGGAAGGCGGTGGCGGCCGGGGGAGCGAAGGCCGGCTGGGTCGAGTCGAAGCGTTCGATCTCCAGCGTGCTGGTGATCTCCAGGAGATTGGTCGGTGCCCCGAAGGTGGCGATCGCGATGGCGTTGCCGAGCGGGTCGTGCATCCAGCGCAGGCTCGCCGGCGGCGTCGAGACCAGCTCCGCCCGGCGCAGCTGCATGTCGAAGCTGTCGCGCGGCCGGATCATCAGCCGGTGCGGCCCGAGCGTCACCAACTCGGCGTAGCGGTAGGCGGTGCGGTGGCGGATGGTGAAGATCATCGCGGTCGGCCTCGGGGCGACGGCCCGCGCCGGCGGACCTCGGACGAGAGAGCCCGCCCGGGCGCACGCCGGACGGGCTTGTTCAGGCTCGGAACGGCCCGTACTCCGGGCCGCTTCTCCGGTCAGCGCGCGGCGCCGGGGACGATGCGGCTCGGCGTGCCGGGCGTCTCGGACTTGTAGACGACGGAGCTGCACGCGGGCAGGCAGTCCTCGACGCCCCGCGCGACCGCCGGGGTCGCGCCGCGGTTGCCGGATTCGGCGATCGCGAAGGCGGTGCCGATGCGGTCGCGGGCATAGGCGGCGATGACGGTCTGGCTGTCCAGCCGGTCGGCCTTGTGGACCGACGTGGAGATCGCCTGCGCCGGCTTCGCGCCGCCCGCCGTCTCGCTGGCGACGAGCGCCCCGGCACTGCCGGCCGCGAGCGCGGTCAGAACCAGCGCCGCCTTGATCCCTTGCTCGATCATCCTGGCCTCCTCGAAATCTCGTGGCTGCCGGGTCAACGTCAGGCGACTCGCAAGGTTCCCTGCCGAATTCGCGGAGTTTTCGGGGCCGTTCCGTGGCGGCGGGCTCAGGCCCCGGCGCCCTCGGCATCCTCCGATTCGCGCCGCTCGCGGGCCGCCGAGGGCTCGCCCTCGACCGCTCCGGACGGCGTCTGGCTCTGCTCGAGGTCGTCGAGCAGCCGCAGGAACCGATCGGGAATCGGCTCGGCCACGATGCGGTCGAGGCTTTCGCGAAGCCTGCGCCCGATGGCATCCCGCGCAATCTCGGGAAGGCTCGGGCGCGGATCCTTCTTGTCCGTCATGATGAGGCCGACCGTCTGTCTTTCCTGGAACACTAGCATTGTCCGGCCGCCCCCGGACAGAGATCTCTTCGCAGGGGCTACGGGTCCTTCTTGTCGGCGAGACGCGCCAGCAGGTCCTCGAACCCCTCCGGCAACGGCTCCTCCGTCACGGGCCCGTACAGTGTCCGCAGGCGCTGCCCGAGCCGCGCCCGCGCCTCCTCGGCCAGCGGCACCGCCCCGCCCGCATCGCCGCGGCTATGTTCCTTGCGCATACTCCACTCGCCCCGGCGGACCCACCACTCCGGTCTGAAGAACGCGCGTCAAAGGGGAAAGTTCCGCGCCGAGGGAACCGTTCGCGTTTCCGTGCGTTGTCCGATTTCCGTGCGCGCACGGGAACTGGAGGCTTTCAAAGATGAACATAAAAGACCGGATCGGGGCGCACCTTCCGTATCTCAGGCGTTTCGCGCGCGCCTTGAGCGGCTCGCAGCAGAGCGGCGACGCCTTCGTGCTGGCGATGCTGGAATGCCTGGTCGAGGACCCCACCCTCCTGCGCAACGATCTCGACGACCGCGTCGCGGTCTACAACCTCTTCCTCCGGATCTGGGGGTCCGTGCAGACGAACGCCGGAACGGACGTCTCCGAGGATCATGTCGCGACCCTAGCCGCCCTGACGCCGCGGTCCCGCCAGGCCTTCCTGCTCATCACCCTGGAGGGCTTCTCGCCCGAAGACGCCGCGGAGATCATGGGGGTCGACCAGCAGACCTTCGGCCGCATGATCGAGGAGGCCGGCCGCGAGATCGCCGACCAGGTCGCGACCGACATCCTGATCATCGAGGACGAGCCGATCATCGCCATGGACCTCGAGGCGCTGGTCACCGAACTCGGCCATACGGTCATCGATGTCGCCCGGACCCGCCGGGAGGCGGTCGAGATCGTCGAGAAGCGCCGCCCCGGCCTCGTCCTCGCCGACATCCAGCTCGCCGACGGCAGCTCGGGTCTCGACGCGGTCAACGAGATCCTGGGCGAGATCGAAGTCCCGGTCATCTTCGTGACGGCCTATCCCGAGCGGCTGCTCACCGGCGCCAAGCCCGAGCCGACCTACCTGGTCACCAAGCCGTTCCGGCCCCAGAACCTGAAGGTGATCATCAGCCAGGCGCTGTTCTTCCGGGAGCGCGCCAGCCGCAAGGTGGCCGCCTGACAGGGCGCGCGAAAGCCGGGCGGCAAGGCCGCCCGGCTGGAACACTGCCGCGACAATGTGGAGAAGTCCCCGGTCGGGGCCGGATACGGCCTCAGCGGGGGCGTCTGGCCGCGAAGAAACCGGCCGCGAGCGCGACCGCCGTGCCGATCAGCCCGACCTTTCCGAGCTTGCCGGTGAACAGGGCGGCCGCCACCGGCGCCGCCGTTGCCAGCGCGCTCGTTCGGACCGCGTGGACGAACCGCCGCTGCGCCTTGCGGGCGTGGCGCGTCGCCGCGACCCCGGCCAGGATGCCGGTGAGCGCCGCCAAGCCTGCGACCGCCGCCGCGGAGCCGATCGGCCCGAGGCTCGGCTCCAGGGCTGCGTGAAGGGCGAGCGCCGCAAAAACGACGGCCACCATCCCGAGCCCGAGCGCGGCCCCGCCGAACAGGACCGCGCCCCGGACATGCCGGAGCGCGTGAATGTCGTCGAGACCGAGCGCGCGGCCGATCGGACCCATCAGTCGCGCTCCGGACGGGTCAGCAGGCCCACCAGGAGCCCGACACCGGCCGCGATCGCGATCGACCGGAGCGGGTTGCGCGCCACGGTCTCCGAGAGGCTCTGGGCCGCCTCGTCGATCCGCTCGCGCGCCGTGACGGTGAAATCCTCGAGGCTCTCGACCGCCGAGGCCTTGGCCTCGCGCGCGGCCTCGATCGCCGCCTCCGCCTGGTCGCCAGCCGCTTGTGCCACGCCGCGCGCCAGTTTCTCGACGGTCTCGCCCGCCCGCTCGGCGAGCGAGCCACCTCCCGCCGGCTGCGCCCCGCGGGCGGCCCCAGCGCCCCGCTGCGGCGTCTCCGACGCCCCGGCGGCAGCTTCGTTCAGGGTTGAACCGGCCATGTCGTCTTTCCTCCGCTCGATGGAATGTTCGTGGGGCCGGATCACCAGCCCATGAAGTACATGAGGATGAGGAGTGGGATCGGAACCCCGAGAAGCAGCATGATGAGCCAACGCATGTCGTCACCTCGAAGTCTGCGGGCGGGATTGCCCTTCTTCGTGGTTCCCAACGCTCCGGTGAAGGTTTGGTTCCTCAAGGAGAGTCGCCGCGCCGGGCGCCGGGGCCGTCAGATCAGCGGCCGGCGCTCCGGCCGGGTCGGGTCGACCTTGGCGATCCTGAGCAGGACCCGCTCGTCCTCGATGCGCAGCGTGCGCCCGACCAGCGTGATGCAGCCCGAGGTGCGGAGCCGCTGGAGCGTCTTGTTAAAGCTGACGAGCGACATGCCGAGCGTGTCGGCGAGATGCTGCTGGCGCATCGGCAGCTCGACCCCCGCCGAGGTGTCGAAGCCGGCTTCGCGGGCGCGGACCGCCAGGTGCCAGAGCAGATAGGCGATCCGCTCGGTCGCGGTCCGCCGGCCGACCGCCAGCAGATGGCTGTCCAGGAAGCGCTCCTCGCGGGCCGCCAGCCATGCGATGTCGAGCCCGAGCGTCGGCTGCGAGGCGAAGAGCTCGAACAGGCGGGCGCGGGAAAAGACGCAGAGCCGGAGAGAAGTCAGCGCCTCGACGCCGTGCTCCATCGACTTCGCCAGCGTGTTCTGCAGGCCGATGAAATCGCCCTGGAGGGCGTAGTTCAGGATCTGCCGGCGGCCGTCGGGCAGCGTCTTGTAGCGGAAGGCCCAGCCGTCCAGGATCGTGAACAGGTGCGGGGAATTGGCGCCCTCCTGATAGATGGTCGCGCCCGCGTTGGCGTTGAGCTCGCCGATCTTGAAGGACTGGATGAACGCAATCTCCTCCGGGCTGCCGTTCGAGAAGACGGGCAGGCGCCGGAGGGGGCACTCGAAGCAGGGGATCTGGCGAGAGGGCGGAACGACCGCCGACATGGAATTCGGCTCCGCTATGTCAAACTTTAATGCGCGCCCGGGTCCGAAGGAGCAAAGAGGACGGCCGAGGCCCGCCGCGCTGCGGACGGCCTCGATCCCCCATTGCCCGACCCCGGAGGACGCGACCCACCGTGCCGCCGCCACAGACCCCGTCCGGCCCCGAAGGCGCCTGGACCGCCCTGGTCGTCGAGGACGAGGCCATCATAGCCGCCGGGATCGAGGAGATCCTGCTGGAACTGGGAGCACGGCGCGTTCGCGTGGGGCGCAGCCCGGCGTCCGTCCTGCTCGACGAGGAGGTCCCCGACCTGGCGGTGATCGACTGGCGTCTTCGGACGGGCACGGCCGCGGATCTCGTTCCGCGGCTGCTCGAGGTGGGCACGTCCGTGGTGATCGTCACCGGTGCGCATCCCGACGATCTGGGGGACGTGGCGGCTCGGGGCATTCCGATCCTGTCGAAGCCGTTCCGGGACGACTTCCTGGCCGCCACGATCCGCGCGGTGCTGGAGCGCCGCCGCGAGGAGCGTAGGGCCGGGACGCCGGACCAGGCCTGATCCGGGCTCAGATGGTAGTCCAGGGCGTGCGCGTCCCGTTCTCGGCGCCGACCGCCTGCGACTGCCGCTCCGGCCCGAATTCCTCGGCCGAGTTGACGGCGAGCAGTTCGAGGAGGCGGTTGCGCGCGCGGTTGACGCGGCTCTTGATGGTGCCGACCGCACAACCGCAGATCTCCGCCGCCTCTTCGTACGAGAAGCCGGACGCGCCCACCAGCACCAGCGCCTCGCGCTGGTCCGGAGGAAGCTTTTCGAGGGCGGTGCGGAAGTCGTCGAAATCCATGCGCCAGGGCTGCTCCGGCTGGGACACCAGACGCGCCGCGGCCATGCCGTCGACGTCCTGGACCTCGCGCTTGCGCTTGCGGTACTGGGAGAAGAAGGCGTTGCGAAGGATGGTGAAGAGCCAGCCCCTGAGGCTCGTTCCCTCCGTGAAGGAATGGAACGCGGCCCAGGCCTTCACGAGCGTCTCCTGCACGAGATCGTCGGCCCGGTCCGCATCGCCGCAGAGCGAGATCGCGAAGGCGCGCAGCGACGGGATCTCGGCGATCAGCGCGTCCTTCTGGCTCTTGCCGGGCAGCGGCCGCGCCTCGGCGGCCTTCATGGGGGCCGTCATCGCGCGTTCCTTTCGAGGCCGCGCGCACTCGTGCCATGGGCCCGCGGGGTGTCGAACACGCCCGGGGGCGGGTCCAGGTTCCCGTCGTCGAGCGCGTCGATGAGAGCCTTGAACCGGTCGGGAATCGGCTCGGACAAGGTCTCGTCGTAGATCTTGCGGAGTTGGCGTCCGAGGTGCGCCTGCAGGTTCGCCTCGAGGGCGGCGGCCTGCCCCTTTTGTCGTCTTTGTGTGTCTTTCATGATGCTCGCGTCGATATCCCCGCTTCGAGTTCACCCGCCGGGCGCCCGACCATGCGGGTGTCAACGCGCCGGGTCCCGTTCGGTTCCCGTCCTCGCCGCGATCACCGCTGGATCGCTGGTACTGACCTGACCGGCATTATATATGAATGTGTCGAACTGGAGGGAACGACATGTCCATGGCCGCCCTGGTGGGCCCTCAAGTGCCGTTCCTGAGACGGTTCGCCCGCGCGCTCACCGGCAGCCAGGACCTCGGCGACCTGGCGGTCACGCGGCTGCTGGAGCGCCTGGCGGTCGAGCCGGGGCTCATAGACCGCGACCTGGAGCCCCGCGTCGCCGTCTACCGGGCTTTCGTGCGGCTGTGGAACGCGGCGCCCGGCCAGGTGGTCTCGCGGGCCGAGGCGGCCGGCTCGCTCGCCGACCACCGGCTCCGCGCCATGACCCCGCTGCCGCGCCAGGCCTTCCTGCTGACCGCCGTTGAGGGCTTCGACGAGGAGGATGCGGCCGAGATCCTCGGGCAGAGCCCGGCCGCCCTGGCCGAGCTGCTCGTGGAGGCCGGCCGCGAGATCGGCGCCCAGGTCGCCACCCGCGTGCTGGTGATCGAGGACGAGCCCATCATCGCCATGGAACTCGAGAGCCTCGTGGAATCGCTTGGCCACACGGTGATCGGGAACGCGCGCACGCACGCAGAGGCGCTGAGCCTCGTCCGGTCCGAGCATCCCGGGTTGATCCTCGCCGACATCCGCCTAGCGGACGGCAGCTCCGGCCTCGATGCGGTCAACGAGATCCTCCGGATCGCCGAGATGCCGGTCATCTTCATCACGGCCTTTCCCGAGTACCTGCTGACCGGCCGCCGGCCGGAGCCCGCCTTTCTCATCACCAAGCCGTTCCGGGGCGACATGGTGCGGGCCGTCATCAGCCAGGCTCTCTTCTTCGACACCCGTCCCCGTTCCGGCGCGACCTTGCCGGTCTGACCGGCGGAACCGGCTCGGCCCTGAGGTGTTGTAGGGTCGGGTCCGAGGCGCGCCGCGCCGGTCGGCTACCTCGTCGTCGCCCGCATGGGGGCGCAAGACGGGACCCCGTCCGGCTGCCGAACTTCGGCCCATCGCGCCGGCGCCGGCCCCGTTCGGCCTACCAGAGGTGATCGCGTTGCAGGCAGCCATCGACGTCCTGTTCGGATCGACGGCCATGTCTCCGCTCGGGGTGGCGCTGGCCTGGCGCAGCGAACCGATCGCCCTGATGATCCTCGGTGAACTCGCCCTTGCGGCCGCCCTGGTGACCGTTGCCGTGTTGGCCGCGCGCCGCCTGGGCGGACTCGAGTCTTCGTCCCTTCGCCGTCTCGTCCTGTTCGCCGCCGGCCTCGGTGTCCTCGCCCAGGCCGTCGCGATCGTCGTGTTCTGGCAGCCCGCCTACGGCGTGCTCGGACTCGCCCGCCTGGCTTTCGGGCTCCTGGCCGCTTTCGCCGCGGTGAGGTTTGCGTCGGGGCTCATGCGCCGCAGGGACAAGGACGCCTCTGATGGCCGCAGGCTCGCCCAGGAGGCCGACCGCGACCGGCGCCTCGTGCTCGAGCTCCGCGAGAGCAACGCCGAACTGGAACGCCACGTGGAGGCACGGACGCGGGAGCTCGTGGAGGCGAAGGATCGCTTCGAGGCCGCGCTGGCCGGCTCCCGGATCACCGTGGCGACCCAGGACCGGGACCTTCGCTACCGGTGGGTCCACAACCCCCCGCTCGGGCGCAACGCCGAGGACCTCCTCGGCCGCTCCGACGCCGACATCCTGCCCGACGATGCCGCCGCGCAACTGAACGCCGTCAAGTTCGGCGTGATGAACACGGGCCAGCCCGCATCCACGGAAATCGAGGCCTTCGACCCCGCACGCGGCCGCATCTGGCTGCGCGTCCACGTGTCGCCGCACACCGTTGCCGGCCAGGCGGTCGAGGGAGTGCATTCCGTGGTGATCGACGTCACGGACGAGCGCCGCCGCGCCGACATGCTCGAGCACGTGACCCAGGCGCTCGCCGAGGCGAACGCGCGCTTTGACACGGCTCTGGGCGGCTCCAACATCTCCATGTTCCGCCAGGACCGCGACCTCCGCTACACCTGGATCCACAACCCGCCCCCCGGGATCAGCGCCGAGGACTTCCTCGGCCGCGATGACGAAGCCTCGCTGCCGGAGCCCGCCGCCCGGGCCCTCGTGCCCGCCAAGCGCCGCGTCATGGAGACCGGGGCGCCCGACCGGCTCGAGTTCGCCCTGAGGGTCGGGGACGCGGTCCGCTGGTTCGACATGCGCATCGAGCCCCTCGCCGAGCGCCACCGCATCGTCGGCCTGATGTCCGTGGCGATCGACATCACCGACCAGAAGGAACACCAGCAGCAGATGAAGGTGGTCATGCGCGAGCTGACCCACCGCTCCAAGAACCTGCTCGCCGTCGTCCAGGGCATCGCCCGCCAGACGGCGCAGACCGTCGAGGACCTGCCGACCTTCGTGGACCGCTTCGGCGCCCGGCTGCAGGCGCTGGCCCGCGCCCACGACATCCTCGTCGACGAGTCCTGGCGTGGCGCATCGCTCGACGAGCTGATCGCGAGCCAGCTCGGCCACGTCATCGAGAAGGCCGACGATCGCCTCGACGACCGGGGCGAGCGCGTCATGCTGAAGCCGGAGGCGGCCCAGAACGTCGCGCTCGCGCTCCACGAACTGGCCACCAACGCGGCCAAGTACGGCGCCCTGTCCACCCCCGACGGGCGCATCGCCGTGCGCTGGGGCCTGCACGAGCCCGAGCCGGCCGACAGCGGCGCTGCACCCACCTTCGAGATCACCTGGCAGGAGCGCGGCGGCCCCCCGGTCGCCGAGCCGAAGCGCAAGGGCTTCGGCCGCCTGATGATCGAGCGGCTCGTGCCCCGCGCCATCGACGGCACCTCGGAACTCGTCTTCGACCCGCAGGGGATCCGCTGGACGCTGCGTTTCCCGACCGAATACCTCGCCGAGGTCACGCCGCGCCCGGACAGGGCGACCACGCCGGCCGTCTCGTAAACCCTACCGGTTACCATTAAGCGTCCGTTCTTCCCCCCTCCGTATTTCCTTCCATCCACTACACGTCTATTCAAGATTTCTGTTGCAATGTCGCCTTCCAGGCCGAAGACATTGGAGGCGACGGTCCATGTTCACGAGGTTGCTCGAGCTTGCGAGGGAGGGCTCGACCGAGAAGCGGCGGGAGCTGTTCGTCGCGGTCTCGGACCTGTTCGTGGAGGGCGTGGACCGTTACAGCGACCGCGAGGTGGTCCTCTTCGGCGAAGTCCTCGGGCGGCTCCTGGAAGCTGCGCCGATCGAGGACCGGATCGCCGTATCCCGGAAGGTCGCACCCATGTCCAAGACCCCGCGCGACTTCGTCCTGAGGCTCGCCGACGACGAGGCTCCGGTGGCCGAGCCCGTGCTCGAACGATCCCCCGTCCTGACGGTTGCCGACCTGATCGAGCTCGCCGGCCGCAAGAGCGACGATCATCGCGTCGCCATCGCGCGGCGCCCGGTGCTCCCCGAGGTCGTGACCGACATCCTCGTCGACCGCGGCGGCCCGATCGTGCTCGAGACCGTGACCGAGAACCAGGGCGCCCGCTTCTCCGGCCGCTCGCAGTCGCTGCTCGCCGAGCGCGCGGCCGCCAGCCGCCGCCTCGCCGAGGCCTTCGCACGCCGTACCGACTTTTCGCCGACCCTGATCGACGGGGTCGTCCGCATCCTGACACCGGCCGCCCGGCGCTCCCTCGGGGAGCGCGCCGATGTCGACGGTCTCGTCGACGACGCGGTGACCACGCTCGCCTTCGCCCGCGCCGAGGCGCAGCGGCAGCGCATGGAGGCCCGCGGCTTCGCCGCCGACATCCAGGACGGCCGCCGGGGGATCGACGAGATCCTGTCCCTGCTGGTCGGGCAGCGCCGCGTGCTCGACATCGCTTGCGTGCTGTCCGTGCTCGCCGAGGTGCCGGAGAGCCACGTCGCCAACGCCATGCAGAAGCCGAGCGGCACGGCCGTCGCGGTGATCTGCAAGCATCTCGACGTGTCGCCCGCCGTCTATGCGGAGTTGGCGCGTCTGCGCGGCGACCGCCTGTGCCTCAGCGAGGACGAGATCGACCTGATGCTGTTCGAGTACCGGGACATGACCCCCGGCACCGCCGACCGCGCCCTCAAGTTCCACCAGAAGCGGAATACAAGCCGGTACGGCCGGTCCTGATCCTGGCGGCGGCCCCGCCGCCTCGCCATATGCCCCGGAGGGCCGCAAGTTGCGCGGCCGCTGCCGGAGGCCGCCCCATGACCGACAAGCCCGCCCCCGCGACCCGCACCGAGACGGACACCATGGGGTCCGTCGACGTGCCCGCCGATCGCTACTGGGGGGCCCAGACCCAGCGCTCCATCGGAAACTTTCCGATCGGCACCGACCGTTTCCGCTGGGGCCGCCCTGTGATCCGCGCGCTCGGCATCCTGAAGCGCGCCGCCGCCGAGGCGAACGCGGAGCTCGGCGAACTCGACCGCACGAAGGCCGACCTGATCATCCGCGCCGCCGACGAGGTCATCGCCGGCGGCCTGGACGCGCATTTCCCGCTGGTCGTGTTCCAGACCGGCTCCGGCACCCAGTCCAACATGAACGCCAACGAGGTGATCTCCAACCGGGCGATCGAGCTCGCCGGCGGCCGCATGGGGTCGAAGGACCCCGTCCACCCCAACAACGACGTCAACCACGGCCAGTCCTCGAACGACACCTTCCCGACGGCCATGCACATCGCCGTGGTGGAGGAGCTGCACCGCCGCCTGTTCCCCGCCGTGGAACGGCTGCGCGACACGCTCGCCGCCAAGGCCGCCGCCTACGCCGACGTGGTCAAGACCGGCCGGACCCACCTCCAGGACGCCACCCCGATCACCCTCGGCCAGGAGATCGGCGCCTGGGTCGCCGGTCTCGACTTCGGCCTCGGGGCCGTCCGCCGCGCATTGCCGGGCCTCCACGACCTGGCGATCGGCGGCACGGCGGTCGGCACAGGCCTCAACGCCCACCCCCAATTCGGCGACCGCGCCGCCGCCCGGATCGCCGCCCTGACCGGCCACCCCTTCCGGTCCGCTCCCGACAAGTTCTTCGCGCTCGCCGCCCACGACGCCCTGGTGGACGTCTCGGCCGCGCTCCGGACCCTCGCCGGCAGCCTGATGAAGATGGCCAACGACGTGCGCTGGCTGGCGAGCGGCCCGCGCACCGGCATCGGCGAGATCCTGATTCCCGAGAACGAGCCCGGCTCGTCGATCATGCCCGGCAAGGTGAACCCGACCCAGTCCGAGGCCCTGACCATGGTCTGCGTGCAGGTCTTCGGCAACGACGTCGCCGTCGCCTTCGCGGGCACCCAGGGCAATTTCCAGCTCAACGTCTTCAAGCCGGTGATGGTCCACAACGTCCTGGAGAGCCTGGGGCTCCTCGCCGACGCGGCCCTCGCCTTCGAGGAGCACTGCGCGCGCGGCATCGAGCCGAACCGCGCCCGCATCGCCGAGAACCTGGAGAAGAACCTGATGCTGGTGACGGCGCTGAACCGCCATATCGGCTACGACGCCGCCGCCGCGATCGCCAAGGCGGCCCACAAGTCCGGCAGTACGCTGCGCGAGGCGGCCCTCGCCTCCGGCAAAGTCACGGCCGAGGATTTCGACCGCATCGTCGTGCCGCTCGAGATGACCCGGCCCTGATCGGGCCGGGCGGATAGCATCCACCGGCGAAGCATTCACCGAGTCATCAGCGCTTCTCTCTCTGTCATGCCCGGGCTTGTCCCGGGCATCCAGACCGCGCGCTCAGTCTTCGCGAGGTGCATTGCCGGGGCGAGCCCGGCAATGACAGATCGAAACGTCGGACCTTGTCGGGGCCGTTGGGGATAGGCCGCGGCCTCACCGGTCCTGCTGGTAGCCCTGGTTGGTCGTGTTCTGCTTAATGTTGCCCCAGCGGCCCTCTTCCTCGAGGTTGTCGGGCCGCTTCTCGACCGACGTGTCGGCCTCCGGGCGCTCGGCGTCGCCGGTGCCCTTGGGGCTGCGCTGGTCCTTCGGCACGGGGGGCATCTTGGCTGTCATGGCTGTCTCCCTTTCGGGAGCCAACGTCCCGGGCCGGAAGGCGGTTCCGGCCCGGTTCGGGGGGAGGGCAGGGGGGCGGGTCAGCCGCGCAGCACCGCCCCGGTCGCCTTCGCGGCGGCGGCCACCACCTTGGCGCCGAGCGCCTCGATCTCCTCGTCCGTCATGGTCTTGCCCTGCGGCTGCAGGACGACCTCGATGGCCACGGACTTCTTGCCCTCGCCGATCGCCGGACCGCGGAAGACGTCGAAGACGCCGACCTCCGTGATCAGGGTCTTGTCGGCCCCGCGCGCCGCCTTGACGAGCCTGTCAGCCTCCACCGCCTCGTCGACCACGAAGGCGAAGTCGCGCCGCACCGGCATCAGCTCGGAGACCGACAGCGCGCCCTTGGAGCGGGTCGGCCGGGCCTTCGGCTCCGGCACGGCCTCGAGCATCACCTCGAAGGCGACCAGCGGGCCGCCCACGTCGAGGGCCTCCAGGAGCCGCGGGTGCAACTCGCCGAAGACCGCCAGCACGTTCTGCGGCCCGAGCTGGAAGACGCCCGAGCGGCCCGGGTGGTACCAGGCCGGCGCGGTCCGCGCGAGCTGGACCCGGTCGACCGGCGCGCCGAGCGCCTCCAGGACCGCCAGCGCGTCCGCCTTCGCGTCCGCCCACGAGACCGTCGGCGCGCTGCCCGACCAGTGCCGTCCGGCCCCGGTCATCACCGCGGTGCCCCGCCTGACGCCGCTCGCATGGGTCTTCTGATCCTCCGGGCGATCGCCGCGGAACACCTGGCCGACCTCGAACAGGGCGACGTCGCCGAGGCCCCGGTCGGCGTTGCGCTGGGCCGCGCCGAGAAGGCCGGGCAGCAGGCTGGGCCGCATGTCGGAGAGGTCGGCGGCGATCGGGTTGGCGAGCGCCAGCGCCGGCTGCCCGCCGCCGAACTGCTCGGCCTCCGCCTTCGACACGAAGGACCAGGTCACCGCCTCCATCATGCCGCGCGCCGCCAGCGTCCGCCGCGCGCGCGACCGGCGCACCTGCAGGAGCGTCAGCACCTTCTCGCCGACCGAGCCCATGCGCTCGAGCGGCTTCAGCGGCACGTTCTTCAGGCCGTGGATGCGCACCACCTCCTCGACCAGGTCGGCCTTGCCGTGGATGTCGCCGCGCCAGGACGGCGGCGAGACGCGGAACTCGTCGGTCGCCGAGACGACGATGAATCCGAGCCGCTCCAGGATGTGCTTCACCTCGATCCAGTTGAGGTCGAGCCCCGAGAGGCGCTTCACCTCCGAGAGCGGGAAGGTGATGATCCGGTCCGGATCGGGCGCCGCCCCGACGCGCACCACCTCGGACGGCTCGCCGCCGCACAGGTCGAGCACCATCCGGGTCGCGAGCTCGATCCCGGGCCCCAGGAAGGCCGGGTCGACGCCGCGCTCGAAGCGGTAGCGCGCGTCCGATACGATGCCGGTCCGCCGGCCTGTCTCGGCGATCTTCAGCGGGTCGAAATAGGCGCACTCGATGAAGACGTTGCGCGTCTCCTCCGAGCAGCCCGTGTCCTCCCCGCCGATGATGCCGCCGAGCCCGAGCACAGCCCGGTCGTCGGCGATGACGCACATCCGCTCGTCGACCGCGTAGGTCTTGTTGTCGAGCGCCAGGAAGCTCTCCCCGGTCCGGCCCATGCGGGCCCGGATCGTGCCGGTGAGCTTGTCGGCGTCGTAGACGTGGAGCGGCCGCCCGCGGTCGAGCGAGATGTAGTTGGTGATGTCGACCAGCGCGTTGATGGGCCGTAGCCCGACCGCGCGCAACCGCTTCTGCACCCACTCCGGGCTCGGCCCGTTCCGGACCCCGCGGACATACCGGCCGAAGAAGGCCGAGCATGCGGCCGAATCCTCGGGCGCGAGCGCCAGTTCGACCTTCTGCGGGGAGGGGAAGAGCCCGTGGATGCCGCGCATCGGGTCCGGCTTCAGGGTGCCGAGGTCCGTCGCCGCGAGGTCCCGCGCGATGCCGCGCACGCCGGTGCAGTCCGCCCGGTTCGGCGTCAGCGAGACGTCGATGACCGGGTCGTCGAGCTCCGCATAGGCCACGTAGGAGAGGCCCACCGGCGCGTCCGACGGCAGTTCGATGATGCCCGTGTGGTCGTCGGAGAGCTGCAGTTCCGCCGCCGAGCAGAGCATGCCGCGGCTCTCCACCCCCCGGATCGTGCCGACCCCGAGTGTGATGTCCTTGCCCGGGATGTAGGTCCCGGGCGGCGAGAAGACGGACTTCATGCCGGTGCGGGCGTTCGGGGCGCCGCAGACGACCTGCACCGGCTCGCCGTGGCCGGTATCGACCATGCAGACGCGCAGCCGGTCCGCGTTCGGGTGCTGCTCGGCCGAGATCACATACGCGACCGTGAAGGGCCGGAGCGCCTTCGCCTTGTCGTCGACGCCCTCGACCTCCAGGCCGATCATCGTCAGCGTCTCGACGATCTCGTCGAGCGACGCGCTCGTGTCGAGGTGGTCCTTCAGCCAGGAAAGGGTGAACTTCATGGGATCTGTCCTCGGTGGACCGGACCGCCGGTCAGCGGACGAGCGCGGCGAGCGCCGCGACGAGGAGGATGGGGATGAAGCCGATGGTCGCCACCGTCGCGACCCGGAGCGCCTTCCGGTAGACGTTCTTCCGGACCGAGATCTGGTAGGTCATCCGGTCCAGGATCAGGTCGACCGTCAGCGTCTCGTCCATGCGGAAGTCGAGCGCACCGAACACCCGGGTGCAGCGCAGCAGCATCGCGGCGAGCGCCGCGAAGAGGCTCGCCAGCACGGCGGCCAGCAGCGCGATCAGGCGTGGCCCGAAGGTCGCGATCATGGCGCCCACCGCGATGAGCAGGCTGCAATGGACGAGCAGCATGGCAATCTTCTGGTCGATCGCCTCGAGCTGCTTCTCCAGGAAGGCGTCGCGCCGGGCGTATTCCGGGTGCGTCGCCATGATCTCGCGCACGCGGACATACGAACTCTCGTCGCGTTCGCCCGCAAAATCGAGCACGAACTCGTCGAGCTTGGCTACGATCGCATCCATCATCGGTCCCGTTCTCCCGGTCGCCGCGCTCATGCCGCGCTCAATCCCCCGAACAGCGTGGGAAGGTCGAGCGGCCTGAAGCCGTAGTGCTTGAGCCAGCGCGCGTCGGCGTCGAAGAAGGCTCGCAGGTCCGGCATGCCATACTTGAGCATGGCGATCCGGTCTATGCCCATGCCCCAGGCGAAGCCCTGGTACTCGTCCGGATCGATGCCGCCGAACTTCAGCACGTTCGGATGCACCATCCCGCAGCCGAGGATCTCCAGCCAGTCGTTCCCCTCGCCGAACTTGATCTCCGGTCCGGAGCGGTCGCAGCGGATGTCGACCTCCATGGACGGCTCCGTGAACGGAAAGAAGGACGGACGGAAGCGCATCTCGACGTGCTCGACCTCGAAGAAGGCCTTGCAGAACTCCTGCAGGACCCACTTCATCGTTCCGATGGTCGATGTCTTGTCGATGACGAGGCCCTCGACCTGATGGAACATCGGCGTGTGCGTCTGGTCGGAGTCGCACCGGTAGGTCCGCCCCGGGATGATCACGCGGATCGGCGGCTTCTCTCGCTCCATCGTGCGGATCTGCACCGGCGAGGTGTGGGTGCGCAGGAGCATCCGCTCGCCGTCCGTCTTCGGCTGGAAGAAGAACGTGTCGTGCATCTCGCGCGCCGGGTGCCCGACGGGGAAGTTGAGCGCCGTGAAGTTGTAGTAGTCGGTCTCGATGTCGGGCCCCTCGGCGATGCGGAAGCCCATGTCGGCGAAGATCGCCGTGAGTTCGTCGACCACCTGGCTGATCGGGTGGATGCGGCCTTCCGCCGCCGGGTTGGGGCGGAGCGGCAGGGTGACGTCGACCGTCTCCCGCGCCAGCCGCGCGTCCAGGGCCGCGGCTTTCAGGGTCTCCCGCCGGCGCGCGAGCGCCTCGGTGACGCGGTCCTTCACGGCGTTGATCGCCGCCCCGGCGGTCCGGCGCTCCTCCGGGGCCATGCCGCCGAGTGTCTTCATGCGTTCGGAGACGGACCCCTTCTTGCCGAGCGCCGCCACGCGCACGGTCTCCAGGGCCGCCTCGTCGGCCGCCGCCTCGATCTCGCCGAGGATGGTCCGTTCCAGGGTCTCGATGTCGCTCATGGGCGAAAATCCGGTCAGGGGATCGGGAGCGGGGGCTCGGAACACGCAAAAGCCCCGCCGGGGCGGGCGGGGCTCTCTTCGGGGTCCGGAGGACCCGGGGATCGATGATGAATGCCGATCCGGCGCGAGCGTCCCGCGATCAGGCCAGGGCGGCCTGAGCCTTGGCGACGAGGGCCTTGAACGCGTCCGGCTCGTGGATGGCGAGGTCCGACAGCATCTTGCGGTCGACCTCGACGCCGGCCTTGTTCAGGCCGTCGATAAATCGGCTGTAGTTCAGGTTCCAGTCGATGTCGCGCACGGCGGCGTTGATCCGCTGGATCCAGAGGGCGCGGAAGTTCCGCTTCTTTATCCGGCGGTCGCGGGTGGCGTACTGCATCGAGCGGTCGACGGCGGCCTTCGCCGTCCGGATGGTGTTCTTGCGGCGGCCATAGTAGCCCTTGGCGGCCTTCAGCACCTTCTTGTGCTTGGCGTGGGCGGTCACACCGCGCTTCACACGAGCCATGGTGGTTCTCCTATCGGGTCAAAGTCGTTCGTTGCGGATCGGGTTCACGCGTAGGGCATGAACTTGCGGATGATCCGCGCGTCGGGCTCGGCGAGCACGGTGGTGCCGCGGGCATTGCGCACGAACTTCGCCGTGCGCTTGATCATGCCGTGGCGCTTGCCGGCCTGCTGGACCTTGACCTTGCGGGTGGCCGTGAGCTTGAAGCGCTTCTTCGCGCCGCTCTTGGTCTTCATCTTGGGCATTTTGCTCTCTCTATGCCTTGCGGAGACGGTGGGGCGGCCCGAAGGCCACCCGAGCGCGCCGGCCGGTCGCCGGCGCGAGAACCCCCGTCATCCTGAGTTGATCTGGGTTCGAGCCTTCATGAACCGCCACGGCATGCCCTTACGCCGGTCGGTCCGAAAGACGGCCGGGTTATAGGATCATGGCGCGGGAAATGCAACGGGGCGGGCGTGCCTTCGCGCGGCGCCGCGCCGCCCCTTGAGTTGCCGGGCCCCTTCGAGAAGGATGGAGGCGTCGAACCCGGCTCCCTCGTGACGGATCAAGCCATGCCAGACCGCAAGATCGGCAGCGCCGCCGCCCGGCAGAAGCCGGCGAGGCCGGCCCGCGCCCCGGCCGAGGAGGCCCCGGACGGCCTCGGCCGGCAGGACCGCATCATCCTGCGCGCCCTGCAGGCCGATGCCCGGCTGACCACCGCCGAACTGGCCGAGAAGGCCGCCATGTCCACCTCTCCCTGCTGGCGCAAGGTGAAGCGCCTGGAGGAGGAGGGCTACATTACAGGCTACCACGCCACCGTCGACCCCAAGAAGCTCGGCTACGGCGTCCAGGCCTACGTGCTCGTCGGCACCGACACCACGGCCGAGGACCAGACCAACGCCTTCGAGGAGGCCGTCCGGGCCATGCCCGAGGTGCTCTTCTGCACGGGCGTGTCCGGCAGCGACGACTATATCCTCCATGTCGTCGCCCGCGACCTCGACGACTTCTACGAGAGCGTCTTCAACCGCATCCGCCGCCTGCCGCTCGTCCGCCGCACCCAGACCATGTTCGCCATGAAGTCGGTGAAGGCCTCCCTGGCCGTGCCGATCCCCTGAAGGAGGAGACCCGTGGCCGTCGATCCGCATTGGGAACGCGAGTTCAATCCCCGCCTGTCCGTCCCCGACGCCCCCGCCCTCTACGCCGACTGGCCGGTCCGCGCCGCCGGCACCCGCGCGCGGCGCCCTCCGGAGACCGTGGCGTATGGCACCCACCCGCGCGAGGCGATCGACATCTTTCGCGCCCCGGACGCCCGCGGCGCCCTCCTCTTCTTCCACGGCGGCTACTGGCGGGCCTTCTCCAAGGAGGACTTCTCCTGGGTCGCCGACGGCTTCGTCGACCAGGGCCTGACGGTTGCGGTCGCCGGCTACCCGCTCTGCCCGGACGTGACCCTCGCCCGCCTTTGCGAGTCGGCGCGCGCCGCCGCCGAGGCGCTCTGGCGCGACCACCTGTCCCCCTCCGAGCGCGCGCGCTTCGTCGTCAGTGGCCATTCGGCGGGCGGCTACCTGACCGCCCTGATGCTCGCCACCGACTGGACCGCCCGCGGCCTGCCCGTGAGCCCCTTCGCGGCCGCGCTTTCGGTCTCCGGCGTCTTCGACCTCACCCACTTCGTCGAGACCAGCATGAACGAGGTCGTCGGCCTGTCCCCGTCCGATGCCGCGGCCCTGAGCCTGACGACGTCGGCGGTGCGGGCCCCGTGCCGCCTCGTCCTCGCCGTCGGGGCCGAGGAATCGGCCGAGTTCCACCGCCAGAGCGAGGGCCTGGCGAGGGCCTGGGCGGACCTCGCGCCGGAGGTCGTCGACCTCGCCGGTCGCAATCACTTCACGATCCTGGAGGATCTCGTTTCGCCCGGGGGGCCGCTCAATCGTCGCGTGACGGCCGCCCCCTGAAGGGGATCAGTCGAGCACCCGGGGCCCGGCCTCGTCGATCCGGAGCACGGTGAGCCGGTTCGTCGCGTAGGCGCCGGTGTCGATGTTGATGCGGTTGGCCCGGAAGTCGACCGCGTTCACCGGCGTATGCCCGTGCACGACGATATGGCCGAAGTCGTGGTTTGACTTCAGGAACTCGCTGCGGATCCAGAACAGGTCGTCGGGCCGCTGGGCCTCCAGCGGGACGCCGGGCTTCAGTCCCGCATGGACGAACACGTAGGACCCGAAGCGCGCCCAGGAATGCGTCGCGCCGAGGAAGCGGAAGTGCGACTGCGGCAAGAGCGCCTTGAAGGCGCGCGCCAGGTCGGCCGCGTTCTGGCTGCCGGCCTGCACCATCCACGGCTCGACCCCGTAGGACAGGATGGTCGGCACCGCGCCCATGTCGAGCCAGTCGCCGAAGAGAGCGTCCTCCCCGAGGGCCTCGATGAGGGTGGCCTCGTGATTGCCCCTGAGGAACACGCAATCGACCGTCTCGGCCCGTCGGATCAGGCGCTCGACGACGCCCCGTGAGTCCGGCCCGCGGTCGATGTAGTCGCCCACGTAGATCTCGATCGGCTCCTCGCCCTCGAGCGTCGCCCGGTCCGCGTCGAGCCGTGCGAAGGCCAAGTCGAGCGCGTCCGAGCGGCCGTGCACGTCTCCGATGGCGTAGAGGACGCGCCCCGCCGGCGCCGGCGGGTAGGCCACCGGCTGGGCAGTCCGGAAACGACTGATCAAAGCCCCGAGCACCATGTCCTGTCCCTAACACTGTACCGGTCGGCCGTGATCCGGAAATGTCCGGATCCGGACGGGAGGACAAAGCAAGCAATAACGGTGCCGAGTGTCGCCGAGCAGCTCCGTAACTTCAATAGGCCTTGTCGTCGCGCCACACCTTCAGCGCGGTAAGGCCGAGGATCTTCACGTCGAGCCAGGGGGACCAGTTGTTGATGTACCAGAGATCGTGCTCGACGCGCGCCTCCATGTCGGCGATCTCCCGCGTCTCGCCGCGATGGCCGTTGACCTGTGCCCAGCCGGTGATGCCCGGCTTGACGTGCTGGCGGTACGCGTAGGTGGCGATCACGTCGTCATACTGGTCGTCGTGCGCGAGGGCGTGCGGGCGCGGGCCGACGATCGACATCTCGCCCTTCAGCACGTTGATGAGCTGCGGCAGCTCGTCGAGGCTCGTCTTGCGCAGCACGGCCCCGAGCGGCGTCACCCGCTTGTCGCCCTTCTGCGCCTGCGCGATGGCGGGCCCGTTCTCGGTCACCGTCATGCTGCGGAACTTGAGGATCCGGAACGGCTTGCCGCCGAAGCCGCGCCGGTCCTGTGCGAACAGGATGGGCCGGCCGGTCTCGACCAGGATGGCGAGCGCCACGGCGGCCAGCAGCGGCGAGATCATGACCAGGATGCCGCCGGCCACGACCGCGTCGAAGCCCCGCTTGACCAGCCGGTCCGTCATGGTGAGCGGTGCCCGCCGGATCTCGTAGCCGGTGATCGCCCCGTAGCGGACCTGCCGCCGGCCGAGCACCCGGTTGATCGCCGGGTCGGCCATCAGGATGACCGGCACGGGCAGGGGGGACAGCGCATTGACCAGTTCGTCGATCGCCCGTTCCTCGCGCCAGCGCCCGAAGACCAGCACCGAATCGCAGCGCCGTCCGGCGAGCACGGACCTGACGGTCTGCAGCGCGACCAGGCAGTCCCGCGCGAAGCCGCGCGAGCCCGGCGCCATGATGTGGCTCGCCAGGATGGCGACGCCGCGCTCGGCCAGGCGGTCGCGAATCGCGCCGTACTCGCCGGGATGGCCGAGCAGAATCACGACGACCGACTGGAGCGAAGCCCTGCGGGCCTTGAAGCGCCGGGAGAGCTGGGAGGCGAGGAACCCGTGGCCGAACGCCAGCAGCATGCCGGACTGCGCCAGGAACAGCGCGGTCCCCGGCGTCCGGTATGCCCCCTCGACCCGGAACAGGAAGGCCGAGGCGACCAGGATGGCGGCCACCGCCAGCCAGCTCGTCGCAACCAGAAGGAGCTGCTCCCTGACGACCCCGACCCGATCGCTGCCGTAGGCGCCCCGCAGCCCCATCAGGCCGGCGAACAGGATCGCGGCCAGAACGGAAACACGGGTGAGCCCGTCCTCCACGCCGGCCCCGGCGGGAGCCAGCCGCTGGGCGAGCATGCCGGTGCCGACGATCAGCGCGGCATCGAGGAGGACGAGGCAGAGCTGGAGGAGTTCCCGGGCGTGCCCGATCCTCGGGGAGCGCAGGGCGGGGCCGTGGGCCCACATCGAGTCCTGCTCGTCGTTCCAATCGGTGTGAACCATCCGGAGGTGTCCGCCTTGATTGGATTTGCTTAACCCTGACCCGTAGCGATAACCGATTTTTTGCGCTGCAGAAAGACACGGCACACATCACAGGATTGCAGAAATGCAAGAATCGTCGGCAGCGCGACCGCGACCCGGCGGGACGCGGACACCGTGACGCAGTTCGATATGTCTATACAATTGACAGCATCCGGACCTTCTGATGTGATCGGCCGCTGTCCCGTTGAGGAGGTCGACCCATGCCTGTTCGTGGTCTTCTTGCCGCCGCGGCTCTCGCCGCATTCGCCCTGTCGGGTCCCGCCGCGGCCCAGACGAAGATCGGCCTCGGGATCTCCGGCTGGACCGGGTTCGCCCCGCTGACCCTTGCCGACAAGGCCGGAATCTTCGCCAAGAACGGCCTCGACGTGTCCATCAAGAAGATCCCGCAGAAGGACCGCCACCTCGCCATCGCGTCGGGCGACATCCAGTGCGCCGCCACGACGGTCGAGACCTGGGTCGTATGGAACGCCGCCGGCATCGCCACCAAGCAGATCTTCCAACTGGACAAATCCTACGGCGCCGACGGCATGGTGGTCCGCAACGACCTCAAGTCGATCGCCGACCTCAAGGGCAAGACCGTGGCGGCCTCCGCCCCCGGCACCGCACCCTACTTCACGCTCGCCTGGTTCCTGCGCAAGAACGGCCTCTCGGTGAAGGACGTCAACGTCGTCAACATGGAGCCGGGCCCCGCCGCCCAGGCCTTCATAGCCGGCCAGAACGACGCGGCGATGACATACGAGCCCTATCTCTCCTCCGTCCGCGACAAGCCGGAAGCCGGCAAGATCATCGCCACCACCCTCGACTATCCGATGATCATGGACACGGTCGGCTGCACGCCGAAGTTCCTGGAGGAGAACCCGAAAGCCGCCAAGGCCCTCGCCGACAGCTACTTCGAGGCGCTCGACATGATCGCCAAGGAGCAGGCCAAGGCCTACGAGATTATGGGCGCCGACGTGAAGCAGACCGGCGACCAGTTCGGCGCCTCCGCCAAGTACCTGCGCTGGCAGGACAAGGCGGCCAACCAGAAATTCTTCGCCGACGAGATCTTCCGCTTCTCCGAGGAGGCGGCCGCCGTCCTCCTGGAGGTCGGCATCATCAAGTCGAAGCCGGACATCAAGACGCTGGTGGACGACCGCTTCATCAAGTGATCGCCGGCTCGGCGGGTCCCTGCCGCCTTGCAGTGTGGCCCGCCGTCCGGTCCGGGAGGCCCGCCCCCGGCCGGCCTTGCGGACGGGCGCATCCATGCCGGCGTCCGGACGTCCCCCGGCCTGTCTTGTCGCGGAGTGCTCATGAAGCCGCTGGAGCCGATCTCGCCCGCCGCCCGGACGATCCTCGGGATCCTGTTCTTCGTCCTGTTCTTCGCGGCCTGGGCCTACGCGACCCTCGGCGGCTTCGTCTCGCGGACCTTCCTGGCCGACCCGGTCACGATGGTCCGGGACGGCTGGTCGCTGCTGGTCGACTACGGCTTCCTGAAGGACATCGGCATGACGGTCTGGCGGGTCGTCGGCGGCTTCGTGCTCGCCGCGATCCTGGCCGTGCCGCTCGGCATCCTGATGGGCGCCTACAAGCCGGTGGAGGCCTTCTTCGAGCCCTTCGTCTCCTTCGCCCGCTACCTGCCCGCCTCCGCCTTCATCCCGCTGCTGATCCTTTGGGCAGGGATCGGCGAGTTCCAGAAGCTCCTCGTCATCTTCATCGGTTCGGTGTTCCAGCTCGTCCTCATGGTGGCGATCGCGGTCGGGTCGACCCGCCGCGACCTGGTGGAGGCCGCCTACACGCTCGGCAGTCGGGACGCCGGCATCGTCCGCCGGGTCATGATCC